>NZ_KV801108.1:77218-436912 GCF_001810405.1 Staphylococcus sp. HMSC069D12
AACCCCAGCTTGCTTAGCCTGTAGAATTTCTTTAAAAAATTCTCTTTGTTGAGGCCTCGCCCACCAGGCAAGGTTGATTAGAATTAAAAAAAGCTTGTTAAAAGCGCATTTTTAAATCGGTCAACTTCTGCCAATATATATTTATAGCCTGAGTCATTGAATTATGCTCAGGCTCTTTTTAGAATTCAATAAGGTGTTAATTAGCGCTGCCTAATAACTCATTAGATAGCTCTACAACATATTTTAATTTAGTCCATTGTTCTTCTTCTGTGAGCTGATTACCTTCTTCAGTTGAAGCGAATCCACATTGAGGACTCAAACATATTTGATCTAGAGAGATGTATTGTTGTGCCTCTTTAATACGTTGTTTAATTAATTCTTTATCTTCAAGTTCGGGTGTCTTAGAAGTAATTAAACCTAGTACGGCATAAGCCTCCTTATCAAAATAGCGTAAAGGCTCAAAGTCGCCAGAACGCTCATCATCATATTCTAAGAAAAATCCATGCAGGTGCTCTTTAAATAAATACGGAGCAATCGCTTCGTAACCACCTGAAATTGCCCATGTTGATTGATAGTTACCACGACAAATGTGTGTAGTTAAAATTAAATCCTTTGGAAGACCTTCGACAGCATCATTTACTACCTTATATGCTAATTCACGAGCTTGAACTTTTTCTTCATCTGTACGTTGACGTCCTCGAACTTTATGTGTACCGTCAGTCAGACCAGCCCAATATACATCGTCTATTTGTATGTATCTTGCACCTAAATCATAAAAATGTTGCAATGATTGGCGATAAGCTTCAGAAATATCATGAGCAAAGTCTTCAATATTTGGATAAATATCTTCATTCAATATGTTAGGGTGGAATAATTGGTTTGGACTCGGAATTGATACTTTTGCGGTAGCGCGTCCATTAACTCTGTCATATAAGAACTTGAAATGGTCAAAATGGGGGTGATTAGGATTATATCTAACTTTATCAACTACTCTTACATTATGGGCACGCGTTTCTAGTCCTTCAAATTCTAGCCCGTGATCAGGAGTGTAACCTTCGACACCATCTAGATTTTCTAAGAAATCAAAGTGCCACCAACTTCTTCGAAATTCACCATCAGTAATACTATGTAAACCTATTTCTAATTGCTTCTCTATAATACGGTCGATTTCCTCATCTTCTATTTGTTTTAGCTCTGCACCACTGATTTCATTTTGATTATATTTAGCGCGAGCGTCCTTTAATCTTTGAGGTCGTAACAAACTTCCAACATGGTCTGCTTTAAAAGGTCTGTAAGTCAATAGCAGTTCCTCCTTCATCAATTTATTTAGAATTTTCAGATAATATAAACATAAACTAACAAATACGAGTATTTTTGTCAATTTTCCCTAAAAATTAATTAGTTGTAGTAAAATAAAATTGAAAATTTTTATATGTTTATGTGCGTAATTCAATTAAAAACGACCAAAGATGACATCAATTAGTTAGTTTAATATAATAATGACAAGGAGTTGGTGGCTTTATGAAAATTAAATATATAGATAAACGTCACTGGCGTCGCCTATTAGAACGTGATTACATAGAAGTTAAGGTAAATAATAATAGATTTAAGGGTATTATTGGCTTGGTCACGATGAAGAAGGTTCGTGAACCTTTAGAGGTGACGGTAGTAGGCCAGAATATAATTGTTGCTGATGACAATTATCAATGGTTGCAGATTTTGCCGGAAAAGAAACGATATAGTATTACTGCAATGTTTGATGATAAAGGAAATCCATTGGAGTATTACTTCGATATCAATATTAAGAATATTACTCAAAAGGGCAATGCTAGAACACTCGATTTATTCTTGGATGTGCTTGTGTTACCATCAACTGGAGAATATGAGCTCGTTGATGAAAATGATTTGAAATTAGCATTAAAAAATGAACAAATCACTAAAAAACAATATCATGAAGCTTATATGATTGCGCATCAAGTAATGATTGAAATCAATGAAAATTTTGATGATGTTAATAATCGAATTATGTATTGCTATAACAAGATGGTTGGTAAGTTGAAAAAGCCAAATTATAATAAGACGTATAAAAAACATATTCAACATCATAAGCCACATGTAAATAAAGGGAAATAATGGAACTTTAAGCCTTTAATATTAGGAGCGAAGCGGAACGATAAGTAAATGTGAAGCATTGTTTATATAGTTTTCGTTTCGGTCTTAAACTTTTTTGTTGCTCATAGCCATGTTCATGAATAAACATTAGTAGGGGGAAGCTATGAAAATAGAAGACTATCGATTATTAATTACATTAGATGAAACCAAGACGTTACGTAAAGCAGCAGAAATATTATATATTTCTCAACCAGCTGTAACACAACGACTTAAAGCAATAGAGCATTCATTTGGTGTAGACATATTTATCCGTACAAAGAAACAATTAATCACTACCACTGAGGGTGCTATGATTATTGAGCACGCTCGTGACATGTTAAAACGAGAGCGTGTATTTTTTGATAAAATGCAAGCACATATTGGAGAAGTGAATGGTACCATTTCAATTGGTTGCTCATCATTGATTGGTCAAACGTTATTACCAGAAGTATTAAGTTTATATAATTCACAATTTCCAAATGTTGAGATACAAGTTCAAGTAGGTTCTACAGAACAAATTAAAGCAAATCACAGAGACTATCATGTGATGATAACTCGAGGAAATAAAGTAATGAACTTGACTAATACACACCTCTTTGACGATGATCATTATTTTATCTACCCAAAAGAAAGAAAGAGCGAGGTTTCTAAATTACCTTTCATAGAGTTTCAAGCTGATCCTATCTATATTAATCAAATTAAAGAATGGTATAATGAGAATCTTGGACAAGACTATCATGCAACGATAACAGTGGATCAAGTTGCTACATGCAAAGAAATGTTAGTAAGTGGTGTAGGGGTTACGATTCTTCCGGAAATCATGATGAAAAATATAGATAAAAATATGTTTGAATTTGAAAAGGTAAACATCGACAATCAACCACTTATTCGCTCAACATTTATGAGTTATGACAGTAGCATGTTACAACTCCCTCAAGTTGAGTCATTTGTTACTTTGATGCTTAACTTTATTCGCTAATCATTAGGATAACGTGTAATTAAAAAAGAATAGAGGTAGAAAAATGTTTGCAGTATTGTTGCATATAAAAAACTACAAATTATTCGTTGTGAATATGATGCTATTAGGTATGGGGATTGCCATCACAGTACCTTACTTCGTCTTATTCGCGACTAAAGAGCTAGGGATGACAACTAACCAATTCGGTATTCTGCTTGCCCTAGCAGCAGTGAGTCAATTTACAGTCAATTCTATTGTCGCTCGCTTTTCAGATACGCATAGCATTAATAGAAAAGTACTCATCATTAGTGCACTAATGATGGGGGCTATTAGTTTCTCGATTTATTTTTATATTCATAATATTTGGTTGTTTATTATTGTATACGCTATTTTTCAAGGGTTATTCGCTCCAGCAATGCCACAATTATATGCATCTGCACGTGAATCCATTAACGTTTCATCTTCAAGAAATAATGCTAAATTTGCCAATACTGTTTTACGCTCTATGTTTTCTTTTGGTTTCTTATTTGGTCCGTTAATCGGAGCGTATTTAATTCAATTTATGGGATATGCTGGACTTTTTGGTGGCACCGTCTTTATTTTATTATTCACACTTGTTTTACAAATCTTCTTCTATAAAGATTTAAATTTATCAGCAAAAGAGCAAGTTGGTGGTACAGCCAATATTGAGAAGACTGCGCCTAATATGCTTAAAGATAAAACACTATTTATTCCATTTATAGCATTTATTTTATTACATATAGGTCAATGGATGTACACAATGAATATGCCGCTATTTGTCACAGATTATCTTAAGGAGCAAGAGGGATATGTAGGAACGCTAGCAAGTTTATGTGCCGGCTTAGAAGTTCCCTTTATGGTTATATTAGGTATGTTATCTGCTAAGTTAGCTACTCGAACGTTGTTAATCATAGGTGCAGTTAGTGGTGGTGCCTTCTATTTTAGTATTGGTGTTTTTGAAAATATCTATGCTATGATGATCGGACAAATCTTCTTAGCACTATTTTTAGCTATCTTACTCGGATTAGGTATTAGCTATTTCCAAGATATTTTACCTGATTTCCCAGGTTATGCTTCAACATTATTTGCGAATGCAATGGTGATTGGACAGTTGTTAGGAAATTTATTAGGTGGTGCAATGAGCCATTGGGTTGGATTGGAGAATGTTTTCTTTGTTTCAGCAACATCTATTTTCATAGGAATGATATTGATATTCTTTACGAAAGATCAAAAATATACGGAAGCGGATGTGAAAGTTAAGTAATGGAAGTTGTTTTATGGATATTAATACTATTATCATTTGTTTTAGCATTTGTAGGTTTAATTAAGCCTATTATTCCATCTGTACTTGTGCTATGGGTAGGATTCTTAATTTATCAATTTGGATTCTCTCAAGATGGGTTATCATGGATATTTTATGTAGCTATGATTTTGTTCACTGTATTTATTTTAGTATCTGACTTTTTAATGAATAAATACTTTGTAAATCGCTTTGGCGGTTCTAAATTGGGTGAATATGCTGCGTTAATAGGTGTGATTGCTGGGTGCTTCGTCCTTCCACCATTCGGTATTATCATCGTACCTTTTATAGCAGTGCTCATTGTAGAATTAGTGCAAGATTTTGATTTTGGAAAAGCACTTAAAGCAAGCATTGGATCTGTAGTAGCATTTTTAGCGAGTTCGGTTGCACAAGCGTTAATTATGTTCATTATGGTCATTTGGTTCTTTATAGATGTGTTTTTAGTAGGATAATTAAAAAAAGGTTAAGTCATTCATATCAAAGTGGCTTTGAGTTTTCAATTCGTCTTTTGAGAACGTCATTGCGCACGTACGATACAGATGCTTAACCTTTTTTATTTTTTGTAAAATGCTACTTTACAAGTCTTAGTTCATCGTGACAACGTATTATAAGATAGTATTTGAATCTTTGTTAACAAAATGATGTTGTATATAAAAAGCAATCGGCGTAATGATGGCTGAAATTATAATAAATGACCAATTACTAATAAGAATGTAAGGACCAAAAGCTAAAAATGATTGCGGAATAAAAAAGACATAAAATAGAGCGACTAACAGTAAAGCGATAATAGTGTAATTAAATAACCACACCCAATGTGAATTATTGAAACTTTGAAGTTGAACCGTCTTAAATATGACTAATATAAACATAAAAATAATAAATAAACCTGCTATGACACTAATCGGAAATGTATACAAGTAAACTTTATTATTATCTCCACCAATAAAAAAGCCAATAAAGCCTTTAAAGAAACAAAAAATACCAATTAAAAAAATAAAATTCCTGAAAATATACTTAAATATATTTTGAAACGTTTCATTAGGCAATGATTTAATTTCTTTTTTAGCATGTGCTTTTGGATTATGTTCGAAAAACTCTAATGCTAACGTACCTTCATTCTCAGCTTCTAATAATCTTTTTAATATACGACTTAGCATTACCTCACTGTCATGCGGATTGACGCGTAAATCAGCGCGGATGTATGTCATATAATTTTCAAAGATTTCTCTATCTGTATTATTTAGGCGCAATGATTTTACATTATTTTCACGTGCTAATTTCGCAGTGGATTTCATTGACTAAGCTCCTTAACGTCTAAACTTATTTTATTTTTAATAATAATAGATTATTATATGTTAAATATGGATAATCATACCATAGATAAATATAGAATATAATGTATAACATAAAGGAAGTCATTATGCGAAAACTAACTGTTAAAGATATAGAATGGATTGAATCCATCGCAAAGATACAAGAATATTATATTGAAAAGCGAGAAATACATTACAATGCGACACATCTATCAATTGGATTACGTCAAGATATGATTATTCAACGATTAAAGCACAGTAATGATATAATTTTAATTGAACTGAGCGAAGACACACGGTGCTTAATTTCGTTTATTTGGGGTCATTTTGAGGCTGTTCAAGAAAAAGTAATCACTGAGATGATATACACTGACCCTCATTTTCGAGGACTGGGTCATGCTAAGCGTCTAAAGATTGCTTTAGAAAATTGGGCGATTGCAATGGGTGCTAAATCAATTGAAGGTATGGTTGATACTACAAATGATGCAATGATTGAGCTCAATAAAGCGAATGATTATGCGATAAGTCATGTAAAAATGCGTAAAGACCTAAGGTAAACAAATGAATAGGTTCTTAATTCATGTTAAAATAATATTACTCATTCGTAATAAAGGAGATAAGTATGAAAAAATGGTTGATACTTCTACTTTCTGCGACACTTATGTTGTCTGCTTGCGGTAAAAGTGATGAAAGAGCATCATTAGAGAAAGATGTTAAAGAACTTCAAAAAGAAAATGATGATTTGAAAAATCAAAAGAAAGACTTAGAAAAGCAAAAAGAGAAACTTAACGACCAACGTGAAAAGCTTCAAAAAGAAGTGGATGATTCAGTTGCGACAGAATCAGCTAAAGATGATTCGGAAAGTGATGAAAGTGATAGTAGTGACTCAAATCAATCATCAGATAGCGATACATACAAACAGTCTAAGAGCCAAAGTACCACTGAAAATAGCACTTCAAGTAACGAAACGAATACTTCTAAGGCAAATGGTGGTAGTGATTCACAGCAATCTAACCAATCTAATAATACTCAAGAGGGTCAATCAAATAGCGGTGAAAATGCTACAAGTGGACAAAGTAGCTCAGACGATACATCATCAAGTAGCCGTTAATAAAATTACTTAAATAATGAAGGCAATTTAGCCGGCCTCATACGTCAAGTTTGACATGTACGGATATAGGGTAAACTAAATCTAAATCATTTACAATTCACAATTTAATCATTGTATAAATTAAGCTTAACTACATAATAAAACGTTTAATCATAAACTATAATATTGGAGAGATGACACATGCATGAACAAGATTTTCACATTTTAGAAGGTCGCGAAATCACATTACCTGAATTAGGACGTGAAATTGAAAATATTACTGGACGTACAATTGTTGATTCTACTGGTGAAATCAAACGTGTGGTTGCACACTTACCAAACTTTGAATCTGATACCGACACATTTGTAGCTACATTTAAACTTAACCATCGTAATGACTTTGTAGATGCAACTTTTGTTGCACCTAAAGATCAACGTGATCGTTTAAAAGAGATTCCAGTACACATTGAACTCGTTAGTTATATATCTAGAGGTTAATTAGTTACTCAATCAAATTTAAAGACGGATAAAGTGTGCTATGGTCTATATCCATATCGCACTTTTTTACTCATGTATTTCTTTAAAATGGGGTGTTGAAAATGGCTACATATATAGAAACAGAAAGACTTAAATTACGAGACTGGAAGCAAGAAGATTTATTGCCATTTCAAAAGATGAATGCTAATCCTCAAGTGCGACGCTATTTTCCAAGTTTATTAAGTTATCGACGTTCTGAATTAGATATGAAAAAAATGGATGACATTATTAAAGAAAACGGTATAGGCTTATTTGCAGTTGAACTTAAAGAGACTGGCGAATGGCTTGGTTTTATTGGGGTTAATTATATACCTCAAGATAGCCAATACCCATTTGAGGAATTACCACTGTATGAAATTGGATGGCGTCTTATTCCAGAAGTATGGGGTAACGGACTTGCCACTGAAGGTGCAACAGCTGTATTAGCATTTGCCAAAGAAAAGGGGATTGAAGCTATTTATAGCTTTACTGCAGAAAATAATTTGCCTTCTAGAAAAGTAATGGAAAAAATTGGCATGACATTATATGACCATTTTGAATTACCAGAGTTAAGCAAATATCATATGTTAAAAAGACAAGTACGTTATTATAAACAATTATCAATATAAGATTAAAAGCGACATGAGATTGGATAGTTATATTATGTGATAAATAATCACTTTTATAAATATAATAGTCCAAAACATGTCGCTTTATAATTAATCGTATGTACGTATACCTAAGGGTTTAAAATTAAGTAACCCATTAATTAAATCTTCTTTAGAATTATATAAAGGTGCTAATTGTTTATATTTTTCATCAATAAACCCTTCTTCAATCATACTATTTATAAGTTGTTGAAGTGGATTGAAGAATCCATTTAAATTATAAACGGCAATTGGTTTTTCATGAATGCCAATTTGCGCCCAACTATAAGTCTCGAAAAATTCCTCAAGAGATCCAGCGCCACCAGGGGCCATTACAAAAGCATCTGCAAGTTCCGCCATTTTTTGTTTGCGTTCATGCATTGAATCTACAAGAATAAGTTCGCTCACTTTTTGACTAGTGATTTCTTTTTCATCTAACATCTTAGGC
Source organism: Staphylococcus sp. HMSC069D12 (assembly GCF_001810405.1). Taxonomy (NCBI): domain Bacteria; kingdom Bacillati; phylum Bacillota; class Bacilli; order Caryophanales; family Staphylococcaceae; genus Staphylococcus; species Staphylococcus sp. HMSC069D12. Next base: position 85,663 of record NZ_KV801108.1, read on the forward strand.
ATTACACCAATAGCATGTCCACCGTGATCTAATACACCATCTTGAATTGCACCCATAATACCTACAGAACCTGCACCAAAAACTAATTCATAACCTTGCTCAGCCATATATTTACCAAGTTCGTATGCTTCTTTAACATAAATGGGGTCTTTACCTTTACTAGCACCGCAATATACTGCAATTCGCTTCATTATTCTTCCTCCTATAGTTGTTTGATAACTGATTTAAATGCACGCTCAAATTTTTTTATCTTCTTTTGAAAAAGGGGGAGGCCCTTTATGACGACCGCCTTGCTTTCTTATCTGTGCATTATTATAACGTTGTTGTAATAACATATCTATGTTACTTGAAAGATACAAATGCCCTTTATGGTGCATTACAATCTTAACTTTAGATAGTAATAAACTGGCAAGTCCATAATCTTGAGTTATTACAATGTCTTCTAGTGTAGTTAGCTTTACAATTTTATAGTCAACAGCATCAAGTCCATCATCAACATAAATTGTTTCAACGTGATTCGGGAGCACTTTATTTGAGTAATGGCTAAAGCTGCGTAAAATGGTAACAAAAATGCCTGTCCCAATAGTTAATTCAATTACTGAATCAACTACTGGACAAGCATCTCCATCAATGATTACACGTGTCATAAAGCATTACGCCTTATTGTTATCTTCATTTTTATTTTGTGTAACAATACTTTCAGCCTCATAATCTTTGAACTTTTTCATTTCTTTGATGCGTGCTTTTTCTTCTTGCTTTTGTAATTTCTCTTCTTCTTTATGACGTTTATCAATAATTTTTTGGAGCTTTTTATCTAACTTATTAACGTCTTTTTTATTATCTTTCTCAAGTTTTTCGCCTTTTTTCTCTGTCTCATCATCAAGTTTACCAGGAGTTAAACCAACTTTTTCTTGATATTTTTGAGTTTTTTTCATGTCTTTAATGCGTTGTTTTTCGTTCTTTTCACGCTCTTTTTCTTCTTCTTTATGACGTTGTTCGATATTTTTTTGAAGTTTTTTATTCATTTTGTCAGCTTCTTTATAGTTTTTCTTAGCTAACTTTTCGCCTTTTTTCTGAATGTATTCAGGGTCATTTTCTTTTGCAATTTTCTTTAATTCACGTTTGTTGTCGAATTCTTGTTTTTTATCTCCTAAATACTCTTTTGCACCTGTTGCTTTATTCGCAATCGCTTGTCCTGCATTTGACGTTGCATGAGTTGCTTTTTGTACCTCAGGATGAGATTTAATACGCTTACGTTCTACTACTAGTGGCACAATAATGATTGGTAAAACATTAATCGCCGTTTTAATGATTTTCTTTTTGTCCATACTCGTTGCCTCCATTAGATTTACTATTTATCTTCATTACCCTATGATACATCATACTAAACGAAGGAACTAGCTAGAACCCTTATATTAACTTGAGTAAAACTAGGTAGGTTAAGAGAGCGTCTTAGTCAGCTAATTGACTAAAAAAATCGCCAAAGATTAAATCTTTGACGATGTTATGTGACGTAAAGACATTATTAGATTGATTTATAATTAACCTGAAATGCCTTGACCAATTCCAAAGCCGAAGTAAAGAATGGCTATAATAATTACCAATACGATACGATAAATTGCAAATGGTACTAACTTAACTTTATTAATTAAGTGTAAGAATGTTTTGATTGCAATCAAGCCAACAATAAAGGCAGCCAAGAATCCAATTAAATAAAATGGAATATGTGCAAGTTCAATATATTGATAGTTTTTAACTAATGATAGTGCACTTGCAGCTAGCATAATAGGTACAGCCATAATGAAGGTAAAGTCAGAAGCAGACTTATGATCTAACTTCATCAAGACACCTGTTGAAATCGTAGAGCCAGATCTACTGAAACCAGGCCACATTGCTACCGCTTGAGAGATACCAATTACGAATGCTTGAACATAATTGATTTGGTCAACTGACTTAGGATTTTGAACTTTTTTACTATATTTGTCTGCAATAATCATATAAATTGCACCTAAGAATAAACCAATCATTACAGTAGGAACACTAAATAAATGTGCTTCAATAAAATCGTCGAATAACACACCTAATATACCAGCTGGAATCATACCAACTAATACGTGTAGTAAATTTAATCGACGTGGTTTAGAACGAAATTCTTCATTTATTGAAGTGTTTCTATACTTGCCAATATGTAACATTTCGAAATAACGCTCACGGAATACCCATGCCGCAGCAAAAACAGAACCTAATTGAATTACGACTTTAAATGTAAAAGCTGAATGAGGACCTAGAAATTCAGTCGATTTTAACCACATATCATCCACTAGAATCATATGACCTGTAGATGAAACTGGAGCAAATTCAGTTAAACCTTCGACAATACCTAAGATAAGGCCCTTGATAAACTCGATAATAATCATAAGTAACCTCTTTCTTTTATTAAAAATTTAAAATATTGTTGTCTTTAAATATATTGTTGTCAAAATTCACTTTTCTATAATATCATAACGCATCAAATCAACGCTAATAATAATGAGATAACTAATAATTGATTTTATATACAATATATCGCAGTACCTTTATTAATTTACTGATATAACGTAACTTACCGCAACGGACTTAAGGATGAGATGTTATGTTCATTATATTGTCACTGTTTTTTAAAAGATATTAAATGATAAACATTTGAGAACCTTTTATAATAATAAATTAGGTGAAGATAAAGTGAAAAAACTAATGAATTTAGTCTTTAATTATAAAGTATTTCCATTATTTATGGGAATTGTGAGTATGTTCTTAGCAATAACAGTAGTGGTTCAGAATATATGTATTGCGAGTTTTTTAAATCGAGTGCTTTACAATCATTTGAGTTCTGTAAATTCATTATTGATTATCATCTTAATCGTTTTAATTCTTAGAGCAACATTGAATATGATTAACTTAAGATTAGGTGATATGTTAGCTGGCAAAGTTAAACATCAATTGCGTCGAGAAGTTGTTTTGAAAGAATCAACTATTGCTACAGGAACGCAAATTAATATTTTAACAGAGACAATAGACGGACTATCCCCGTTTTTTAAAAATTATTTGCCACAGGTCTTTAAATCTATGATGATCCCTTTAATGATTATCATAGCAATGTGTTTTATTCATTTAAATACTGCATTAATAATGATAGTTACAGCACCGTTTATTCCACTTTTTTATATCATTTTTGGACTTAAAACACGTGATGAATCAAAAGATCAAATGACGTATTTAAATCAGTTTAGCCAACGTTTTCTTAATGTGTCTAAGGGACTGATTACACTTAAACTTTTTAGACAGACAGCCCACACGAAAAAACAAGTATACGAAGATAGTACACAATTTCGAGATTTAACGATGCGCATATTAAAGAGTGCATTTTTATCAAGTTTGATGCTCGAATTCATAAGTATGCTTGGTATTGGATTGGTTGCATTAGAAGCAGCATTAAGTCTTGTTGTTTTTCATAATATTGATTTTAAAACAGCAGCTATTGCAATTATATTAGCTCCTGAATTTTATAATGCTATAAAAGATTTAGGACAAGCTTTCCACACAGGTAAGCAAAGTGAGGGTGCTAGTGATGTAGTTTTTGAATTTTTAGATTCTGAAAACACACCGCTTACTAATCGAGAAATAGTAAAAGAGCAACAAGAATCACTTATTAAGATGCGCAACGTCAACTATCAGTATCCTAATAGTCCTTCTTATGACATTCGTGATATATCGCTCAAGATATATAAGGGTGAAAATGTAGCTATTGTAGGACCAAGTGGTGCAGGTAAAACGACTTTAGCCAAATTACTTACTCAAATAGTACGTCCGACGAGTGGGCATGTGTCCTTTAACAAATGTGTTAATCAAATTGGAATGCTCAGTCAAAATCCTTATATTTTTTCAGCATCAATTAAAGATAACATAGCAATGTTTAAAAAAGTTGATGACGACCAAATTCTTCATGTGTTAGAGATGGTTGGTCTAAAAGAAAAGGTTATGTCTCTAAAAAATGGTATTCATAGCAGAATAGGTGAAGGTGGAGAAATGCTATCAGGCGGACAAATGCGTCGTATTGAGTTATCAAGGGTATTATTGATGAATCCTGATATTGTTGCTTTTGATGAACCTACGACTGGCCTGGATATAGAGACTGAAACTGTTATTCAACAAGTTATCTCACAACATTTTGAAGGGGTAACGATGATTATGATTGCCCATCGCGATTCAACGCTTCGTCAAGCAACGCGACGATTATTTATAAAAGATGGTTACTTAGTTGAAGATGATCAAACGATTTCTGTAAGACTTGAAAAGGGTGGTGACTTAGTGTGAAACCACAAATTCGATTTCGACCTGACAAAGATTTAATATTAGCAATATTGACGGGTGTTATTGGGAGTGTCGTTGCATTAGCAATGTTCTTCTTAAGTGGGTACATGGTAACTCAAAGTGCTTTAGGCGCACCTTTATATGCATTAATGGTGTTAGTTGTATCAGTTAAGTTGTTCGGTTTTATACGTGCGATTGCAAGATACGGGGAGCGTTTACTATCACATAAAACGACATTTACAATGTTACGAGATGTTCGGGTTCAATTTTTAGAAACATTAATCCCTAGAGTACCTAATTTATATCGCCAATATTCATCTGCTGATTTATTGACTAAAATGATAAGCAAAGTCGAAGCTTTACAAAACATCTATTTAAGAGTCTATTATCCACCGGTTGTCATTGGTTTCACAGCAATTATTGCAGCAGTAACATTGGTATATTTTAGTGTTATGCATGCTATAGTTATCATTATAAGTATGTTGTGTTCACTTTGGCTTGTACCGTGGTTGAGTGCTAAACGTGCAGGTAAATTGAAGCAACAAGTTGCACAACAGCAACAAACTACGATTACCCAATTTTATGATTATAAAGAAGGCTATGCTGAGTTAAATCGTTTTAACAATGCAGAAGCCTATCGTGAAGATTTAATGAACGCATTAGAATCGTATGACAAAATGCAATCGAAAGAAACGAGATTTTTAACTTTATATGATTATATGCTAAATATAATCGCAATGATCGCTATATTTGCTACCTTAGCATTGGGATTTATTCAAGTTAAAGAAGGACAATTAAATGTTGTGTATTTAACGAGTATTGTTTTGATGATGTTAACTCTATTCGAACAAACAGTGCCTATGAGTAACTTTGCATATTATAAAGCAGATACAGATGAAACGTTAAATAGTTTAAATGATGTTCTATCATATCCAGTAGATCAATCTAAGCAATCATTGGTAACAAAACAGAGTAACGTCTACAATATTAGGAATGTATCGTTTAGTTATGAACATCAAGAATTACCAACGTTATCCAATATTAATTTAACTGTTGGGAAAGGGGAGAAAGTAGCGATTGTTGGACCATCTGGTTCAGGTAAAAGTACATTATTACAAATTATGAGTGGTTTGTACGATATCGATGAAGGACAAGTTTCTCTTGATGGTCAGAACATATCACAACTAGATGAAGACATTCGCTTTGAAAAGCTTAATGTTCTTTTACAATCACAACAATTATTTGATGGTACATTACGTTACAATATGTTCTCTAGTAAAAGTGATGATGTCATTCAACGTGTCTTAACGAGCCTCAATTTAGGCTATCTAGATCTAGAAAAAACAATCACTTTAGATGGAAACACATTATCAGGTGGTGAGATGCAACGTATTGCACTAGGGCGACTTTTTCTAAAAGGTTCCCCAATATGGTTATTAGATGAACCAACGACTGCATTAGATGAGGATAATACTAAACAAGTGATGCAAATGATTGATGAACAAGTTGAAACATTGGTTATTGCAACGCATGATTTAAAATTACTGCCATATTTCGACAAGATAGTTGTTCTTATTGATGGACAGATTAAAGAACAAGGGAGTTATGATGAACTAAGTCATGGCAACCATTATTTAAATCGTTTATTAAAAATGAATTAGACAATGTTTAAGTATACGCATACCTTGTCTTAAAACGAAAAACCTGAGGTATCTGTTATAGATAACTCAGGCTTTTCGTTATTGATAAATATATAGTAATTTGATTCGAAACGAATAACTTTAATTGGCTTAGTATTAGCATGTCATTTTACTTTGACTCGGTAAAAGCATCGATGACTTTTCCCAATAGACGATTGAGTTCATGTACTTCATCATTACTTAAAGAAGAAGCATTCGCGACTTTTTGAGTTGCATCGCTTAATTCAGGTTTGATTTTTTCGCTTTTCTCAGTAAGATGAATAAATACTTCACGTTGATCAACTTCAGATCGTTCGCGTTTGATGAGGTCAACTTGTTCCATTCTTTTTAATAAAGGTGATACAGTACCAGTATCTAAAGCTAGTTCTGTAACTACCTTTTTAACATTTACAGGAGATTCATCCCATAAAATACTTAGCACTAAAAATTGTGGGTAAGTAAGATTGTACTTTTTAAAGACTTTATTTGAATAGTAGCGATTAACTTGTCTTTGTGCATTGTACAAACTAAAGCAGAGTTGCTCTTTCAAATTATGTTGTTCAGACATTAAAGTTCTCCTCCAGACATTCTATCCGTCTCTCTATGTTTCGGATTAAATTTCGTCTATGTTGTATAAAATATAACTTGCAACACACTTCGTCTCAATGCCATGCTAAAATTAAAGTATGTTTAAATTCTAGAAGATATTTCTATTTTAATCAAGTGTAATCTAAAATAAATACATATATTATCATATTCAAATTAATTTTAAAAAGAAAAGAGATTTTAAAATGATAAATAATAAAAATGAAAAAATATCAATTACAATCGTAAATGGCTTTTTAGGAAGTGGTAAAACTACATTTCTAAAACATTATATAGAGCAATTATTAAAAAAAGATGAGAAAATAATAATTATAATGAATGAATTTGGATCTTTTGACGTTGATAGTTTATTACTTGGAAATGATGTTTCCATTCATTCATTAATTAATGGCTGCGTATGCTGTGATTTAAATAACAATTTAGTTAACCAATTGAAACAGTTGATTGATCAAACAGATACGAGTCATATTCTTATAGAAGCAACTGGTTTAGCGCATCCCCTTGAGATTTATTCGGCTTGCCAAGACCCTACAATAATAAAAAATATTCATGAACCAACAATTATTGGTATTGTAGATGCACAAAGATTTACTAAAAAAGAAGTCTATAGTCCTTCAACAACTCAGTTATTAGAAGAACAATTACGTTATAGTGATACGATAATACTAAATAAAACTGATTTAATAGGTGAAGAAGCACTTAACGACGTTAAAGAAAATTTAAATAAACTCAATCCACAAGCGCCTATAATTATTACCACTTATAGTCAATTTAATGATGAACAAATCAACGGTAAAGTGATTCAACATAATGAAATTCAGCATAAACATACACATCATCATGGGATTCAGTCGATGCAGTATACATTTACAGCAGCAATAGACCGTCAGTTATTTTATCAATTTATAATGCGTTTGCCAGATAGTGTACTTCGCTTAAAAGGATTTGTGAAGTTTAGAGATCTACCAGAAGTAACATATGAATTTCAATATGCAATGGGCTTACCTGATTATGGCATTATCGATAAAGACGTACCGATGACTATCGTTATCATTGGAGAGTCATTAGATACAGATAGATTACGTAATCAACTTGATATGATTCAATTCACATAATATCGTTTTGTCACAGTTATGACATAGGCGTTTACTTTTTTATGTTTTATAATAAAAATAGGAGGGTTTGACCATGAATAACGAGGATAAACGTACGAAGCAAATTCGTTTTGAATTTAGATGTATTACGATTCCTTATACAGTTTTTGCTATTATCGTACTATTGTTTAATATATTTTATACTAACATTAAAGTGACAATGGCTTTATTTGGACTCTTTTTTGCATACAATTTAGGTATTTTATTCATAGCTTTTATTAATCGCTTCAAACGAACACTTATTTTATCTTTAATTTTGACTGTTTTGAGTGCGGCTACATTCTTTACGCTATTATATGTGTTTGGCTTAAATCGTGAAATTTTTGGTTAAATAATTTTGTTAAGAATGACATAGACTTTGTGATAGTCAATAAGACATTATCACAAAGTTTTTTTATGCTCAAAATAATATAAAAAGTGAATATTTTGTATATTTTGTCACATTCTATCATCGTTGAAGCGCTTTCTTGATATACTGAATTTGACGAATTAAGGGAGTGGTAACTATGGAAAAAGTGCAGGCTACACAGGAGAATAACAACCTTTTAAAAAATAAAAAGGAAAAAAAGAGTAAAAGTGGTTATAAGCCATTTTGGATTATTATAAGCTTTGCCGTTTTATTAATTATCTTGTTATTACCAACACCAGCAGGGTTACCAATAATGGCAAAAGGAACACTTGCCATCTTAGCGTTTGCCGTTATTATGTGGGTAACCGAAGCTGTGACGTATCCAGTATCAGCAACAATGATTTTAGGTTTAATCATTTTAATTTGTGGATTTAGTCCAGTCCAACAACTGTCAGAAAAACTAGGTAATCCAAAAGAGGGAGATAAAATATTATCTGGCGCAGATTGGTTAGGCACGGGAAATGCATTAACGCATGCCTTTAGTGGATTTTCGACATCTGCGGTTGCATTAGTAGCAGCGGCATTATTTTTGGCAGCAGCGATGCAAGAGACGCAATTACATAAACGTTTGGCTTTACTAGTGCTATCAATTGTAGGTAATAAAACACGTAATATTGTTATCGGTGCAATCTTAGTTTCAATTTTACTAGCTTTCTTTGTTCCTTCAGCAACTGCAAGAGCGGGTGCAGTTGTACCAATCTTATTAGGTATGATTGCCGCATTCAAAGTATCAAAAGAAAGTAAACTTGCATCACTTTTAATTATTACAGCAGTCCAGGCCGTTTCGATTTGGAACATTGGTATAAAAACAGCGGCTGCTCAAAATATTGTAGCTACTAATTTTATTAATCAGAACTTAGGACACGATGTGTCATGGGGAGAATGGTTCTTATATGCTGCACCATGGTCTATCCTTATGTCAATCGCATTATTCTTTATCATGATGAAAGTGATGCCACCTGAACATAAAGAAATTGAAGGCGGTAAAGAATTGATCAAAGAAGAATTAGATAAATTAGGACCAGTCTCTTTTAGAGAATGGCGTCTGATAATTATATCTGTGTTATTACTTTTCTTCTGGTCTACTGAAAAGATTCTACATCCTATAGACTCTGCGTCCATTACTTTAATTGCTTTGGCAATTATGTTAACACCTAAAGTTGGTGTTATTACATGGAAAGGTGTAGAAAAAACAATACCTTGGGGAACAATTATAGTATTTGGAGTAGGGATTTCACTAGGGAATGTACTATTAAAAACAGGCGCTGCACAGTGGCTGAGTGACCAAACCTTCGGACTTATGGGGTTACAACATATGCCACTCATAGCTACTATTGCTCTTATAACACTATTTAATATCTTGATTCATCTTGGGTTTGCGAGTGCAACAAGTTTATCTTCGGCGCTTATACCAGTATTTATATCACTTACAGCTACATTACATTTAGGTGATCAATCGATTGGATTTGTTCTAATTCAACAATTTGTAATTAGCTTTGGTTTCTTATTACCCGTTAGCGCACCACAAAACATGCTTGCTTATGGTACGGGTACATTCACAGTTAAAGACTTCCTAAAGACAGGTGTACCATTAACGGTTATTGCCTATATCTTAGTGATTATATTTAGTTTGACGTATTGGAAATGGTTAGGATTGGTTTAAAGACTTTGGTTTTCCATTAGGTCGAAACATAAAGTTTCTGATTTTAATTATTGGAAAAAGGGTAAAGTTAATGAACCTTTAATAACAGGAGTGAAATGATGACTATAGGTGTAATACTAAATCGCGTTTTCCGAATTAATAATAATCCTTTATTTGAATATATTCATCAAAATAAAGAGGATATTGAGAAATGCTACCTCATTATTCCACAGGAAATATTCGAAGAAGATGACACAGACATGAAAGCAAATTATTATTTTGGTGTAATGCAATCATTTCTAAATGACTTAAGACAGTATGATATTGAACCCTTCTTGTTAGACTATAGTGATTTAGGAGGTTTTTGTGAGGATAAATCTATCAGTGAAGTTATTGTTGCTGGCGATATTATGAGTTATCATCAAGAAAGTTATGATATTCGTCATTTAAAAAAGGCTTTTAACAAGCAAAATATTACAGTTACCACAGTGTGTGCCAATCACTATTTCAAACCAAGCGCTACGATGAACAAACAAGGGGAACCATACAAAGTGTTTACCAGCTTTTATAAGGCACATCGTTCCAAACTAAGAAAGCATGACTCTTATGCCTATAAATTAAAAGGCTTGTCCGATTTATTCGTGAAATCTCAGCAAAAGTTAAACCAAGATTATTCGAAGTTTGGTCTTTCAGAATCAAAAGCAATTAAAAAATGGAATGATTACATAGAACAAGACATACAAAATTATGAAACCAATCGTGAATATTTGCCTGAAGTCTTAACGAGTCAGTTAAGTATCATTTTAGCTTATGGCATAATAGACATTAAACAAATTGTTACTCAATTGTTAGAGCGTTATGAAGAGGACGAACATAATATTGAACAGTTTATACGAGAATTGATGTTCAGAGAGTTCTATTATGTGTTAATGACACAATATCCAAACACAGCTCATGAGGCATTTAATGAAAAATATCGTGATATTAAATGGGAGTATAATAAGGATGAATTTAAAAGTTGGTGTGAAGGACATACTGGTTTTCCAATAGTTGACGCAGCAATGACTGAACTAAATTAAACTGGATTTATGCATAATCGTATGAGAATGGTTGTTTCACAGTTTTTAACGAAAGATTTGTTCATTGATTGGACTTGGGGTGAGGATTATTTTAGAAGAAAATTAATCGATTTTGATTCCGCATCAAATGTACATGGTTGGCAATGGTCTGCATCTACAGGAACAGATGCTGTTCCTTACTTTAGAATGTTTAATCCAAGTCGTCAGAGTGAACGATTTGATAAAGATGCTTTATACATTAAAACGTTTATGCCACAGTTAAATGATGTTACTCCTAAATTATTACATGAACCTATTAAACATGAAGCGGAGTTAGAACAAGAAGGTATTAAACTAGGTCAGGATTATCCAAAACCACTAGTCGATCATAAAGAAGCAAGAGATCATGTTATGTCAGTATTTAAACAAATATAAAAAATAATTGGAGTGAGATAGCAATCAAATTAAATGCTGCCCCACTCCAATTTACTTTTGTTAGAAGGGAGTGGGGCAGAAATAATATTTTCCAAAATTTATTACACCCCAGCTTACTTAGCTTGTAGATTTTCTTGTTGAAAATCTCTTTGCTGGGGCCCCGCACCCCAGCTTGCTTAGCTCGTGGAATTTCTTTAAGAAATTCTCTTTGTTGGGCCCCCGCACTCAACTACGTTTCATTATCTATATTAGAACTACTTACGTAAATGTGTGAACACTTACTTTCACCAAGGTTTTGAGTGTTATTTTAAGGCAAATAAGCATATATATACGGCTATGTATTCTAAGAAAGTAACCAAATACATATATTTTAATCGTAGTTTGACATTTAATGGCACTTCCCATTTAGGATAACGGCGTTCATAATAAAAAATTTGAACGAGATACAAACCAATACCAAGTGGTAATAACATAAGGATAATACTATGTGTCATACTAAAACCATTTTTATGAAAGAAATGTCCAATAATGAGTTGTAAAGCAATAATAATGATTAGAAGAATCAAAATGTGCCAAATCATTTTGCCACTCTCACTCCTTTCACGAATATAATGATTACGGTTTGTAGTAATACCATAAGTAAAATAAATGTTATGGATTGTGTATTTAAATATGCAATCACCTGATGAATAATAGTGAAAGGTTCAGTGATCAAATGAACAGTATGGAATCTCAAAAAACGACCCATATAAATGCCCAAACCATTTAAGAACATAAGAACTACAATTAGGGTACGATTTAGCCATAAGTTTGAAGTGAAATGCATCAAATTTATAAATATAAGAATCATACAATACATTGCTAAAAAGACGCCCAATAATAGGTAAGTAAAATACAGCCATTCCATAATATTTAATTGAACATAAAAATCAAATGTAAATTGATTTAAATGAATTAAATCCGTTAGCATATAAAACGTATTAGGCACTAGCAATACAAAAATTAAACCAAATATTAAAAATAGTGGCCATTCATATTTTTTTCTTGGCTTAAATAATCTTAATAGTAAACATAACTCAAATGGTATATAAGCTAAAAAGAGGTTTAAACTCATAAAATTAAAAACACGTGTTTCAAATAGTGAGAATGTGAAAAGTATTATGAAATATATTCTGGCAATATAACGCGAAGTCATGTTATACACTACTTTCTTTGAAAAAATAAGAGTTTATTTTAGTTAGTCAATGATTAATAATAAAGGTTACCTAAATGGTAATCAAATATTTAAGCATTATGTTTATCTAGTCAAAAGAAATTTAAAGATATAAAACGCTATTTTAATGTAATAAATGAGGAATACATATAATAACCCATATATGCATATCTAAATATGTCATCTATGGGCTAATTTAATTTATATAATTGCATTAAGGTCTTAATAAGTTCAATCCAGTTTCTTCATCATGTGTACGATTAACATCTAAGTTAGTCATTTGAATTACTATTTCAGCCGTAGCTGATACAATAGCTTTCGTTAAATGACCACTCAATGTTTGGAAATCATGTGTTCCGAATGTTCCATGTAAATGCGCAAATGGTTTATCATCAATATGTGAAATATTGCCAAGTAAACTTGTTAGTTCTAAAGCTTCATTAACTTCACGTGCTTCATATTTTTGAGTGTCTAAATTGTAAAAATTCAACGTTACGTTGTCACATGCGCCTATACCACTAACTGAACCGAATTTCATTTCTTGCTCCACAGCAAATTGTGTTAGGACTTCTACAATATCTTCGCCTTTGTCTAGCACTAAAAGAAACGTTTGACCATCTTTATTATATTTCATCATCGTCACCTCAATTTGATAAGTTACCTACATTATACTAGCCAGTAAGTTTTATTGCTTAGAATTTAAATCTTACTATTGTAATATAGAAGTTAAATAGTATACAATGTCCTAATATTATGTAATTTTCAACTATGTTATTAGACGTAGCTCATTTATATTTAATCAGAAACGTGATTAAAATTGATCTTCAATGAAATGATGAAATTTACCAAACAAAAAATGAAATGAGGTGTCATCATGAAAAAACAATTATTTACATTGTACTTCAATATTTTCTTAATCTTTGTAGGTATCGGATTGGTAATACCTGTACTCCCCGTTTACTTGAAAGATTTAGGTCTAAAAGGTAGCGACTTAGGCATATTGGTAGCAGTGTTTGCCTTATCTCAAATGATTATTTCACCATTCGGTGGTACGATGGCTGATAAACTTGAAAAAAAATTAATTATTTGCATTGGTCTAGTTCTATTTGCCATATCGGAGTTTCTATTCGCTATCGGTCATCATTTTCCTGTATTAATCGCTTCTCGTATATTAGGTGGTTTTAGTGCAGGAATGGTAATGCCTGGTGTAACTGGTATGATTGCAGATATTTCACGAGCTAAAGACAAAGCCAAGAACTTTGGGTACATGTCAGCTATTATCAATTCAGGCTTTATTCTAGGTCCAGGGATTGGCGGATTTTTAGCGGAATTCTCTCATCGAGCTCCATTTTACTTTGCGGGAACTTTAGGTGTATTAGCATTTATCATGTCTTTATTATTAATTCATAATCCACGCAAAGAAACAACTGAAGGATTCCATTCAATCGAACCGGAAGTATTTACAAAAATTAACTGGAAAGTATTTATTACGCCAATTATTTTGACATTAGTACTGGCATTTGGTCTATCAGCATTTGAAACATTATTCTCACTTTATACATCTGAGAAAGCCAACTATACACCACGTGATATTTCAATCGCAATTGTTGGTGGTGGCGTAGCAGGAGCGGTATTCCAAGTCTTTTTCTTCGACAAATTTATGAAATACATGACTGAATTAACCTTTATTATCTGGTCATTACTCTATTCAGCGATTGTACTTGGTTTATTAATCTTGTCGCATAGTTATTGGACGATCATGTTTATTAGTTTTATCGTGTTCATTGGATTCGATTTGATTCGTCCAGCACTTACGAACTACTTCTCTAACATTGCAGGTAATCGTCAAGGTTTTGCGGGTGGATTAAACTCCACATTTACTAGTATGGGGAACTTTGTAGGTCCATTAGTAGCAGGCGCTTTATTTGATGTTAACGTGGAATTTCCTTTATATATGGCAATCATAGTTATGTTGTTCGGTATCGTGATTATTTTTGTTGAAAAAGCACTGCAAGCAACGAGACGTCGAAAACACACAACGAAGTAAAGACCATAGAATAGATAAGTAAGAGATAATATGAATATTAAATGAAATAGGCAATGACATCATTCGTTTTTAATTGAAAAATTGACGATGTCATTGCTTGTTTTTAAATTTATGTTGTTAAATTGTAACAATATAGCGTCGATTATTAATAGAAGTATTACAAAGATTACAGTTATTTTAAATTGCAGTCTACATAATTATTTTTACTCTCTATATATGTTAAGATAAATAAAAATTTAGAGAGAAATGTGGGTAAGGAGATGAATTTAAAAAACATACTTTTAGGTATGGTGGCTGTAATTTTATCGTTATGTCTAGCTTTCTTATTATTTATAGCTACAAACCAAAATGCCTTAGCTAAAGTGCATCAGACAATTTCTACATTTTCAAAGATGAGTAGTGTCTCTGCAACTGAAAAAATGTTAGATATTACTACAAGTCACACAGCTAAAGCATCAGAGAAAAATTCCGATGAACGCAAAATGGAAACACACTATAATAAAATAGATTCCACTTCCCATGACAATGCAAATAGTAATAAGCATGAATATTCTTCTGAAGAATGTAGAATAATTGCTCAAAATTATACGAATCATCAATATGGTAAAGTGGTCAATTTAGAACGTAGTGGTGAAACGAATCAAGATATTACGTATCAATTGAATCCAAACCATCAATCACAAAGTAGTAATATTGCAGTAAATAAAACGGGTAAAATAGAAGCCTTATCTAATAACGCACAATGAGCGCGCCTTTTCTTATAATAGAGAAGAGCGCTCTTTTTATTTTTCATAGAAAGCGTAGTAAGATTATAATTAAAGATGAATTTGAGGTGAACGTGTATGAAACATAAGAAAACAAATGCGATGCGTATGTTAGACAGAGCCAAAATAGATTATGAAGTCAAAACATTTGAATTGGAAGATGGGCATATGGATGGTGAACGCGTTGCAGAATTAGTCGGTGAAAATGTCCATGATGTTTTTAAAACACTTGTATTAGAAAATGCTGAACATGATCATTTCGTATTTGTAGTTCCAGTCAGTGAGTCATTAGATATGAAAGCAGCGGCAAGTGTCGTTAATGAAAAGAAATTACAGCTAATGCCATTAGATAATTTGAAACAAGTAACAGGTTATATACGAGGTGGTTGTTCTCCAGTAGGTATGAAACATTTATTTCCAACTACAATTGATCAATCTGCTTCTTTACGCGAAAAAATTATCGTGAGTGGTGGACAACGAGGAATTCAAATTGTGTTACAACTTGAAGATCTTGTTTCAATGACAAATGCACAAGTAGAAGACATTACTCAAAAATAGCAATATAGTGACAGATATTACAAATGGGATGACAAATTGTGTAATATCTGTTAATTTTTAAACCGAAATGAATGTTTTTGATTGATTTTGACAATTTGTGATTGAAAAGTGTAAGCGTACACATTATAATGTGAGTTGAAGCGGGGTGGTTACATGATTTCTGAAAAAAGACATGACTTAATACTTCAGGAATTAAGGAAAAAAGATTTTCTCACACTCCAAGAATTAATAGAGCGAACAGGTTGCAGCGCTTCAACTGTTAGAAGAGATTTATCGAAATTGCAACAACAAGGTCGACTTCAAAGAGTTCATGGAGGAGCAACATTAAATAGTAATAGAAATAATGAACCAATTCTGTCGGATAAATTGTCGCAAAATTTAAAAGAAAAAAGAGTGATTGGTCAATTTGCTGCAAAACTCATCGAAGATAATGACTGCATTTTTATGGATGCTGGTTCATCAACGATTGAAATGATTCCATTCATTAAAGCACAAAATATTGTAGTGGTTACAAATGGGTTAACACATGTTGAAAAGTTACTTAACCAAGGCATCAAAACTTTGATGATAGGTGGACAGGTTAAAGAAACAACATTTGCCACAGTAGGTGCTAGTGCACTTGATACCTTGAGTCGTTATTGTTTTGATAAGGCTTTTTTAGGAATGAATGGTTTAGATTTAAAATATGGTCTTACGACGCCAGATGAAAAAGAGGCACTAATAAAAGAGAAGGCCATGGAACAAGCAAATCAATCATATGTTTTACTTGATCATTCAAAAATAGATGAAGTTTATTTTGCACATGTGCCAATTAGTCAAAACCATGTTGAAATGGTGGTTTCAAAGCAAACAATAGCACTTTCATATTTTGAACAATATAAAGAGAAGTATGTGTTTATAGGAGGGTAACCATGATTTATACAGTAACATTCAATCCATCTATTGACTACATTATGTTTACTAATGGATTTGAAATAAAAGGGTTAAATAGAGCGACATCTACTTATAAATTTGCAGGTGGAAAAGGTATCAATGTATCTCGTGTTTTAAAAACACTAGGTGTACCATCTACAGCATTAGGATTTGCTGGAGGTTTTCCTGGAGAATTTATTGCTCAGACATTAGAAGAAAGTCAAATTAAAACGAACTTTATTAAAGTTGATGGTGATACACGTATTAATGTAAAACTTAAATCTGGTGACGAAACTGAAATTAATGCACCTGGACCGTCTATTACTGATGACCAATTCCTAGCATTATTAAATCAAATTAAACAGACAACAAAGGAAGATACAGTCATTGTTGCTGGTAGTGTACCTAAGAGTATTCCAAGTGATGCGTATGCTCAAATTGCAGAAATAACTCAAAGCACAGGTGCAAAATTGGTGGTTGATGCTGAAAAAGATTTAGTTAACACAGTGCTAAAATATCAACCATTATTTATTAAACCTAATAAAGATGAATTAGAAGAAATGTTTGATATGACTGTTGAGAGTGACCAAGATGTTGTTAAGTATGGTCGTGAAATCTTAAAAGAAGGTGCACAATCAGTCATTATATCTTTAGGTGGAGATGGTGCAATTTATATAGATAAAGCACGTAGTATAAAAGCTCAAAATCCTAAAGGACAAGTTGTTAATACGGTTGGTTCAGGAGATAGCACTGTTGCTGGTATGGTGGCAGGTCTTGAATCTGGATTATCACTTGAAGATGCATTTCAACAAGCTGTTTCTTCTGGGACAGCAACGGCATTTACTGAAGATTTAGCGACAATAGAAGATATAGAAAAAATTAAATCACAGGTTACTATTACAGTACTTGATGGGGAGTGAAATTAATGAGAATAACAGAATTACTAACAAAAGATACAATTGCTATGGATTTATCAGCGTCTGATAAAAATGGTGTCATTGATAAATTAGTGAATCAATTAGATAAAGCTGGCAAGTTAAGTGATATTGTTCAATTTAAAGAAGCAATCCATAATCGTGAATCACAAAGTACAACAGGTATTGGAGAAGGAATTGCTATTCCTCATGCAAAAGTAGCAGCAGTAAAATCTCCAGCCATTGCTTTTGGTAAATCTAAGGAAGGTGTGGATTACCAAAGTTTAGACGGTCAACCAGCACATTTATTCTTTATGATTGCTGCTCCAGAAGGTGGCGCACAAACACACTTAGATGCACTAGCTAAATTATCTGGTATTTTAATGGATGATAAAGTGAGAGAAAGCTTACTACATGCTAACTCTCCTGAAGAAGTGCTTCAAATTATTGATAATGCGGATGATGAAGCAACTAAAGAAGAGGAAAAAGAAGCACAAGAACAAGAGGCAGCGACCGCTGGTGCGACAAGTGGTTCTGCAAATACGACAGATACTAATGAGCCTTATGTATAGCTGTTACAGCATGTCCTACAGGTATCGCACATACTTATATGGCTCGCGATGCATTGAAAAAACAAGCCGATAAAATGGGCGTTAAAATGAAAGTTGAAACAAATGGTTCAGGCGGTATTAAAAACCATTTAACTCAACAAGACATCGAACGTGCGACAGGTGTTATCGTAGCTGCAGATGTTCATGTTGAAACAGATCGTTTCGACGGTAAAAACGTAGTTGAAGTACCAGTTGCTGATGGTATCAAACGACCAGAAGAACTTATTAACACAGCACTTGATACAAGTCGTAAACCATTTGTAGCACGTGGTGGTAACTCTAAATCTGCAGATAGTGATAGTAATGAGAAACAAAGCTTTGGTAAAGCGTTCTATAAACACTTAATGAACGGTGTATCAAATATGCTACCTTTAGTAATTGCTGGTGGTATCTTGATGGCTATTGTATTCTTATTCGGGGCTAACTCATTTGACCCTAAAAGCTCTGAGCACAACGCTTTTGCAGAACAATTATGGAATATAGGTAATAAGAGTGCCTTTGCCTTAATCATTCCAATCTTATCAGGTTTCATCGCTCGTAGTATTGCAGATAAACCAGGTTTCGCAGCTGGTTTAGTTGGCGGTATGTTAGCAATTTCTGGTGGTTCTGGATTTATTGGTGGTATTATTGCAGGTTTCTTAGCAGGTTACTTAACACAAGGTATTAAATATATTACACGTGGCTTACCACAAGCAGTTGAAGGTTTAAAACCAACGTTAATTTATCCACTATTAAGTGTAACTATCACTGGTTTATTAATGATTTATGCATTTAACCCGCCAGCAGCATGGTTAAATAACTTATTATTAAATGGATTAAATAGCTTATCAGGTTCAAATATTGTATTACTTGGTTTAGTTATCGGTGCAATGATGGCTATCGATATGGGTGGACCATTTAACAAAGCAGCATATGTATTCGCTACAGCAGCATTGACAGAAGGAAATGCCACACCAATTACTGCAGCAATGGTAGGCGGTATGATTCCACCATTAGCAATCGCAACAGCAATGATATTCTTTAAACGTAAATTCACTAAAGAACAACGTGGTTCTATCGTGCCAAACTATGTTATGGGCTTATCATTCATCACTGAGGGTGCAATTCCATTTGCTGCAGCTGACCCATTACGTGTGATCCCATCAATGATGGTAGGTTCAGGTGTAGGTGGTGCAATTGCATTAGCATTAGGTTCAAGAATCAATGCACCACACGGTGGTATCATTGTTATTGCAGCGACTGACTTTAGTCATATCTTACAAACATTAATTGCTTTAATTGTAGGTACACTTGTTTCAGCAATTATGTATGGTTTATTGAAACCAAAAGTAACTAAAAACGAAATTGAAGCTTCAAAAGCTATGGATGAATAGAAATAAAAATCTCTTGCCCTAATAATTGGGCGAGAGATTTTTTTAATACTTTAATTTATTCTTCATAACTAGACGAGGAGTCTATATTATCAAGATTAAGACAAGATAATGAATTTATTATGAATTATGTCTTGCTTCATTTTTGTCTTAGTCATAAATTACAGTGATAATAAAACATTATCATTTCAAATTGATATAGAGTCATTAAAATATGTAAAAATGGGTAGACATATGAGAGTATTTCATAGGAAGCAAAGCGTTTTAGTGATAAAGAATTTATGCTTTGTGACTTCCAAGCGCTTTAGTGTAGTCCTCTCTTGACTATTACGCAATATTAGTTTTTAATGATAAGTTGTAACTTTTTAATCAAAAGCGTTACAATCAACTATTGGTAATTAATATATGATAAAATAAAAGTAATACATTTTTTCGGGGGTGTCGCAATGGGAAGGCCTTAACATGTTTTTATATCGTCAAAGCACATTACGAATTAAATTCGTGTTACCCATATGGGACACATTTATTTGGAGGTGAATCCCTAGGAATAGGGAATTAATTGGATACAGTGACCATAATAAATTTAGTAATATTTTTTCTATTAATAGCATTAACAACAGTATTCGTAGGTTCAGAATTTGCATTAGTTAAAGTACGTTCAACGCGTATTGAACAATTAGCTGAAGAAGGTAATCGTAGCGCTAAAATTGTCAAAAAGATGATTGCGAATCTGGACTATTATTTATCAGCCTGTCAATTAGGTATTACAGTTACTTCATTAGGATTAGGTTGGTTAGGGGAACCAACATTTGAAAAATTGTTGCATCCTCTATTTAACTTATTACAGTTACCTGATGCATTAACTACAACAATCTCATTTGTAATTTCATTCATCGTAGTGACTTACTTACACGTAGTATTAGGTGAATTAGCACCGAAATCTATAGCAATTCAACATACAGAAAAATTAGCCCTAACTTACGCTAGACCATTGTACTATTTCGGTAATATAATGAAACCTTTGATTTGGTTAATGAATGGTTCAGCACGTGTGATAATTAGAATGTTGGGTGTTGATCCAGACGCTCAAACTGATGCTATGTCAGAAGAGGAAATTAAGATCATTATTAACAACAGTTATAATGGTGGAGAAATCAATCAAACAGAATTAAACTATATGCAAAATATCTTTTCATTTGATGAGAGACATGCAAAAGATATCATGGTACCACGTACTCAGATGGTGACTTTAAATGAACCATTTAATGTTGACGAATTATTAGAGACGATTAAAGAACATCAATTTACACGTTACCCCATTACTGAGGATGGAGACAAAGACCATATTAAAGGTTTCATTAACGTTAAAGAATTCTTAACAGAGTATGCTTCTGGAAAACCTATCAAAATCAATAATTATATCCATGAATTACCGATGATTTCAGAGACAACTCCCATTAGTGATGCGTTAGTTAGAATGCAACGTGAACACGTACATATCAGTTTAATTATTGATGAGTACGGTGGTACAGCTGGTATTTTAACAATGGAAGATATTCTTGAAGAAATTGTCGGTGAAATACGTGATGAGTTTGATGATGATGAAGTAAATGATATCGTTAAACTTGGTGAAGATACGTATCAGATTAATGGACGTGTCCTTCTTGATGACCTCAATGAAAAATTCAACATTGAATTTGAAGATTCAGAAGACATTGATACAATAGGTGGTTGGCTCCAAGCCCACAACACTAATTTACAAGTTGAAGATCATATCGATACGCAATATGATCGTTGGATTGTGTCTGAAATGGACAATCATCAACTAGTTTGGGTTGTACTTAAATATGAGTTCATCAATAATAGACCAACATTCGGTAAAGACGAAGATGAAAGTGAAGATAAAAAAGATAATAGCGATGAAAGTCGTGAATAATTTAAAGAGTATTGGATGAATTAATATTATACAAAGCTATATCGCAAATTTGCATAAGCTGACTGAGCTGAGAAGGCGCTCTAAATGAAGTGTTTCTCAGCTCTTTTCAATTTTGAGGGCTGGGACAACGAATTCTAAAGAATTCAGTTCCAGTCCTTTTAATTGTTCAATAGACTCTATTAGAGTTATCCTAATTACTACTAGATTAAAATTATCAAGAACGTTAGGAGAAGATATTATGGTAAATGACACACAAATTTTAAACAATGGTTATCCGATGCCGAGACTTGGCTTAGGTGTCTATAAGGTTACAGATGAAGAAATGGAAACAGCGATTCAAGCTGCATTAGATGATGGTTATCGTGCATTTGATACAGCATATTTTTATAACAATGAAGAAGCACTCGGTAAAGCACTAAAAAATAGTGGAGTGCCTCGTGAAGACTTGTTTATTACAACTAAACTATGGAACGACCATCAAGGTTATGATAGTACACTTGAGTATTTTAATCGCTCATTAAATAATTTAGGTTTAGAATATATCGATTTATATTTAATTCACTGGCCTTGCGAAAAAAATGAACTTTATATTGAAACATATAAGGCATTAGAAAAATTATATGAAGAAGGTAAAATAAAAGCAATTGGAGTATGTAACTTCAAAGTGCATCACTTAGAAAAATTAATGCGTGAAACTAATATTGTACCACAAGTTAATCAAATTGAAGTACATCCTTACTTTAATCAACAGGAAGTCCAAGATTTCTGTGATAAGCATGATATAGTAGTTACTGCATGGATGCCATTAATGAGAAACAGAGGATTGTTAGACGATCCTACTATAACAAAACTAGCAAAAGCGTATGATAAAACACCAGCGCAAATCGTATTACGTTGGCACGTGGCACATAATCGTGTTGTCATTCCAAAATCTAAAACACCATCACGTATAAGAGAAAATCATGATATATTTGATTTCAACCTAGAACTAACAGAAATAGCTGAAATAGATAGTTTAAATCGCAATGCGCGTCAAGGTAAAGATCCTGATGAAGTGAGTATAGGTGATTTGAAATAAATTGGTTTCTATTAAATGGAATCAGACATTGAAAATTATAAAATGATTGTATATTTTTTATTTAATTTTTATTAATTATTTGTTAATTGCATAGTTTTTAGTAGAATAGTTATTTATTTTATTGATAAAATAGTACTAAGAATGATGAAAAGGATGTAATTTAATGAAAATCAGAGTCATTGTGCCTTGTTTTAACGAAGGTGAAGTCGTAACAAAAACTTACGACAAATTGACTGAAATTTTGATGAAAGATAGTTTGGACAAAGGGTATGATTATGACCTTTTATTTGTCGACGATGGTAGTAAAGATAACACAATCGACCATGTTCAATATTTAGCAAGCTTAGATCTACATGTTAAATATATTTCTTTCAGCCGAAATTTTGGTAAAGAATCAGCAATGATAGCTGGTTTTCAACATAGTGTGGAATGTGATGCTGTGGTGATGGTAGATGGAGATTTACAACATCCACCAGAATTCATTCCACAAATGATAGAAGGATTCCAAGAGGGGTATGACCAAGTTATTGCTAAGCGAGATCGAACAGGAGAGAACATAGCCCGTAAGTCAATGACTAAGTTATATTATAAATTGATAAATAGCTTTGTCGAAGACATTGAATTCATAGACGGTGTCGGTGACTTTAGATTATTGAGTCAGCGTGCAGTTAAAGCAATGGCTTCTCTTAAAGAATATAACCGCTTTTCAAAAGGTTTATTTGAATGGATTGGTTATAATACTAAAATCTTTACATATCAAAATGTAGAACGAGAAGCGGGTCATTCTAAATGGACATTCACTAAATTATTAAATTATGGTATTGATGGGCTAATTTCATTTAATAATAAACCTTTACGTGCGATGATTTATCTAGGAATGACGATATTCAGTTTAAGTATCGTTTATATCTTGTATCTGCTGATAGGTATAATGGTCAATGGCATTAATAATCCTGGTTATTTTACAACGATAGCTGCGGTATTACTTATTGGCGGAATTCAATTGATTTCTATTGGTGTAGTAGGTGAATATATTGGACGAATTTACTATGAAGTTAAGCAACGACCTAAATATATTGTGCAAGCATCAAATTTAAAAGAACCAACGCACGATCTCAAAGTAGTAGAGCAAGAGAAAGAAAAAGTACATTAATAAAAATCAAAATAAACGCTTGAAGTTTTAAATGATGAAACTTCAAGCGTTTAATTATTTTCTATATGAGGTTTTAAATTAGTATTTTTAAGTTGCCATGCTAGATAGATACCTAAAAGAATGTAAATGATTAAGAAGATATACCAGAATGGTGTCAAAATAGTTAATAATACAATCGAAATTATAATAAGCATATAGCCTATAGTAATTGGAAATTTAAGCTTTTTTATAAATTTAAAAATTCCAAGTTCTCCTCTAGAGAAAGTACCTAAAAATATCGCACTAGCACCTATTAAGAATATTGTTGGCGCTAAGTATGGAACAGACATGTAAATTGATTGATCACTTGATCCATAGGTAATAAATAATGAGCAACTTATTATGATAGAAAATATCAAGGCAATAGATTTATACTCATAAATAACAAGTGTATAGTGTTGATGATTCAAGTAATATTGAAGTCCCAACCAACATATAAAAAAAGCGATTGAGCATAATGTTATAAAATTAAATTTGTCGATGACGATAGCATTAATTAAAGCGTTAATCGTTATTGCTATTAATACGGAGCTAAATTTAAGTTGCTTGAATTGGTGCTTATATAAGTCAAAGCCGAGTACACCAAGCACTACGGCGATATTAATTAATACATATATAATCATGCTGTACTCCTATCTCACATAGTTCATTAGAACATTATACCAATTAAAACAAACTTAATCATTTCAAAACACTTAAAAAATATTTTTCATTTATAAAGTAATTATTAAACACCTTTTTTGTTACTCCACAATAACGTATGCAACTGTGGTAAAACATAAACTTGGTTCATAGCATTACTAGCCATCACTCTATCAACTAATGCTTCATATCGATTCAAAAGTTTCTCTGTATGGTTGTCAACATCATCATCTAGGTAGGGATTACCTACTTGTAAGTAAAAAGGAATGTTTGGGTAGCGATGATGTATCATTTTGGCGAATTCGTAATCATCATCATCAAAAATAACGACCTTTAAATTAAGTGTTGATTCAATGCATTGTTCGATTACACTATCTAATATGTCAATGTTAGGTTTCATATTAGAGCTTGGTGGTTTAGGACTTATAGTTAAATCGTTAATTTGTCTCATCCATGGTTGGAATTTACTTCCTTGAGTTTCTAAAGCAGTGTATATCTGTTTTTCTTCAAATAAATCCACTAAATCTTGTATACTTTTAATTAGTGCTGGGTTACCTCCAGATATCGTAACGTGATCAAAACAGTCACCGCCGATTTTTTTCAGTTGATTATATATTTCTTCAGCTGTCATTAACTGAATGTCTTCTTTAGCACTTCCATCCCAAGTGAAAGCAGAGTCACACCAACTACAACGATAATCACAGCCTGCAGTTCTAACAAACATCGTTTTGCGACCTATAACACGTCCTTCACCTTGAATCGTAGGTCCAAAAATTTCTAGTACTGGAATTTTAGCAGCCATTATTTATACTCCTTTGGGCGATATACGACATAACTAGTCGGCGTTTCACGTAGATAAACTTGAACACATTGAGGTTGATTATCACAGTTTTGTAGATGAGTTTGGACCATTTTATATATTGTTTGAGCTACAACTTCAGTTGAAGGACTCTTATCTTTAAGTTGAGGTAAATCATTTAATAAGTAGTGATCGAATTGGTCGTGGATTAGTTTTTTTAAATCACTAAAATTGATTAAGAAACCATTATGATCAAGTTTATCCCCTGCAATTGTTAAATTAACAAAGTAAGTATGTCCATGTGTTCTCATACATTTACCGGCATCTTCACTTGGAATGTAATGCGCGGCTGAAAAATTAAAATCTTTATTAAGTTCAAAACTATAGGGGTGGGTAACTGACGGATAAAGTTGTTGAATCATTTTAATTCGCTCCTTTTATTTCTAAATAATGTTGTAGACCACGTTGTCTTAATTGACATGCTGGACATTCTCCACAACCATCACCAATAACACCGTTATAGCATGTAAGTGTATTGTGTCGAATATAATCTAGAACACCTAATTCGTCACTAAGTTCCCATGTCTGTGCTTTGTCTAACCACATTAAAGGGGTATGAATAACAAAGTTTTTATCCATAGATAAACTAAGCGTTACATTCATTGATTTAATAAAGCTATCACGACAGTCTGGATAACCTGAAAAGTCCGTTTCACAAACCCCGGTAATAATATGTTTGGCATTGCGTTGATAAGCTAATGCACCAGCAAATGATAAGAATAATAAATTACGTGCTGGTACAAACGTGTTTGGAATACCGTCTTCACCAGTTTCAATGTCCATATCATGTTGTGTTAAGGCGTTTGGAGTTAATTGTGATAATAGTGACATATCTAAAATATGATGTTTTAAATTTTGCTCTTTTGCGATGCGTGTAGCAACTTCAATTTCTGCATCATGTCGTTGACCGTAATTAAATGTTACCAATTCAACATCTTTAAAATGTTTTTTAGCGTAAAATAAACACGTTGTGCTATCTTGCCCCCCGCTAAATACTACAATGGCTTTGTCCTTGTTTAAATTTTGATTTGTCATGAATATTCTCCTTTTTTGAAAAGATTAGATCATACTTTATGCTGTCTCTAACCTAGCCATGAGAACATAAAAAAAGTCTATCTCTATAAAAAAGATAGACTTAGAAACATTTCAACTAGTTATATAAAAGTAATGTTACCTTCAAACTAAATATTTCGATTATTGTCTAGTTTTTTATAGAGGGTTTCAGCTAGGAACCTCTTTTGAGTTTTTAGTACGCTAGTTAGCGTAATATATTCACTTCTTAAAATCAAGCTATATTTTAAAGTAATATAAATAGTAAACCCTTACATTTTCAAAAAATTATTAATTATAATAAGGTTATAGATGAAGTTATTTAACATAGAGTTGGAGCGACATAAATGATTATAGTTATAGATAATAAAGATTCATTTACATATAATTTAATAGATTATTTTAAGACAGAAACTGATAAAGGGATAGTTGTATACGAGGTAGATGACGTTTCCGTTGATCTATTAAGGTCATCTAACGTAGAGGCAATTGTCATCTCGCCAGGTCCAGGTAAACCTAGTGACTATCCAATTTTAATTGAAATTATGAATCAATTTGAGGGTGAAATTCCTATATTAGGTGTTTGTTTAGGTTTCCAATTTATTTATGAATATTATGGAGGTACTATTATTCATGGATTAAAGCCGGTTCACGGTCATACCACAACGTTAACTCATAGAGGAACTGGACTATTTAAAGGACTACCTCAATCGTTTGAAGTAATGAGATATCATTCACTCATTGCAGATAAAAATCATATTCCTACCGTTTTAAATATGACAGCTTATAACGAAGAGGGGATTATAATGGCTTTTGAACATAATAAATATCCTATTTATGGCGTTCAGTATCATCCTGAATCTATTTTAAGTGAATATGGTCATGAACAGATACGACTATTTTTAGAAAAAGTGGGGATAGACTATGAAAATCGCATTTAATTATCGATACTATACGACACCTGACCATTTTGAAACAGTAGCATTGAATTTTGGCACGTATGCCTCTAAAAAGGTGGCTTACACTTTGAATGACATCGGTGCAGTAGTTCGCTTTGCTCAAGATGAACAATCAAACGGACGTTACGTAGCACTTTATCTTACATATGAAGCGGCAAAATTTTTTAATCAGGAAATGGCTACGCATGAATTGGATAATAATCAAGTCATAGCTCTTGCATATAGTTTCAATCCTAATATGGCTAAACATCTGTCTAACAATCTTTCACAAAGCTACATACCTAAACATCAGTTTCGCTTTTTGGAGAGTGATGCAGAAATGCAAGATAAGATCAAACAAGTTCAAGACGCAATCACTGATGGAGAAACGTATCAAGTGAACTATACAACGCGTTTAGTTAGTGATATCCATTACCCAATCTCTGATTTATATTATTATTTAACCCAGACAAATAATGGTGGTTATACTGCATTATTAGATGTAGAAGAGATTAAAGTTGCCTCAATTTCTCCTGAATTATTCTTTCAAAAAGGAGCATTTAATAACCAAGAAAATGTAGTCGTAAGTAAACCGATGAAAGGGACAATGCCACGTAGTATTAATAAAGATGAAGATTTGATGAATTATGACATATTGAAAAACTCTCTTAAAGATCGTGCTGAAAATGTAATGATTGTTGATTTATTGCGTAATGATATTTCTAGAATTTCTAAGCCAGGAACTATACACGTTAATAAGCCATTCTTTATAGAAAGTTATAAGACTGTTTATCAAATGACGAGTATGGTCTCGGGTCGATTAGAAGCCGAAACGAGTTTGACTGATATTTTAAAAGCGCTGTTTCCATGTGGTTCCATTACGGGCGCACCGAAACTTAATACGATGTCATACATTAAAGCGCTTGAGCCTAATCCTAGAAATATTTATTGTGGCACAATTGGATTATTATCTCCGGATGATAAAATGATATTTAATATTCCAATTAGAACGCTTGAGTATCGAAATGAGAAAGTTCATTACGGTGTAGGTGCAGGTATTACAATTGATTCTATACCTGAAAAAGAAGTACAAGAGTTTCGAGATAAAACAAAGATATTGGAGATGTTATAAATGAATTTGTTTGAAACGATGCGTCTGGAAAATGGTGAAATTCCAAGACTTCAATATCATATTAATCGAATACAACAATCATGTGGACGTTTGGGTTATGCCTTTTCAAAGGAGAACTGGTTACATCTTGTAAAAAAGATTATAAAAAATCATCAACAGGGCACGTTCCGACTTAAAATAGAAATAGATAAAACTGGCGATATGAATTATGTAATTAAACCTTTATCTCAAAAGTCGCTATTTACGGCTAAATTTCAGCAAGTTCAAACGCATTATAACGAACGATATATCATTAACAAAACTACAGAACGCCAGCATTTAACACACGATCATGAGACAGATTTAATATTATTATATGATGAAAAAGGTAAAATTCTGGAATTTGATATTGGTAATATCATGATAGAGGAAGATGGTACATGCTATACGCCGAGTTATGACAACGACTTTTTATTGGGGTGCATGCGTCAATCTCTTATAGATGAAGGAAAACTTTCAATCAAAAATTATACTAAAACAGAACTCAGTGAGAAATTAAATAATCAGCAGGTACGTATCTATTTACTAAATAGTTTACGAGAGGTTGCCGATGTGTCTATTTATCTATAAAATAATATTGGAAATATATGCGTATTTATTGATAAAAACGAACTAACGGAGTGAATTATGGCAATATTATGGGTTGTAATTATTGTGATTTTAAATGTGATAAGTAAATATTTAGCAGATCGATATTTAAATAATAATGCACTCATTAAGGCACGTATTGTGGCAACCGTTACCGTTTTAATTCAATGTGTATTCATTTATTTTTTAATTAATTCAATCATTCCTTATGTGGTTGATTTTCTAAATATATTTTATCATCATTAAATATAATTATTTTGAGGTGGAGTTATGAAGATTTATAGTCAGGGAGATCAAGCAATTGTAATTGCGGTTGAAAAAGATGTATCTAAAAATGTAACAACTGAGTTAATCGCAGTACGTAATCATTTATTAAAGAAAGATTTACCATTTATAACTGAAATTGTTCCTACTGAATCAGATATGATGATTTGCTATGATGCTCGAGATATGATTAAACATCATAATATTACTTCACCTTTTCAATATATGAAGGCATTAGTAACATCTATACAAGAAGAAATAAAACAATTAGAAATGAACAAAGATGAGAGCACGACCTATGAAATTCCTATTATTCATGGTGATGAATTTGGTCCCGATTTAAAGGATTTGCTAGAGTATTACGAATTAACAAAAGATGAATTTATTCAATTACATTCTGGTAATGCTTACTTTGTCTCTATGATGGGCTATGCTCCTGGCTTTCCATATTTAACTGGAATGAATGAAGCATTGTATGTTAATCATACAAGTAATAAGAAGAAACTTGTTACTGCAGGTTCAGTTATTATTGAAGGGAAAAAATGCGGGATTGTTACAACTGATACATATAATGATTGGTTAGTGATAGGGTACACGCCTATAACGTTGTTTACTCCTGAACAAGAAGATTTTACACTGCTAAAATTAGGAGATAATGTCACTTTCAAACCAGAAAAACGCAAAGATATTGAATTAGGAGAATTTAAACCATGTCAATCATAATAGAAAAAGCCGGATTGTTTAGTAGTTTCCAAGATTTCGGGCGTCATAGATATGAATATGCAGGTGTTATTCCGTGTGGAGCTTTAGACACGCTAGGTCATGAAATAGCAAATCGTCTTGTCGCTAATGACAAGAATGAAGCAACACTTGAAATGACACATATTATGGCTAAAATTCGATTCACTGAACCTACTTTAATTGCATTAACAGGTCAAAATTTTGAAGCTTATACACAAAACCTGCGAGTAAAACCTTATAAACTATACCTTTTAGGTAAAGATGATGTGTTATCTTTTAAAGAAACAAATAAAACGTCACGTGTATATCTTGCTATAGGTGGAGGATTTAAATTAGACAGTTGGCTGGGTTCGAATTCTACAGATTTAAATGTTCACATTGGTGGCTATCACGGGCGTAAACTTGAAAATGGCGATGAAGTTGAAATGAAAAGAGAATATACTGAACGTCATCATAAGTTGTTTGAAAATCTAAAAGAAAAGCGTACTACTGATTGGGGTATTGATGGTTATGCATTGTCGTTCAACTATATCTCTGACGTGTTTCATGTTATCGCTAATAAAGGTACTGAAGACTTTGATAAGGAAACGCAATCCCATTTTATTAAAAGCGAATATAAAGTAACTAATAAATCAAATCGTGTTGGTATGTTATTAGATGGTGAGAAGATAAAAGCATATTACGATGATATGCCTGCACATCAATCTGTTAAAAGAGGAACGATTCAAGTTAAAAGAGATGGTACACCGATTATCTTATTAAACGATCATTATACAATAGGAAGTTACCCTCAAATTGGAACGATTGCGAGTTATCATTTGACTAAACTTGCACAGAAACCACAAGGGTCACGTTTGAAATTCCAATTTATTGATATTGAAACCGCTGAAAAAAATGTTGTAAAATTTAGCAATTGGATGAATCAACTGTTTCACGGCATTGAATTCAGAATGCAATTAGAAATGATGAAATAACTGTTAATAATTAATTAAATGTACGACTTATTTAAACGGTTTTTTTAATAGATTGAGTAGGTCTATAGTCTGATTAAAAATATCATATAAGAAGCTATAATAAATAAATCAGTGCGTCATCATTATACTTGTATATATTTGTGACAAACTATTGAGATGTCGATATATAAAGATGTTTTTTCTTGATAAATGAGTAAAAATACTATATATTTATATATTGAACTACGGGCAATATTACAATAATATTACAAAGTTCATAATTTGTTAATATTTTATTAATAATTAAATAGAATAGCATCCAACATTGTATACATAAGGCATTACTAACGGATAGTTCGTCATTGGGACAAATATGTAAGAGTGAATTATCGTTTGTATTTAATGTATGTGTATGACATATTCTTAATAAATTAAAATAGCGAAATTTAAAAATTAGTAAGTAATTGCATAACGGTCATATTTGAGTAAGTGTTTAAGTCTTCGGTTAAGTCTTTAACATTTCTTCAAAGTTGAATAACTATAAACGGAGGAAACATACATGAGTTTACACAAAAAGAAAATAAGTCTTTTTGCGTTTTTCTTACTGACTGTTTTTACAGTGACATTGAAGACGTATTTTTCATATTATGTTGATTTTTCTTTGGGTGTTAAAGGACTAGTTCAAAACTTAATACTATTGATGAATCCATATAGTTTAATCGCGCTTATTTTAAGTGTGTTCTTATTCTTTAAAGGAAAAAAAGCATATTGGTTCATCTTTATTGGAGGATTTTTACTATCATTCTTGCTATATGCAAATGTAGTTTATTTTAGATTCTTCTCAGACTTTTTAACATTTAGTACACTTAACCAAGCGGGGAATGTTGAGTCTATGGGTGGTGCTGTTGGGGCATCATTTAAATGGTATGACTTTGTTTACTTTATAGATACTATTATTTATCTATTTATCCTTATTTTCAAAGGAAGTTGGTTAGATAAGCGTGTTTTCAGTAAAAAGTTTGTACCGGTTGTAATGGCTGCTTCAGTAGCATTATTCTTCTTGAACTTAGCTTTTGCTGAAACAGATCGTCCTGAGTTATTAACACGTACGTTTGACCATAAATATTTAGTGAAGTATTTAGGTCCATATAACTTTACAGTTTATGATGGCGTTAAAACGATCCAGAATAACCAACAAAAAGCATTGGCTTCTGAAGATGACCTAACTAAAGTATTGAATTACACGAAACAAAAAAATACAACACCAAATTCAGAGTATTTTGGTGCTGCTAAGAAGAAAAATATTATTAAAATACATCTAGAAAGTTTCCAAACATTTTTAATCAATAAAAAGGTGAATGGTAAAGAAGTAACACCGTTCTTAAATAAATTATCGACAGGTAACGAAGATTTTAGATATTATCCAAACTTCTTCCATCAAACTGGTCAAGGTAAAACATCAGACGCTGAGTTCACAATGGATAACAGCCTTTATGGTTTACCACAAGGTTCTGCGTATTCATTAAAAGGTGATAATACTTACCAATCATTACCTGCTATATTAGATCAAAAGCAAGGTTATACTTCTGATGTTATGCACGGTGACTACAAAACATTCTGGAACCGTGATCAAGTTTATAAACATTTTGGTATTGATAAGTTCTACGATGCAACATATTATGATATGTCTGACGATAATATTGTTAACTTAGGTTTAAAAGATAAACCGTTCTTTAAAGAGTCAGCAGAATATCAATCTAAAATGAAAGGACCATTCTATTCACACTTAATTACATTAACAAACCACTACCCATTCACATTGAGTGAGGAAGATGCAGATATTGATAAACCTAATACAGGTGATTCAACTGTTGATGGTTACATTCAAACAGCGCATTATTTAGACCAAGCACTTGAAGAGTACGTAACAGATCTTAAGAAGAAAGGTTTATACGACGATTCAGTTATTATGATTTATGGTGACCATTATGGTATTTCAGAGAACCATAATAATGCGATGGAAAAATTATTAGGTGAAAAGATTACGCCAGCGAAATTTATGGACTTAAACCGTACAGGTTTCTGGCTAAAAATTCCTGGTAAAGAAGGTACAGTAGATAAGACATATGCTGGTCAAATGGATGTTATGCCTACTATATTACATTTAGTAGGAATAGACTCTAAAAACTTCTTAATGTTTGGTACTGACATGTTATCTAAAGATCATAATGATGTAATTCCATTCCGTAATGGTGATTTCATTACGAAAGATTACAAATATGTAAACGGTAAAGCATATTCTAATAAAACTAATGAATTATTAGAAACGGAACCTAAAGATTTAGATAAGAATAAGAAACAGGTTGAGAAAGATTTAGAAATGAGTGACAATGTCTTAAATGGTGACTTGCTCAGATTCTATAAAAATCCTGATTTTAAAAAAATTGACCCGTCTAAATATGAATACAAAACTGGTCCTAAAGGGAACCAAAAATAATCAAGTAGAGTCTATAATATAAATTTTTTAGACTAATGAAAAAAGACAATTTCTATTGAAATAAATAGAAATTGTCTTTTTTAATATGATTTTGATTATGTGCAACATGTTGAGTTGCAATATATAGTTGATGCTATAGATACATGTCTTAAATGATGTTGTAATTTAAATAATTGCTGATTAATAGTTAATTTAAATATCTGTGATAATTGCAAATTTTATCCAAGCGCTACATCTAAAATCATCATAATTGTAAAGCCTAACATTAGACTTAGTGTTGCTAAATCCGTGTTGTTACCAGATTGTGAGTCAGGTATAAGTTCTTCAACAACAACGAATATCATAGCTCCAGCTGCAAAAGCTAATGCATAAGGTAAAACAGGTGTAATAACTAAAATCAATGCAGCGCCAATAGTAGCAAAGATAGGTTCTACAATCGCAGAAGCTTGTCCGTAATTAAACACTTTCCAACGAGACGCGCCTGCCGCTCTAATAGGCATAGATAATGCTGCACCTTCCGGAATGTTTTGTATTCCTATACCAATTGCTAACCCTAAAGCACCTAGAAATGTAGCTTGACTATTTCCAGTTGCTATACCACCAAAAGCAACACCAATCGATAGTCCTTCTGGAATATTATGTAACGTAATAGCTAGTACTAATAATGTATTCTTACTTAAAGAAGTCTTAACACCCTCGCGGTACTGACTCTTATCGCCAATTCTTTGATGTAAATGAGGAATAACTGAATCGAGGACACGTATAAAGATACCACCAAATAAAAAGCCAATTGCAGCAGGTAACCAAGCAGGTAAACTACCATCTTTACCATAGTCAATAGAGGGTTGTAATAAAGACCAAAAGCTGGCAGCTATCATAATGCCCGCAGCAAATCCTTGCATAGATGTTAGTATTCGTTCATTTACGGATTTAAATATAAATACAGAAGCAGCACCTAATGCTGTGAGTAGCCAAGTAATAATACCTGCTAAAAGCGCCTGTATATAAGGCGGTAAATTTTCGAAAAAGTCAATCATAACTCTTGTCTCCTTGTATCATTTAAGCCTAAAAAGGTGTATAATATATAGAACTGATTTAAGCTTATCAAAAATATTTAAAAAATTCGATATTTCAATTTGGAAAAGGAAGTAGATGCATGGAAGCGTATAAAATAGAGAACTTAAATAAATCATATGCGGATAAAATCATTTTCGATGATTTAAACCTATCTATTTCTGAACATGAAAGAATAGGATTGGTTGGAATAAATGGTACTGGTAAAAGTACTCTACTTAAAGTTATCGGGAATATAGATGATGATTATACAGCTGATATTACGCATCCTAATCAATATCGTATACGGTATTCTTCTCAAAAGCAGGATCTAGATGGAGATATGACTGTTTTTCAAGCTGTACTTACCTCAGACACAACGACTCTTCAAATTATAAAAGCTTACGAAGAAGCAGTTAATGCATATACACAACAACAAGATGACGCGCATTTTCAAAAGATGATGGAAGCACAAGAGGCTATGGACCAAAATAGTGCATGGGATTATAATGCTGAAATTAAAACCATATTATCTAAACTAGGTATTAATGATACGACTAAAAAGGTGAACGAACTGTCAGGTGGTCAACAAAAACGTGTTGTGCTAGCTAAAACGCTTATTGAACAACCTGATTTATTATTATTAGACGAACCTACAAACCACCTAGACTTTGAATCCATAACATGGCTAATTAATTATGTGAAGCAGTACCCTCATACTGTATTGTTCGTAACCCATGATCGTTACTTTTTAAATGAAATTGCGAGTAGAATCATTGAATTAGATCGAGGTAAATTAAAATCTTATCCAGGTAATTATGAAGATTACATAGCAATGCGAGCAGAAAATGAAATTATTGAACAAAAACAACAAGAAAAACAAAAGGCTTTATATAAACAAGAATTAGCTTGGATGAGAGCTGGCGCCAAGGCAAGAACTACAAAGCAACAAGCGCGTATCAATCGTTTTAATGATTTGGAATCAGAAGTACAAGCTCAACACGTTCAAGATAAAGGGCAACTGAGTCTAGCGTATTCAAGATTAGGCAAACAAGTGTATGAGTTGGAACAACTTTCAAAACAAATTAACGGCAGAACATTATTTGAAGATATTACTGAAGTTATTCAAAGTGGGCAACGTATTGGTATAGTTGGGCCAAATGGAGCTGGAAAGACCACGTTATTAAATATTTTAAGCGGAGAAGAGAACGATTATACAGGCACACTTAAAATTGGCCAAACTGTAAAAGTAGCATACTTTAAACAAACAGAAGAAACGTTAGATAGAGATATACGTATGATTGATTACCTACGAGAAGAGAGTGAAGTGGCTAAAGAGAAGGATGGAACTTCAATTTCTGTAACTCAATTACTAGAACGTTTCTTGTTCCCAAGCTCAACACATGGTAAGAAGATATACAAATTATCAGGCGGAGAGCAAAAACGCTTATATTTATTAAGATTACTCGTGCATCAACCTAATGTACTGTTACTGGATGAACCGACAAATGACTTAGATACAGAAACATTAACTATTTTAGAAGATTATATTAGTAGTTTCGGTGGTTCAGTTATAACTGTTAGTCATGATCGCTATTTTTTAAATAAAGTCGCTCAAGAGTACTGGTATATTCATGACGGAAAGATGGAACGTATTGTAGGTGCCTTTGAAGATTATGAGTCTTATAAGAAAGAGCAGGATAAATTAGTTGCACTAGAGAAACAAGCACAACAACCAAAACAAAAAACAACGGTGCGAAAAAAATCAGGGTTGTCTTATAAGAAAAAACGAGAATACGAAACTTTAATGGATCGTATAGAACAAACTGAAACACGCTTAGAAGAAATAGATGAAGAGATGATTGAGGCCAGTGCTGATTATGCCAAAATCAAAGAATTAAATGAAGAGAAAGAACAATTAGAACTAACATATGAAACAGACATCACGAGATGGAGTGAATTAGAAGAACTAAAAGAGCAATAAGGGGAATGTAAAGTATGAAAGCAACATTATCGCATTATTTTGGGTATGACAAGTTCAGACCTGGTCAAAAAGAAATCATTACTAAAATAATGGATCATCATAATGTTTTAGGTGTATTACCTACAGGTGGTGGTAAATCAATTTGCTACCAAGTTCCTGGATTAATGTTAGGTGGAACGACAATTGTAATTAGTCCACTAATATCTTTAATGAAAGACCAAGTTGATCAACTTAAAGCAATGGGGATTAAAGCAGCATTCTTAAATAGTAGTTTAACTAAGAAGCAACAAAAAGAAATCGAAGATGATTTAATGAAAGGTCATATTCAGTTTTTATATGTTGCGCCAGAACGTTTTGATAATCAATATTTTTTAAGTTTATTAAGTCGAATTGATATTCATCTTATCGCATTTGATGAGGCACATTGTATTTCTAAGTGGGGGCATGACTTTAGACCTAGCTATCAAAGTGTAATTAAGAAAGTATTCACGTTACCTCAAAACTTTACAATCGTTGCACTAACAGCAACAGCTACTGCAGAAGTACAACAAGATATTATGGAAAAATTAAACATCGATAGACGAGATGAAGTAAAAACAAGTACGAAACGTCGGAATCTTATTTTTAAAGTGAATCCTACCTATCAACGTCAGAAATTTGTTGTAGATTATGTGCAGAAACATAAAGAACAAGCAGGAATTATCTATTGCTCTACACGTAAACAAGTTGAGGAGTTACAAGAAGCATTAGATGTTATCAATGTTTCTTCGGCAATTTATCATGCTGGTTTAACAAATAAAGAACGTGAGACTGCTCAAAACGAATTTGTATATGATAAAGTGAGGGTTGTTATAGCGACAAATGCTTTTGGTATGGGGATAGATAAATCAAATGTTAGATACGTTATACACTATAATATGCCAGGTGATTTAGAATCATATTATCAAGAGGCAGGCCGTGCAGGTCGTGATGGATTAGAAAGTGAATGCATTCTTTTATTTAGTGAACGTGATAAAGGATTGCATGAATATTTTATTACAGTTTCACAGGCTGATGAAGATTATAAGGATAAAATGGGTGAGAAACTCACTAAAATGATTCAATACACGAAAACGAAAAAATGCCTTGAAGCGACTGTAGTACATTACTTTGAACCTAACGAAAAATTAGAAGAGTGCGGGCAATGTAGTAGCTGCATTCAACAAAATAAAACATATGATATGACGCAAGAAGCTAAAATGATCATTAGTTGTATCGCACGCATGCGTCAAAAAGAAAGCTATAGCATAATCATTCAAGTCTTGCGTGGAGAAACAAGTGATTATATTAAATATAATGATTATGATAAGTTGACAACACATGGTTTGATGAAAGATTATACCACTTCAGAATTAAGTCATTTAATTGATGAATTGCGCTTCAAAGGGTTTTTAAACGAAAATGATGAAATCTTAATATGTGATGAAAGTGTTAAAAAGTTACTTAACAATAAAGAGAAAGTATTTACGACACCATTTAAACAAAAATCCAAAGAAAAAGTCTATATCAATACAGTTGAAGGTGTAGATCGAGTATTATACAGTGAATTAGTTGAAGTTCGACGTAAGTTAAGTGAGAAATTGGATATTGCACCGGTTAGTATTTTTTCTGATTACACGTTAGAAGAGTTTGCTAAACACAAGCCAGAATCCAAACAAGAAATGATATCAATAGATGGTGTTGGTAGCTATAAATTGAAACATTATTGCCCAAAATTCTTAGAAATTATACATTCATATAAAGCGAGTATATAAAGTGAAAGGTAAGGTTGTTACTATTTCTGTAGCGAACCTTACCTTTATTCTATTGTCACATTATTAATTTTAAATGTAATTTCTATATTTAGATTAATTTAATATGAATTCCTCATTAAACATGTTTAAATAGGGAATAAGAATGCAAACTATTTGAATAAGTAGAGCAAATGAAGGTGACTAAATGATTGAATTTAAAAATGTAACAAAACGCTATGGGGATAATGTGGCAGTTGATGATGTAAGTTTTAAAATTAATGAGGGTGAGTTTTTTGTAATCATAGGTCCATCAGGGTGTGGTAAAACAACTACTTTGAAAATGATTAATAGACTTATTCCGTTAAGTGAAGGTTATATTTATTTTAAAGATAAACCAATAAGTGATTATCCTGTTTATGAAATGAGATGGGATATTGGATATGTGTTGCAACAAATCGCACTTTTCCCTCATATGACCATTAAAGAGAATATTGCACAGGTTCCACAGATGAAAAAATGGAAAGATAAAGATATAGATCAACGTGTTGACGAATTACTTGAAATGGTTGGTTTAGAATCTGAAAAATATCGAGATCGTAAACCAGATGAATTATCAGGTGGTCAAAGACAGAGGGTTGGTGTAGTAAGAGCATTAGCTGTAGATCCACCAGTTATATTGATGGATGAACCTTTTAGTGCACTGGATCCAATCAGTCGCGAAAAACTACAAGATGATTTAATAGAATTACAAACTAAAATCAAAAAGACAATTGTATTTGTAACGCATGATATTCAAGAAGCTATGAAGTTAGGTGATCGAATTTGTTTACTTAACAATGGACATGTTGAACAAATAGATACACCACAAGCATTCCGTAATCAACCTAAAAATAAATTTGTAGAAGAGTTTATGGGAAGCCATTTAGAACAAGATAAAGAAAGCTTACAGTTGAAAGATCTTAATATTACTTCGCCACTCACAGAAAAAGAAACACACCATGATTATCCGGAAATTAATAGTGATGTGCAATTACGTTCAGTTTATTCTACATTAGCCCAACATGAAGCGGTTATTGTTAATGATATATCAACCTCTACGCAATCACTCTTAAAACGTGAAGATATCTTTAAGTATTTATCTGAGATAGACAACGACAAGGGGGCTAAAGCATGAGCGAATTATTTAGCACACTCGATGATCGTAAAGGCGAAGTACTTACGACCATCTTGGAACATATCCAAATTTCATTTATTGCACTGCTAATCGCAATTTTAATCGCCGTGCCATTAGGGATTGCTTTAACGAAGACGAAGCGGTTATCTGAAGTCGTTATGAATATTGCTGCTATATTACAAACCATTCCGTCATTGGCATTATTAGGGTTAATGATTCCAATATTTGGTATTGGTCGCGTGCCAGCAATTATTGCATTAGTTGTGTATGCACTGTTGCCAATTTTGAGAAATACATATACAGGCATTACTGAAGTTGATCCGTCTCTTATTGAAGCTGCTAAAGGTATTGGTATGAAACCGATGCGTCGTTTGACTAAAGTAGAATTGCCAATAGCTATGCCAGTGATGATGGCCGGTATTCGTACTGCTATGGTTCTAATTATCGGTACAGCAACTTTAGCCGCATTAATTGGTGCTGGTGGACTAGGGGATTTAATTTTACTAGGTATTGACCGTAACAATACGTCTCTAATCCTTATCGGAGCGATTCCTGCTGCACTACTCGCAATTATGTTTGATTTAATACTACGTTATATGGAGAAATTATCTTATAAGAAACTACTAATCACTGTAGGTGCAATGATTCTTATTATACTATTAGTCATTGTTGTACCACTTTTCGGTAAAAAAGGTGACACAATTACGCTTGCAGGTAAATTAGGTTCAGAACCTTCAATTATTACTAATATGTACAAAATTTTAATTGAGGATGAAACGGATGATACAGTTGATGTTAAAGATGGTATGGGTAAAACATCATTCCTATTTAATGCATTAAAATCAGACGACATCGATGGATATTTAGAATTTACAGGGACAGTTTTAGGTGAATTAACTAAAGAAGATTTAAAATCCAAAAAAGAAGATGCAGTATATCAACAAGCTAAACAAAGTCTAGAGAAGAAATATGACATGACGATGTTAAAACCTATGAAATATAATAATACGTATGCTTTAGCGGTGAAGAAAGACTTTGCTAAAGAAAATAATATTAAAACAATTGGTGATTTACAAAAGGTTGAAGATAAAATTAAACCAGGGTTCACTATGGAATTTAATGATCGATCTGATGGTTATAAAGCTGTAGCAAAAGCATATGGTCTCAACTTATCTAATGTTAAAAAAATGGAGCCTAAATTACGCTATACTGCAGTAGAAAAAGGTGACATTAATTTAATTGACGCATATTCAACAGATGCAGAATTAAAACAATATGATATGGTAGTCTTAAAAGATGATAAACACGTATTCCCACCATATCAAGGTGCACCAATGTTTAAAGAAAAATTCTTAAAACAACATCCAGAAATTAAAAAATCGCTCAACAAATTAAAGGGTAAAATTTCAGATGAAGAGATGCAAGAAATGAATTACAAAGTTACCGTAAAAAATGAAGATCCGTATAATGTTGCGAAACATTATCTTGAAAAAGAAGGTTTAGTAAAATAAATAGTCACGTGAAAATGTTGGAACGAGATAACGAATTAATCATGAGTTCGTTGTTTTGTTCTTTTTTTACAGAGCAAAATTTGTAAATACAATTGTAATCTGAATTATTTTTAATTACACTATTCTATAAATACACAAAAAGCGTGTATGTTTTTAGGAGGGAGAATGTGAATACTAGAAATTATTCGAGACAAGAAATTGTTAAGAGTGTGCCTCAAAAGGGATTCTTTGGACATCCCAAAGGTTTAAGTACACTATTCTTTACTGAATTTTGGGAGCGATTCAGTTACTATGGTATGAAAGCTATTCTAGCTTATTATCTCTACTATTCAGTTAGTAAAGGTGGCTTCGGCTTACCGCAGGGTACAGCGTTACAAATCGTATCATTATATGGTGCACTCATCTATATGTCTGGTACCATCGGGGGTTGGATAGCAGACAGAATCATTGGTACAAGACATGCATTATTTTATGGCGGCATATTAATTATGTTTGGTCACATCATGTTAACGATACCAGGTAGTTTAACAGTAGTAATGATAGCACTATTACTTCTTATTATTGGTACAGGTTTATTGAAACCTAATATTTCAACTACAGTTGGTGAATTATATGACCATAATGATAGACGTTTAGATGCTGCTTTTACTATTTTCTATATGGGTATCAATTTAGGTAGTTTCCTATCACCATTTGCGACAGGTTACTTACAAACAAGACTAGGGTTCCACTTTGGTTTTGCGGTAGCAGCTATAGGGATGTTCATCGGATTAGTCACTTATTTTATTACAAATAAAAAGAATCTAGGATTGGCTGGTTTAAGCGTTCCTAACCCACTTCGAAAAGAAGAAATCAAAAAATTATCAATTATTACTGGTACTGTCGTAATAATTTTCGCAATTATCCTACTTATCTTGCAATTTATTGGAAAATTGAGTTTATCTAGTTTCAGTGTCATTGTAACGATTATAGGTATCGTGTTACCAATTTGTATTTTTGTTTATATGTTATCAAGTAATAAGACGCACAAAGAAGAGCGTTCTAGAATTTATAGTTACATACCGTTGTTTATTACGTCTGTTGCATTTTGGATGATTCAAGAACAAGGTTCGACCGTTTTGGCTAACTTTGCTGACCAGAAGACAGAACTTAGCTTAGTTAAATTGACTAATGGTGTGTTAGATTTCCACATACCAGCAGCTTGGTTCCAGTCTGTCAATCCAGTATTTATTATTATGTTAGCACCTGTCTTTGCTAGTTTATGGACTAAATTAGGCAGACATAATCCAAATACAGTATATAAATTTGCATTGGGTGCCATCTTTGCAGGTTTATCATATTTAGTTATGATTATACCTTTGAATAGTGATGCGCATTTGATTCACCCTATATGGTTAGTGTTAAGTTTCTTCTTAATCACGTTAGGTGAATTATGTATCTCACCAGTAGGGTTATCTGTAACATCTAAACTAGCACCTGCAAAGTTCTCTGCACAAATGATGGCATTGTGGATGCTCAGTAACGCCACTGCACAAAGTCTCAATAGCCAAATCGTTGTATTATTTAAGATTATTAGTGAGAAAGAGTTCTTCTTATACTCAGGATTGTTTACACTGCTTATTGGTGTTATCTTAGTAGCTATTTCTCCAATGGTTAAGAGAGCGATGAATGGTGTACATTAAGTTAATATAAATTTTAACTAGTCAATGACTTGTAATTTAACAATGTTAGAGGAACAGGTTTATAATTAAATAAACATTTTAATTTTTTGAAAAAGGAGTGGTTGGCAATGAAACAACAATTAAATCAATTAGCAGCATATCAACCAGGATTATCACCACAAGCACTTAAAGAAAAGCACGGTATAGAAGGAGAATTATATAAACTTGCTTCAAATGAAAATTTATACGGTCCTTCTCCAAAAGCAAAGCAAGCAGTTCAAGCACATTTGGATGAGTTATTTTATTATCCTGAGACTGGCTCACCTTCATTACGTAAGACAATTAGTGAACATTTGAACGTGGATCCTTCTCGAATTCTATTTGGTGCAGGGTTAGACGAAGTCATCTTGATGATTTCAAGAGCAGTGCTAACGCCTGGAGATAAAATTGTTACAAGTGAAGGCACATTTGGACAATATTATCATAATGCAATTGTAGAATCTGCTGAAGTTGTTCAAGTACCTCTACTAAGTGGTGGGTTTGATTTAGAGAATATTATTAAAGAGGTCGATGAAGAGACTGCTTTAGTGTGGTTATGTAATCCGAATAATCCGACTGGAACCTATTTCAATCATGATGAATTGGAACACTTTTTAGAACGCGTACCTAGTCATGTGCCTGTATTGATTGATGAAGCTTACTTTGAATTTGTGACAGCAGAAGATTATCCAGATACATTGAAATTGCAAGAACGCTTTGATAATGCATTCTTGTTAAGAACATTTTCTAAGGCATATGGATTAGCTGGGTTGCGTGTAGGGTATGTCGTAGCTACAAATGAAGCTATTGAAAAGTGGAACATCATTCGACCACCATTCAATGTCACTCGTATTTCAGAATACGCAGCGATTGCAGCATTAGAAGATCAAGCTTATTTGAAAGATATTACAGCTAAAAATGCTAAAGAACGTGAAAAATTCTTTGAGATACCACAAAGTGAACATTTTTTACCTAGTCAGACGAACTTTGTATTTGTTGCAACTAAAAAAGCACAAGAATTATATGAAGCGTTACTAAAAGTGGGTTGTATCACACGTCCGTTTCCAACTGGCGTTCGTATTACAATCGGATTCCCAGAACAAAATGACAGAATGATTGATGTATTAAAACATTTTGATTATTAAGTTGGTCAAATACGTAAGCTCTTTAACTTAAAATGATTAGTTGAGTTTTAGAAGTACATCATAAGTTGATTATGCAAGGGGGGGTACAATAGATTCTAAATGTCTTGTAGCACTCCCTTTTAAATTTTTGCTATACTTTAGAAGTATATAGGTGATGATTAAGGGAGAGATAGTATGTCTAGAAAATCTATAGCAATAGATATGGATGAAGTATTAGCAGACACGTTAGGTGCAATTATTGAAGCGGTTAACGTAAAAACGGAATTAGGAATTACAGTTGAGTCTTTAAATGGACAAAAGCTTAAAAATGTAATACCAGAGCATGATGGTTTAGTTCGTGATATTTTAAGAGCGCCAGGCTTCTTTAGAAACTTAACTGTTATGCCCCATGCACAAGAAGTCGTTAAGAAATTGACTGAGCAATATGATGTTTACATTGCTACTGCAGCTATGGATGTTCCAACTTCATTTCATGATAAATATGACTGGTTACTTGAATTCTTTCCATTTTTAGATCCGCAGCAATTTGTCTTCTGTGGTCGTAAAAATGTAGTGAAAACTGATTATTTAATAGATGATAATCCTCGTCAATTACAAATATTTGAAGGTGAACCAATCATTTTTACTGCGTCTCACAATGTAAGT
Organism: Staphylococcus sp. HMSC069D12; assembly: GCF_001810405.1. Taxonomy (NCBI): domain Bacteria; kingdom Bacillati; phylum Bacillota; class Bacilli; order Caryophanales; family Staphylococcaceae; genus Staphylococcus; species Staphylococcus sp. HMSC069D12. The sequence continues at coordinate 130,278 of NZ_KV801108.1, forward strand.
GAAGAACGTTTTAAACGTGTTAACGGTTGGAAAGATGTAGAAGCATTCTTTCTATAGGAGTAGTTAAAATAAGCGATTAAGGTATGATAATCCAATCATTAACCTTAATCGCTTTTATATTAGTATAATAAATTCTTATTGTTCAGCATTCTCTGGAAAAGTTAGAATCTGAAGTGCTTTTGGTAGAACTTCAATTGTAATTGGCGTTTCAAGACTAATTTCACCGTCAACATCTACTTTCATAACTGGATCCGTCGATAATGTAATATGTTTGCCGGCTATGTGATCAATTCCGTTTGTAATTTCATTCCAATCCATACTATCGCGTTTTTTGAATACATCATTGAGAATAGTAAAATTTTGTTTATTAAAAATGAAACTATTCACTTTACCATCTTGAGGTGATAAATCCATAAGTGGTATTCTACTGCCACCGATATTAGGACCGTTAGCAACGACTAGCATAGAGGTATTACCATTAAGTTCTTTATCATCTACAGTTAATGTATAATCAAAATCTTCTGGATTCATTAATGTTTTAACAGTTGAACCAACATAGCTTAATTTACCGAAGATATCTTTACGACCTTCTTGCACGTTTTCCGCGTTTTGAACTATAAGTCCTAATCCCACAAAGTTAAGCACATAAGTGCCATTCACTTTCATAACATCATATGATTCCAAGTGAGACGTTTTAAGTTGTTCACTAGCTTTACTAAAGTTAGGGTTCAAGTTTAATGTTTTAGTGAAATCATTAAATGTACCTCCAGGAATAATTCCAATAGGTACATTTAGGTCATTTGCTAAAACGCCATTAACTAATTCATTAACTGTACCATCTCCACCTAGGATAAAAACGATATCAACATCACTACTATATTCTTGATTTTTAATTCTTTCACAATACTTAATAATGTCGCCTTCATTTTCACTTAGTTGAATTGATAGGTGTTTGCACATAGTAGTAAGTGATTTAGTTACTTCTCCTAAACCTTCATATATATCTTTGAGACCACTATGTTCATGGTAAAAAAGAACACCATGATTAAATTTTTGACCCATACGTATGCCTACTTTCATTTATTTACTCTGATTTAACATTTATTTACCCGAAATGTTATTTGCTTAATTATAATTTGAGTAAAACAAATGCTTAAGTATTTATCATTATATTTTTTTAGTTGATATACAAAGAAATGACAAGATAGAATTTTTTTTAAATGCCTTGTCATCTTCTCAATAAGGATAATTTAAATAAAAAAAGCACCTTCATAGCTATAAAATTACTATGAAGATGCTTAAAGATAATTATTTGTTTTGTTTAAATGTCATCTTTTAACAATACAAAGGTGATTAATGAATACCTTTCATTGCTTTTGAAATTTTAGGAGTGAAAGCTAAGATGATTACTGTAATTACGATAGCAACGCTTCCTAAGAAGATGAAATAATTCGTTTGCCCTAAAGGCTTGATTAATTTAACTAATGTACCATTAAGTGCTTGTGCAGATGCGTTTGTTAATAACCAAACACTCATCATTTGAGCATTAAATGCTTTAGGTGCTAATTTAACAGCCGCACTATTACCAGTAGGTGATAAACATAATTCACCAACCACACATACAACGTATGATAGGATAACCCAGTTTACTGAGAAGTGTGTATCACCATAACTCATACCGATAAGTCCCATTAAAATGTATGAAGCACCAGCTAATAGCGTACCAATTCCAAATTTTACTGGAAGGCTTGGTTGTTTTTTACCCATTTTCAACCAAATCGCAGATACGATTGGTGCGAATAAAAGAATAAATAATGGGTTAATTGATTGGAACCATGCTTCACCGAAATTAGTTGTCCAACCGAATAAATTCATTTTCATATCAGAACGTTCTAAACCATAAATGTTTAATACGTTTGATCCTTGTTCTTGTATTGCCCAGAATAACATTCCTAAAATAAATAACGGAATGAATGCTTTAACACGAGAACGCTCTACATCTGTAACATCTTTACTTCGAATCATAGTAGTGAAGTAAATGATTGGTAGAGCTATACCAAGTACTAGAACCGTATTACTAATAAGATTGAATGATAAAGTATTTGTGAAATATGTAACTAATAGTACAATAGCAATGACTGCTACAATGATACCTACAATTAATCCATATTTTTTCTTTTCTTCAGAAGATAGCGGGTTGGTTGGATTCATACCAATAGAACCTAAATTCTTTTTATTGAAAATCATATACCATACTAAACCTAATGCCATACCAATCGCTGCAATTAAGAAACCACCATGATAGTTTTTCACGTCTAGGAAATGTTGCAGAATGATAGGTGAGATAAGCGCACCTAGGTTAACTGACATGTAGAATATAACGAAACCGGCATCCATACGAGTATCATTCTCAGGATATAAGCGTCCAACGATGTTTGAAATATTTGGTTTCATTAAGCCTGAACCAATAATGATAAAGAACATTGATGCAAATAAACCGAACATTGCGAATGGTAAACTTAGACAAATATGTCCGATGATAATGAGTACTGCACCAATCAAGGTTGCCCCTCTAGTACCGAATAGTCTATCTGCGACCCATGCACCAGGAATTGAAGACATGTAAATTAATGCGCCATAGACTGACATGATAGACATTGCAGTCGTTTGATCAATTCCTAAACCACCATTTTTAATTTGATCATACATGTAGAAAATAAGCATGGCACGCATGCCATAATAACTAAATCTTTCCCAAAATTCTACAAAGAATAGTACTCCTAAACCACTAGGGTGTCCGAAGAACCCTCGCTGAGGTATTGTTTGAACAGCTTGTTCATGGGAATTGTTTGTTGCCATATGTATCCCAATCCTTTCTTTCTTTAAAGACTGAAATTTAAAATCATGAATATGATAGGTGTAATTGATTAATTTCTTAAAAATAGAAATTTTTAGAAATTTCAGTCAATGAGTTGATGATTTAAAATTGTATGAGAATAAGTTGCTTTATTTAGATCATCTTACTCTTTTGGAATTTTAAATGATAATAATAAAATACGCTTTAATTCACTAATAGGCAATAGTAAATTTAAATAAAATCTCACAAATAATGAAAAAATCCACTAAATTGTTTGACAATTTAGTGGTTAAGTTAATCTTTTATCTGTTATCTATTTTTTCTGGATATAAATCATGATTCATTAATCGGTGTTCAGCCATCTTCTCATATTTAGAATTTGGGCGTCCATAATTAGTGTATGGATCTATTGAAATACCGCCTCGTGGAGTGAATTTGCCCCAAACTTCAATATAATGTGGGTCCATTAAGTCAATTAAGTCATTCATAATGATATTCATACAATCCTCATGGAAATCCCCATGATTTCTAAAGCTAAATAAGTACAATTTCAATGACTTAGATTCTACCATTTTAATATTTGGAATGTACGAAATATAAATCGTTGCGAAATCTGGTTGACCTGTAATTGGGCAAAGAGATGTAAATTCAGGACAATTGAATTTTACGAAGTAATCGCGTCCTTGATGTTTATTATCAAATGTTTCCAAAACTTCTGGTGTATAGTCAAATTCATATTTATTATTTTGATTACCTAATAAAGTAATATCTTGTAGTTCTTCTTTTTGACGTCCTTGAGTCAATTGAATCACTCCTTAGTGTTAGATTGTTGTTTAGTTATAGCGGTTTTGTCGTCGTGCCTTTTCGAACATATAATAGCTTGCACCAATAATAATGACATAACCGATAAGGGCATAGAAATCAGGTGTTTCACCGAATAATATAAATCCGAATATAGCCGTGAAAATGATTGAAGCATACGTAAAGATAGAAATATCTTTTGCAGGTGCAAAACTATAGGCTAGTGTAATACCGATTTGGCCAACTGCAGCAGAAAGACCTGCCCCTAAAAGATAAATTATTTGTATTGTCGTCATTGGCTCATAAGTTGCGATTGAAAACGGTATTAAAACGACAACTGAAAATAATGAAAAATAAAAAACAATAGTATATGGTGCTTCTCTGTTACTTAATGCACGAACACATGTGTACGCAGAGGCAGCAAAGATACCTGAAAATAATCCAGCTAAAGAAGTAATCATTGTTGAAGAAAACTCTGGTTTAACGATAAATAACATACCTAAGATTGCTACAATCATAGCAATGATTTGATATTTTCTAACTTTCTCATTAAGAAAAATTAAACTGAGTAGTATCGTCCAAAAAGGATTAAGTTTCATCAGTGTATCCGCATCGCTTAATACCATATGATCTATAGCGTATATATTTAATAAGACACCTATAAGGCCTAGTGTAGATCGAGAAATTAAAAGGGGTTGGCTACTTAATTTCCCAAACATAGGTTGTTTATATTTAAATATGAAGAATAATGGTATGAACATTGCAACAAAATTTCGAGCTAGGGATTTTTGAAATACAGGTAAATCTCCGGCGAGTCTAAAAAAGACTGACATAAAACTAAAACCGACAGCTGAAATTAAAATTGCAATAATACCTTTAACTTTTGGATTCAAGGTTAATCGCCTCATTTGTAATAAATTACCGTATACATAGTAGCATAATTCAAATGCTAATGCATGAATACTTGAAAATAATACCAAGATGTATTATTATTTATATACGAACAAATGTTCTGTTCGTATTAAAAACACGTTAAATACTATTTTTTTACAAATGTTATATTCGTGTTTTTGAAGCAAAATATAATTAACATTTGAATAATTGCGCAAAATATATTGATAATTTAAATGATTGGACTTCAAGAATGCCGACAATTCAATAGTTTATTTAGCTGCTAAAAATGCAACTAAAACACATCAAATATTCAAAAATAATTATTTGCGTTAATTTAAGTTGGTCTGATGCACATTCAGACGTTTTTCCGAACTTTTGTCACGAAATAGTTACTTTTAATTAAGAAAGCAATTCTGTATAATGAAACACAGAATATAGTATTAAAACATGAAACGAACCACAACATGTTGTGGTTGTATAAAAAGTTTGTGTTATACAAATTATTCATTTTAAAGGCAATTTCACACTTATTTTAAGTTGAAATTCCTAATTTAATACTATTAATACGAACGAGCATATAGATGAAATAGTCTCGAAATTTTAGTCTAAACACTACATGTAGTGGCTAGAAATGAAAGTCACTTCTTTTAGTATATTAATCATCAGCTAGTTGACATCCAATTAAATGTCTAAAATATGTCGTATTTATTGTCTAGCAAGTTTTCTTATCTATTAAGAGAACTTCTTTTTAATTAATATTATGGATTGACGAAAGAAGGCGTTCCAATGAAAGTAGTTTATTTTTCTTTTTCAGGTAATGTAAGAAGATTTATTAAACGAAGTGAAATTTCAGATGTAATGGAAATTACTAAGGATAATTGTACAGATCCATTTGAAGAACCTTATATTTTAGTTACGGGAACAATTGGATTTGGTGAAGTACCTAAAGAAGTACAATCGTTTTTAGAAGTTAATCATCATAATTTACGCGCTGTCGCGGCAAGTGGTAACCGTAATTGGGGACAAAACTTTGCGAAAGCGGGTAGAACAATTTCCGAAAAATACCATGTACCTTTATTAATGGAGTTTGAAGTACAAGGTTCTAATAAAGATGTTATTGAATTTAAAAATAAGGTGGGGCATTTCAATGAAAATTATGAACGAGAAAAAGTACAATCATATTGAACTAAATAATGAAGTTACGAAACGTAAAGAAAATGGTTTCTTTAACTTGGAGAAAGATCAAGAAGCATTAGCGGTTTATCTAGAAGAAATCCATGATAAAACAATTTATTTTGACAGTGAGATTGAACGTTTACACTATCTAGTAGATAATAATTTTTATTTCAATGTCTTCGACAAATATAGCGAAGAAGATTTAGTTGAAATCACTGAATTCGCAAAATCTATCAACTTTGAATTTGCAAGCTATATGTCTGCTAGTAAGTTTTATAAAGATTATGCGCTAAAAACTAATGATAAATCACAATATCTAGAGGATTATAATCAACATGTCGCAATCGTTGCACTATATTTAGCGGACGGTAATAAGCAGCAAGCGAAACAATTTATCTTAGCAATGGTCGAGCAACGTTATCAACCTGCAACACCAACTTTCTTGAATGCTGGTCGCGCACGTCGTGGTGAATTAGTATCATGTTTCCTATTAGAGGTAGATGATAGCTTGAACTCTATCAATTTCATTGATTCTACTGCCAAGCAATTAAGTAAAATTGGTGGCGGTGTAGCAATAAATCTTTCTAAATTACGTGCTCGTGGTGAAGCCATCAAAGGTATTAAAGGTGTAGCCAAAGGGGTGTTACCAGTTGCCAAAGCATTAGAAGGCGGATTTAGCTATGCTGATCAACTTGGCCAACGTCCAGGTGCAGGTGCAGTATATTTAAATATCTTCCATTATGATGTAGAAGAGTTCTTAGACACTAAAAAGGTAAATGCTGATGAAGACTTACGTTTATCAACAATTTCTACTGGTCTTATAGTGCCGTCTAAATTTTTTGATTTAGCAAAAGAAGGTAAAGATTTCTATATGTTTGCGCCACATACGGTTAAACAAGAATATGGTGTAACACTCGATGATATTGATTTAGAAAAATACTATGACGACATGGTTGCAAACCCTAATATCGTTAAGAAGAAAAAAGACGCAAGAGAAATGTTGAATATGATTGCCCAAACACAATTACAATCAGGTTACCCATACTTAATGTTTAAAGATAATGCTAACAAAGTACATGCCAATTCAAATATTGGTCAAATTAAAATGAGTAATTTATGTACAGAAATCTTCCAATTACAAGAGACATCAGTGATTAATGATTATGGTATCGAAGATGAAATTAAACGTGACATATCTTGTAACTTAGGTTCTTTAAACATTGTAAATGTGATGGAAACAGGTAAAATTAAAAATTCTGTTCACACAGGTATGGATGCATTAACAGTAGTTAGTGATGAAGCAAATATTCAAAACGCACCAGGTGTGAGAAAAGCTAACAGTGAGTTACACTCTGTCGGTCTAGGCGTAATGAACTTACACGGCTATTTAGCTAAAAATAAAATAGGATATGAATCAGAGGAAGCTAAAGACTTTGCAAATACTTTCTTCATGATGATGAACTATTATTCAATCGAACGTTCAATGGAAATTGCGAAAGAACGTGGTGAAGTATATCAAGACTTTGATCAATCAGATTATGCTAGTGGTAAATACTTTGAGTTTTATACTTCTCAAGAATTTGAACCTAAATTTGAGAAAGTGAAACGACTATTTGATCACATCGATATTCCAACTGCTAAAGATTGGAAAGCATTACAAGAACAAGTTCAACAGCATGGTTTATATCATGCATATAGACTTGCAATTGCACCTACACAAAGTATTTCATATGTACAAAATGCAACAAGTTCAGTTATGCCAATTGTTGATCAAATTGAACGTCGTACTTATGGTAACGCTGAAACATTTTATCCAATGCCATTCTTGTCTCCTGAAACAATGTGGTATTATAAATCAGCATTCAATACTGACCAAATGAAATTAATAGATTTAATCGCTACGATTCAAACACACGTGGACCAAGGTATTTCAACAATTTTATATGTGAATTCTGAAATTTCAACACGTGAATTATCAAGATTATATGTTTATGCTCACCATAAAGGGCTTAAATCGCTATATTATACTCGTAACAAATTATTGAGTGTAGAAGAATGTACAAGCTGTGCTATCTAATTTAAGAAACTTAAGATAACAAATTTTGAAAAGGAGGAAGTTTGTAGAGTCAAAATTTAAAAATGACTCTCAACTTATCCTCTAAACGAATGAGATTTGCTTTTTAGTAATTAAGGAGGATTTATAAATGAAGGCCGTCAATTGGAATACCCAAGAAGATATGACGAATATGTTTTGGCGTCAAAATATTTCTCAAATGTGGGTAGAAACAGAATTTAAAGTATCAAAAGATATTGCAAGTTGGAAGACACTAACTGAAGACGAGAAGAATACATTCAAACGTGCGTTAGCAGGATTAACAGGATTGGATACACATCAAGCAGATGATGGTATGCCGTTAATTATGTTACACACAACAGACTTACGTAAAAAAGCAGTGTATTCATTTATGGCAATGATGGAACAAATTCATGCGAAAAGTTATTCACATATATTTACAACTTTACTTCCATCTAGTGAAACAAACTATTTACTAGATACTTGGGTAATAGAAGAGCCTCATTTAAAATATAAATCTGATAAAATTATTGAAAACTATCACAAATTGTGGGGCAAAGAAGCCTCTATATATGATCAATATATTGCAAGGGTATCAAGTGTATTTTTAGAAACTTTCTTATTCTACTCTGGTTTCTATTATCCTTTGTATTTAGCTGGACAAGGTAAAATGACTACTTCTGGTGAAATCATTAGAAAGATTTTACTAGACGAATCAATCCATGGTGTGTTTACAGGATTAGATGCTCAAAGTTTACGTAACGAACTATCTGAAAATGAAAAACAAAAAGCAGATAAAGAGATGTATAAATTATTAGAAGATTTATACGCTAATGAAGTATCTTATACACATATGTTATACGATGATATCGGCTTAAGTGAAGATGTATTGAACTATGTCCAATACAATGGAAACAAAGCATTATCTAACTTAGGCTTTGAACCATACTTTGAAGAAAAAGAATTTAATCCTATCATTGAAAATGCATTAGATACTACAACTAAAAACCATGATTTCTTCTCAGTTAAAGGTGACGGATACACATTGGCATTAAATGTAGAAGCCTTACAAGACGAAGATTTCATTTTTGATAAATAATTATCAAAGACTAACATTAATAAGCCACTAGATTCAGTGTTGTTGATAACAACTACGAATTTAGTGGCTTATTTTTGTATCAAAAAGAGTACATCGTATTTGAACAAAAATAAATATTTACTTATGTATAAAAATACTATTGAAATTCACGTCTGTAATCTTTAATATTAATATTAACAACAATGATAATCATTATCGTTTATAACGATTATCATTTTAATACATATAGCAAGATGAGGAGAATTATTAGTGAAGTTTTTATTTAAGGGTTATGTTTTACTTATTTTATTAGTTTGTTTAACTATAGTCTCCTTATTTGTTGGAGTGAGTCAGCTCTCTCTTTCAGATATTTTCCACTTAAGTGAAGAGCAACAAAATATTTTGTTCTCAAGTCGTATTCCACGGACGGTTAGTATCCTACTTTCAGGTAGTTCACTCGCGTTAGCAGGATTAATTATGCAACAGATGATGCAAAATAAATTTGTAAGTCCAACTACGGTAGGAACAATGGAGTGGGCCAAGTTAGGTATTTTGATTTCGCTTATCTTTTTTCCGAAAGGTCACATCCTAATCAAGTTGTTATTTTCAGTAGGATTGAGTTTAGCAGGGACATATTTATTTGTGAAGTTAATTAATTTGATTCGTGTTAAAGAAGTTATATTCGTACCGTTATTAGGAATTATGATAGGTGGTATTGTATCTAGCTTTACTACTTTTATTGCGTTAAGAACCAATGCATTACAAAGTATTGGCAACTGGATGAATGGTAACTTTGCAATTATCACAAGCGGACGTTATGAAGTGCTTTATCTTGTAGTTCCATTACTCATTATCGCATTTATTTTTGCGAATCATTTTACGATTGCTGGTATGGGGAAAGACTTTAGTCATAATTTGGGTGTAAGTTATGAAAAAATTATAAACATTGCATTATTTATTACAGCAGCATTGACGGCTTTAGTTGTTGTTACTGTAGGTACTTTGCCATTTTTAGGTCTCATTGTACCAAATATTATTTCAATGTATAGAGGGGACCATCTGAAAAATGCACTTCCACATACGTTGATGTTAGGGTCAATATTTGTATTATTCGCTGATATCATCGGTAGATTAATCGTTTATCCTTATGAAATTAATATTGGATTGACTATAGGTGTATTTGGGACAGTGATATTCCTAATCTTACTAATGAAAGGTAGAAAGCATTATGCAAATTAGTTCTAACAAGAAAATCATCATATTAATTATTGCGACAATTTGCATGGCAGCATTTTACTTATTAGTAGGTTTAGACTTTGAAATTTTTCAATATCAATTTCAGAGTCGATTAAGAAAATTAATACTTATACTCATTGTTGGTGGTGCTATAGGGGCATCAGTTGTTATATTTCAAGCGATAACAACGAATCGATTATTAACACCATCAATCATGGGTCTCGACTCTGTTTATCTATTTGTAAAAGTGTTGCCAGTTTTTTTAGTCGGTACGCAAGCAGCAGTGGTTACAAATGTGTATTTAAACTTTTTTGTGACGTTAATTACGATGGTCTTATTTTCATTATTGCTTTTTGAAGGCATGTTTAAATTAGGACATTTCTCAGTATATTTCATTTTACTTGTAGGAGTCATCTTAGGAACATTCTTCCGAAGCATTACTAGCTTTATTCAGCTAATCATGGATCCTGAGTCATTCTTAGCGGTTCAAAGTGCCATGTTTGCGAGTTTCGAAGCCTCAAACTCACGATTGGTATTAGTATCTATATGTTTATTGCTTGTCTTAATTATTATTACCGTGATAATGCGTCCATATTTAGATGTACTACTACTTGGAAGAGCACAAGCAATCAATTTAGGTGTTTCTTACGAGACAATGACGCGCTTGCTACTCATATTAGTGGCACTATTAGTTTCTATTTCCACTGCTTTAGTTGGTCCTGTTACATTTTTAGGATTACTAACTGTAAATTTAGCCCATGAATTAATGAAGACATATGAACATAAATATATATTGCCAGCGACGATATTAATTAGTTGGATTAGTTTATTTATGGCGCAATGGGTCGTTGAGAATTTATTTGAAGCGACAACAGAGTTTAGCTTAATCATTGATTTAATCGGTGGAAGTTACTTCATTTACTTACTTGTCAAAAGGAGAAGTGCAAATTGATTGAAATTAAAAATTTAGACAAAGCTATACAGAATAAGCCAATTTTAAAAAATATTAACGTCGACATTCAAAAAGGTAGACTAACATCGCTTATAGGACCTAATGGCGCCGGTAAAAGTACTTTACTGTCTGCTGTTAGTCGTCTGTTTGAGTATGAAAAGGGAGCAATTAAGATTGAAGGTAAAGCTGTCGTAGATTATAAAAATGATGATTTAGCTAAAAAATTAAGTATTTTAAAACAAACAAATCATATAGAAATGAATATAACAGTTGAGCAATTAGTTAATTTTGGTCGATTTCCATATTCAAAAGGTCGTATGAAGAAAGAAGATTATGAACAAGTTGAATATGCACTAGACTTATTACAACTCCAGAATATTCGTCATCGAAACATAAAAACGTTATCTGGTGGTCAAAGACAACGTGCTTATATTGCAATGACAATTGCTCAAGATACAGATTATATATTATTAGATGAACCGTTAAACAACCTAGATATGAAACATTCTGTACAGATTATGCAGACGTTACGTCGCCTCTGTAAAGACTTAAATAAAACGATTGTCATTGTTCTACACGATATAAATTTTGCTTCATGCTATTCAGATGACATCATTGCACTAAAAAATGGTGAAATTGTCAAAGCAGATACAAAAGATAACGTTATACAAGCTGAGATTTTAAAACAATTATACGAGATGGATGTTCATATCGAAGAAATTAGAGGACAACGAATTTGTTTGTATTACGATGAAGACACTTTTGACTCACTTTTATAATTAAATAATTTAACCTGATATTTCAAAGGGGTGATGCTATTCGAAGACGTAGACAAGAGAGAAGTCCAATTGATGCGTAGCATAAAGGTTAAATATTTTTAGAGGAGTCGTACATATGAAAAAAACAGTCTTATTTTTAGTATTATCTTTAGTATTAGTTTTATCAGCTTGTAGTAATGGATCAAGTAGTAACGATTCAGGTTCTAAGAGTGATAGCAAAGATTCAAAAGAAACTGTGAAAATTAAAAATAATTTCGAAGCTTCAGGTAAAGAACAAGATGGTAGTGACGCTAAGAAAGTAAGCAACACTGTTGAAGTTCCTAAAAATCCTAAAAATGCAGTAGTCTTAGATTATGGTGCTTTAGATGTACTTAAAGAATTAGGTGTGGCTGATAAAGTAAAAGGCTTACCAAAAGGTGAAAACAACGAATCATTACCTGATTTCTTAAAAGAATTTAAAGATGATAAATATGTTAACACCGGAAATCTTAAAGAAGTTAATTTCGACAAAGTAGCTGCTGCTAAACCAGAAGTTATATTTATCTCAGGTAGAACGGCAAATCAGAAGAATTTAGATGAATTCAAAAAAGCTGCACCAGACGCTAAAATCGTTTACGTAGGTGCGGATGAGAAAAACTTAGTTAAAGACATGAAGAAAAACACTGAAAACTTAGGTAAAATTTACGACAAAGTAGATAAAGCCAAAGACATTAACGAAGACTTAGATGAAAAAATATCTGAAATGAAAGATGAAACTAAGAAGTTCAATAAAACTGTAATGTATTTATTAGTAAATGAAGGTGAATTATCAACATTTGGTCCTAAAGGTCGATTTGGTGGTTTAGTATTTGATACATTAGGCTTTAAACCAGCAGATAAGAATGTTAGCAATAGTCCACATGGTCAAAACGTAAATAATGAATATATTAGCAAGCATAATCCAGATGTTATTTTAGCAATGGACCGTGGTGAAGTTGTAGGCGGAGAATCAACTGCTAAAAAAGTGTTAAGTAATAATGTTATTAAAGACGTTAAAGCAGTTAAAAATGATAAAGTATATCAATTAGATCCTAAATTATGGTACTTTGCTTCTGGTTCAACTACAACAACTATGAAACAAATTGATGAATTAGAAGAAGTAGTCGATAAATAAATTGATGGTATAAGTTTTCAATATCGCCCAGAATAGGGCGATATTTTTTTAATATTAAGTCTTGCTTTAGTCTTAACAGCGTGTGGTAAAAGCTCTGACGGTAACAATGATACTTCGAAGAAGAATGACAATAAAGACATAGTTCAAATTGAAAATAATTATAAGACAAGAGGCGAGAAAAAAGATAAAAATGATACCAAAGAAATTAAAGAAACTGTTGATGTGCCGAAGAATCCAAAACGTGCAATTGTCTTTGATTATGGTGCCGTTGATGTATTAAAAGCGTTTGGCGTTCGAGACCGCATTATTTTATTGGATTACTTAAAGGTGAGAAAAATACTGCGTTACCTGAATTTCTTTCAGAATTCAAAGATGATAAATACATCAATACTGGTAATTTAATACAAATTAATTTTGATAAAATAGCTAAAGCCAAACCAGAGGTCATTTATATTTCTGGAAGAACAGCAACAGTGAATAATATAGATGAACTTAAAAAAGCTGCACCAGACTAAAATCGTTTATGTTGGTGCCAGTGAGAAAAATTATATAAATGATATGAAATCTGTAACAACTAAATTAGGAAAAATTTATGGTAAAGAAGATAAAGGTAAATCATTAATTGAAGAGTTGAATAAAAAAATAGCGGATACAAAAGCGAAAGTTGAAAAATTAGATAAGAAAGCAATGTATCTTTTAGTTAATGAAGGTAAATTATCTACATTTGGACCAGGTGGTAGATTTGGAGGTTTAATCTACAATACATTAGGATTTAAACCTACAGATGAGCATGTCAAAGCAAGTCCACATGGCCAAAATATTAATAATGAGTATATTACAAGTAAAAATCCTGATATTATCTTAGCAATGGATAGAGGACAAGTTGTAAGTGGCAAATCAAGTGCAAAACAAACGTTATCTAATGATGTAATTAAAGATATAAATGCAGTTAAAAATGGTAATATTTATGAATTAGATCCTAAACTATGGTACTTTAGCGATGGTTCAACTTCAACAACAATCAAACAATTTGATGAGTTAAATCAAAATAATAAAAACGTAAAGTATAAAGGCTTAGTAACAATCTTTCAATCGTTACTAAGCCTTTATTATAATTCAAAATATAAATGATAGTGGAATTTACAACGACTATTAAAATGTGCTTGGCATTTAGGACATAGCTCTGTCATCATATAATCTTGAATAGACATTTCATGTTTACATACACCACACATAATTGCTTTTTGATCAAATTCTTGTTCTGACCATCTTTTGATAGGGTGTGTTTCGTGTTCTTCGTGACATTGATAACACGAATAATATTTATTGCAGCATTTGAATTTTATTGCTATAACATCTAAAAAAGTATGGTAATGTGTGCATCGTGTTTCATTGTCTACAAGTGAGCCATAAACCTTTGGCATCATTCATCGTCTCCCATCAACATATATAGTTGCTATTCTTCAGGATGCTCTCCAATAATACGAACTTCACGATGAAGTTCGACATCGAATTTTTCTTTCACTACTTTTTGTACGTGATGAATTAAATCTTCATAATCAGTAGCTGTTCCATTATCTACATTAACCATGAATCCTGCATGTTTTTTAGAAACTTCTACGCCACCAACGCGATAACCTTGTAAATCTGAATCTTGTATTAATTTTCCTGCAAAATGACCGGGTGGTCTTTGGAACACACTACCACATGATGGGTATTCTAGTGGTTGTTTAGACTCACGACGTTCAGTTAAGTCATCCATCTTCGCTTGAATTTCGTCTAATTTTCCTGGTTCAAGTGTAAAAGCAGCTTCAAGTACAACTAAATGTTGCTTTTGTACAATACTATTTCTGTAATCTAATTCTAATTCTTTATTAGTAAATTGAATTAAATCACCTTCTTCATTAACACAAAGCGCGTAGTCGATACAATCTTTGATTTCACCACCATATGCGCCAGCATTCATGTAAACAGCTCCTCCGACAGAACCTGGAATGCCACAAGCAAATTCTAAACCTGTTAACACATGATCTCTAGCAGCACGTGAAACATCGATAATTGCAGCACCGCTTCCAGCAATAATAGCATCATCAGAAACATTAATATGCTTTAATGATAATAAGCTAATAACAATACCACGAATGCCGCCTTCACGAATAATAATGTTTGACCCATTTCCGAGGTATGTGACCGGGACATCTTTTTCTTTAGCGTATCTTACAATAGCTTGTACATCCTCATTTTTAGTGGGAGATAAATAAAAGTCTGCATTTCCACCTGTCTCGGTGTATGTATATCGTTTTAAAGGTTCATTTACTTTAATAATATCTTCAGGTATTAAGGATTTTAAATCTTGTAAGATGTCTTCTTGCTTTAACATAAGTACATCCTTTCTTCTCTTCTATAATCTAATCTTTATTATAGCAATTTTATAGATGATTTGCGAAAACGACAACAGAATTCAAAGTTTTACAACTTTTGAAATATATCTTCAAAGTATTTCTGTTTTTGATTTTCGTATGGTCTTATATAATTAACATGTTGGATAATAGAAGTCTTTTTTTCTGAAAAGTGACGTGCTATATCTGATTGTGTTGCAAGCACTTTGTCTACTTCAATATACTGTTCGAATAAGGGTGTGTCCATTTGAATAATGTGTAGGCGAATGGTTTGTCTCAAATCAATCATATTATTGAATTTAGCCATCATAACTTTCTTCTTATAGGGGTGATGGAGACGATAAAAGCCTAAATAATTTAATCGTTTCTCATCTAGAGCTGTGATATCATGTAAATTATTTACACCAACTAAAACATCTAAAATGGGCTCAGTTGCATAATTAA
Source organism: Staphylococcus sp. HMSC069D12 (assembly GCF_001810405.1). Taxonomy (NCBI): domain Bacteria; kingdom Bacillati; phylum Bacillota; class Bacilli; order Caryophanales; family Staphylococcaceae; genus Staphylococcus; species Staphylococcus sp. HMSC069D12. Next base: position 146,121 of record NZ_KV801108.1, read on the forward strand.
AATGACTTGTGCCTCCAATATGTTGCGTGAACTTTACAGGAGAATCTAGTAAGTTGAATAATGATGTTTTGGTTGTTTGATATAATGTGTCATATTCAGATTGAGTGTCGCCATGAATAAAAGGTTGAACGGTTGAGTACATTCGTATCTCCTTTAAATTATAAGTTTTGACAAATTCTGAAATACTATAACACAAATCATTTTCAATATAAATAGCTTTAGGTATAATACGTGTTGATAGGAGTGCATTTATGAAGAAATTAGCAATACTTTCTATAATGTTGATATGTGGCATATTGCTCTCATCGTGTGGCAATCAAAGTAGCGCGGACTTAAAGGATTTTCAAACACAACTTAATAAGGTTGAAGATGAGAAGAAAGATCTTAAAACTGTAATGGACAAGATTCACTTGAAACAATTGGATCAATTGAGCAAGACGGACACCACTGATAAGAATAAAAGAGAGTTTGAAGCACTACAGAAAGATATTAACAAACACTTAATTCCTCAATTTAAAAAATATGAAAAGTCAGCTAAACAATTACCAGCTGAACATCAAGATGTTAAAGACTTAAAGAACAAGTACTTAGAAAATGTAAAACAGGAAAAACAATCTATATATGATATTAAAACCTTTGTAGATTTATGTAATAAGTCAATTAAGGCGAATGAAGATATCTTGGATTATACAAAGTTATTTGAAAGTAATCGCTCACAAGTAGAAACGCAAATTAAAAAGTCAACTAATCAAGAAGATGCCAATCAGTTAACATCTAAAATTGAAAGTAACAATCAAAATCTTAAAGAAGCTGCACAAAAATACTTAGAAAGTGATGATACTAATTCTAAGAAAGCAATTGACGAACATATTAAACCGTTAATTGAGAAGCAAATTACAGAATTAAACCAAACCAATATTACTGATCCAAAAGTCAACAGTGCTCGCAAAAATGCGATTGAAATGTATTATAATTTACTGAATTACTATGACACGCGAGAAACTACCATTGAAATAGAGAAAAAACTTTCTAAAATTGATGTAGAAAAGTTACCGAAAACGGGTAAAGAATTAAGTAAGGATAATAGTGGCTTTTACGAAGATTTGAAAAAGTTAAAAAAGCAATAGATAGACATAGTTGATAAAATTAAAATTTTTGGTTAACAATGGACTTTGAAATGTGTATAATTGAACCCATTGAGTAGTTTATAAAGATTATAAAGAGCAACATGGGCATAAATAATTTTAGAGGTGAATAGAATGGCTATAAAGCTGAGTTCGATTGACCAGTTTGAGCAAGTACTTAAAGATAATAAATATGTATTTGTATTAAAACATAGTGATACTTGTCCAATCTCAGCAGATGCATACGATCAATTTAATAAATTTTTATATGAAAGAGATATGGATGGCTATTACTTAGTCGTTCAAGAAGAAAGAAAACTTTCTGACTATATCGCTGAAAAGACAAATGTGAAACATGAATCGCCACAAGCATTCTATTTTATTGATGGTGAAGCAACTTGGAATGCTAGTCACAGTGATATTAATGTATCTTCATTAGCTCAAGCTGAAGAATAATAACTATCAACAATTAAAAATAGTAAACGCGTTTAAATTAAAAATAATAGTTTAGACTGCATTATAAAGTGCAGTAGCTGACAGATCTGAGAGACTGGCCACACAATGGCTTCTCAGCTCTAGTCATCCATGCAGGAGTGGGCAATGAATTCTAGATGAATTCCGTGTCACTCCTGTTTTTATTTATCTATTTGCAACAGCTATTATTATGAAAAGTAGAGACAACCCATGTATAATGTGAAAGTGAAGTCGAATGTATAACATCTAAATCAATATATAAATAAAGAAAATGGCATGAGGTGATTAACAGATGAAAATATTAGTAGCAATGGATGAATTTAACGGTATAATCTCAAGTTATCAAGCGAATCGCTTCGTTGAAGAAGCGGTAGCCAGTCAAATTGAAGATGCTGATATTGTACAAGTGCCATTATTTAATGGGCGTCATGAACTAATGGATTCGGTGTTCTTATGGCAATCAGGTACGAAATATAGAGTAAATGTGCATGATGCGGATATGAAGGAAGTCGAAACAGTTTATGGTCAAACTGAACAAGGATTAACTATAATTGAGGGGAATTTATTTGTAAAAGGACAAAAACCGGTTGAACAACGTTCAAGTTACGGTCTAGGAGAAGTAATTATAGATGCACTGAATAATGGAGCCTATAACATTGTTATTTCACTTGGTGGCATCGATAGTTTCGATGGTGGTATTGGGATGATGCAAGCTTTAGGTGCTCAATTCTATAATGATGAAGGAGAACTTCTAGATGCACGTAAAGGTGCTCAAGTGATTAAATTTATTCGTCGAATAGATTTTTCTGCAATACCTCAAAATTTCAAAGATGCACATATTAAATTGATGTCTGATTTTTCTAGTAAATTATATGGTAAGCATAGTGAAATTATGAAGACTTATGAAACACATCAAATGACACGAGAAAAAGCGGCAGAAATAGATAATTTAATTTGGTACTTCAGTGAGCTTGTTAAAAATGAAATGAAAATTGCTATGGGCCCTATCGAAAGAGGTGGCGCTGGTGGTGGTATTGCAGCATTATTAAATGGATTGTACGATGCTGAAATATTAACAAGTCATGAATTGGTTAACCAAATAACACATTTAGATGATTTAGTTTCTCAGGCGGATTTAATCATCTTTGGTGAAGGTGTTAAAGAAGAGGATCACTTACTTGAAACAACGACTTTAACGATTGCAGAATTAGCGCAAAAACATAGTAAACCTGCTATTGCTATTTGTGCGACTGATGACAAATTTGATGTCTTTGATCAGTACCATGTTACAGCAATGTTTAATACTTTCGTTGAGATGCCAGAAAGATACACAGACTTTAAAATGGGCATACAAATTCGACACTTTACTGTTCAAGCACTTAGATTATTAAAAACGACATTAAATAATGCATAAATGAATAACTAACAAAAGGCAAACCGCAATTACCTATATAAGCATGGTAATTGTGGTTTGCCTTATTCATTAAGTTTATTTATGGTGATGTGTGACTTCTTGAGCAATACCAATGATGACTTGCACTGCTTTCTCCATTACATCGATAGATGCATATTCAAAAGGTCCATGGAAATTACCGCAACCTGTAAATATATTAGGAGTTGGTAAGCCTTTAAATGATAATTGTGAACCATCTGTTCCACCACGAATAGGTGCAGTGTTTGGTTCTATACTTAAATCATTGAACACTTTTTTAGGAATATCAATAATATATGGATGTGGTTCAATCTTTTCAGCCATATTATAATATTGATCTTCTATATCTACTTTCACTGGGAAATCTTCATAATGGACATTAATATCGTCACGAATTTCTAATAATTTTTTCTTACGTAATTCGAATGATTCTCTATCATGATCACGAATGATATATTGTAACGTTGCTTTCTCAACATTACCTTCGAATTTCATCAAATGATAAAATCCCTCATAGCCTTCCGTACGTTCAGGAACTTCGCTAGCGGGTAGTAGACTATGAAATTGATGGCCTAATGAGATAGCATTGACCATGATGTTTTTAGCAGATCCTGGATGGACATTCACACCATGTGTAGTTATCTTAGCCTCAGCGGCATTAAAACTTTCAAATTGTAATTCTCCAAATTCACTGCCGTCCATTGTATAAGCGAAATCTGCATTGAAACGTTCCACATCGAATTTATGAGGACCTCGTCCAATTTCTTCGTCTGGCGTGAATGCGATACGGATTCGACCATGCTTGATTTCTGGGTGTTCTATTAAACATTTTACTGCTTCCATGATTTCGACAACTCCAGCTTTATCATCTGCACCTAACAGTGATGTGCCGTCAGTAATCATTAGCGTATGACCTACAAGTTTTTTTAATTCTGGAAAAGTTTCTTGACTCAATACTCGACCAGTATCACCTAATTTAATTGTTTTACCATCATATTGTTCTACAATTTGCGGATTCACGTTGCTGGCATTAAAATCTGGTGATGTATCAACATGTGCCAGGAACCCAACGGTAGGGACGTCGAAAGATACATTGCTTTCTAACGTCGCAAATAAATATCCATTGTCGTCGAGATCCGTTTCTAAGCCAAAACCTTCAAGTTCTTGTTGTAATAAACGCAATAAATCCCATTGCTTCTCAGTTGAAGGTGTGGTTGAAGATTCCGGATTAGATTGTGTATCGATTTTTACGTAACGTGATAATCTATCTATAAGCTGTGCTTTCATAGCAAAACATCCCCTTAGACTCTATTATTCATATTATAAGATTTTCTATATGTTTTACCTTTAATTTTATCATAATACTGCTTTATACGTGTGTAAATATAGTAGAGGATTTCTGCTACTAAAATGCCGAATGCGATTGAACCAGAAATAAGTGTAACTTCTAAGAAAGTATTCACTGCTTGCGTATAATCATTTGAGACTAGATAACGTGTTGCTTCATATGCAGTTCCACCTGGAACAAGTGGAATAATTCCGGGCACTATAAAAATGATAACAGGGTGCTTATAACGACGACTCATAACATGGCTAAGTAACCCGAGTATTAAACTTCCTAGAAATGAGGCACCTACTTTTCCTAAATCCATATCTACAGTGAATTGATAAATTGTCCATGCTACAGCACCTACAAAACCACATGCTGCGAGTAGTCGCTTCGGTGCATTAAAAATAATTGAGAAGAGTACTGTAGAAATGAAACTAATAGTAAAATGGAATAAATAAAATAACATTTATAAACAGCCTTTCTTAAATAATTAGTAAAACGATGGCTACACCAGCACCGATGGCGAATGAAGTTAATGCAGCTTCCACGCCTCTAGACATTCCAGCTATTAATTCACCAGCCATTAAATCTCGAATTGCATTACAGATTAATATACCAGGTACAAGTGGCATTACACTTGAAATGGTAATGATATTTTGATTCGTGGCAATACCAAGTTTGGTAAATGTGGCTGCAATCGTGATGACGACAGCGGAAGCAACGAATTCTGAGAAGAATTTAATTTTAATAAAACGCTGTACTAAACTAAAAGTTAGAAAAGCAGCTCCACCAGCTATAACAGCAATCCAGCAGTCAGATGCTACACCGCCAAACATGAATAAAAAGAATCCGCAGGCAATTGCAGCAGCAAAAAAGTTTAGTAAAAATGAATATTGCAATGATGCTCGGCGCAAATGAATTAATTCAGATTTTGCTTCATCAATGGTTAATTCATTTCTGGAAATTTTTCTAGATAAACTATTAGTGAGTGCGATTTTTTCTAAATCTGTAGTACGTTCACGGATTCTAATAAGTCGTGTATTTGTTCGATCATTGAGTGAAAAGATAATGGCTGTTGATGTTACAAAGCTATATGTATCATGTAAACCATAACTATGAGCTATACGATTCATCGTATCTTCAACACGATAAGTTTCCGCACCAGCTTCTAGAAGAATTCTACCAGCTATTAAAACTACATCAATCACTTTATTTTCATCGATAATAGTGATTGAATCTGACATAAACGGCACCTCCGTAACATTAGATAGTTGAATTTATTTCAATAGACAATTTGAAGTGTACAACTTGCACATACAACTTGCAATAGTACGTTTAGTATTCATACCACATCTAGGCCGTTGCTAACATGAAATTAAGTATAATTACATATAAAAAGTCAACATATTTAGATAACCAGATATCTTAATAATTTGGTTAATCAATATGTTGACTTTTTTTACGTTTCTATAATTAAATGATTGGATTAAACATCACTTGATTACGACCTTCATTCTTAGCAACGTGAACCATATCATCGGCATCTTTGAAGACTTTTCGTTGTGATTTATGGTCATCTTGCGATAGGTAACCTACACCAATAGAGACAGATAATTTTATGACTTCCTTATTTGGTAAGTGGAATGAAGACTTTTCAACACCTGTTCGAATATTTTCAGCTAATTTAACGCTTTGATCCAATGAGTAATTACGAATCACAACTGAAAATTCTTCGCCACCATTACGAAAAATTTGAAACTGCTTTGGTACATAATTCTTTAATAACTGTGACATTTGTTTGAGCACAGCATCTCCAGATTTATGTGAATACGTATCATTTACATCTTTAAAACCATCTATATCAATTAATAATAAGGCAAGACTTTCATTTTTATCCTCAGCAATCTGAGATACATGATTTAAATGTCTATCAAATTCTTTTACATTACCTAGTCCAGTAAGATAGTCAAACTTATCTTCATTCTCATAGCGTGTGACTAATGAAAAGAAGTGCCACATATCAACAAATGTAATTGCAGAAGCGATGGTTAAAACGAATGAAATTGGGACTAAAAATGCGATTTCAGTAAGATCATATAGCGGACTAAAGATAGATAAAATAAGTAAAATAATAACACTAATCAAATTTAAAACGACTAAAGCTACAATGTCATTTTGTTTTAAAAAAGGTCCAACCATACTTACAATGATACCTATTACTATAAGTACTACACCATAAAGAAGTGAGTTTCCGAATGCGAACACTTCTACTAAAGCAACGATAACTGCCGATACAAGTGTATAGCCCATATTAGTAAAGCGTCCTAAAAATAACAATGGGACAAATGTTAAATGAACTAAATACTCTTGATGGAATGGAATTGGATAAGCTGCAAGTAGCAATGCAACAATCGTCATTAATACAGTGACATAGCCTTTTGAAAAGACCATTATTTTATTTTCGGAATATTGTAATCGATGAAATAAATAAATGCCAGCTACCATAACTGCAACATTATAAATGATAGATTCAATCATATTGGAATCGACTCCTTTAATTTAACCATTAGTTATTGTAAGTGAAAACTTACCATTTGTCATTAAGTTGTATCAGATAACATAAATAAAATAGATAGAATATTTGAACTTTTATATTCAAATGAATACTGAAATGATATGATATAAATTGATTATCTTTACAAAAAATTTACAATTAATTAAAAATAAAGATTAATTTGAAGAAATAGGGTAAAATAGTTGAAGTTTAATGAACTATTTAAAGAATAGTTAGTAAATTACAACTATAGTCCAATACAAAATTGATTCGAAAATTGTTTAAATAGAATGAATAGATAACTTGCAAATGTGTAAAATTAAAAGAGATTTATTGAAGGTGAACTGATGTATACTTTACTACTTATTGCTGTAACATTGGTAATCAGTTTAATATTAACACCTATGATTATAAAGGTCTCTATTAAATTTGATTTAGTAGATAGGCCAAATTTTAGAAAAGTACATACAAAACCAGTTTCAGTATTGGGTGGTACTGTTATACTACTTTCTTTCTTAATAGGAATCTGGCTTGGACATCCGATTGAAAGAGAAGTTAAGCCCTTAGTTATGGGGGCTATAGTTATGTATTTAGTAGGATTAATTGATGATATTTATGATTTAAAGCCTATTTTAAAGTTAATTGGTCAAATTGTCGCAGCTTCAATCGTAGCATTTTATGGAATTACAATAGATTTTATTTCGTTTCCTATGGGCCCGACAATTCATTTTGGAATATTAAGTATACCGATTACCATTATTTGGATTGTGGCGATAACTAATGCTATCAATTTAATTGATGGTTTAGACGGACTGGCTTCTGGAGTATCTGCAATTGGTCTTATTACAATTGCTTTTATTGCGATTTTACAGGCTAATGTATTTATTATTATGATTTGTAGTGTACTAATAGGATCATTATTAGGATTTCTATGTTTCAACTTTCACCCAGCTAAGATCTTTTTAGGGGATAGTGGTGCACTACTGATAGGATTTATCATTGGTTTTCTATCCTTACTTGGCTTTAAGAACATCACATTTATTTCATTGTTTTTCCCAATTGTGATTTTAGCTGTACCATTTATTGATACGTTATTTGCAATGATTCGAAGAATGCGAAATGGTCAGCATATTATGCAAGCAGATAAGTCGCATTTGCATCATAAACTTTTAGCTTTAGGATATAGCCATAGACAAACAGTATTATTAATTTATTCAATAGCGATTTTATTTAGTTTATCAAGTATCATTTTATATTTATCTCAACCTTTAGGTGTACTCATAATGTTCATTTTAATTGTTATCACAATTGAATTGATTGTTGAATTTACAGGTTTGATTGATGATAGTTACCGTCCGATACTTAATTTAATAACAAAAAAGAATGAACAACATCACGGTGATAATGGTGTAGATCAACATGATAAAAAATAAAGCCTTGTTTGTAATAACTACTTAAATGATTAGGTAGTGTTATACAAACAAGGTTTTTTATTAATTAGTGGGTATATCAAATGGTAATTTCTTTACGTCTGCTTCATGCAATTCGAAATTACCAGCTGTGTTCTTATTTAAAAATGCAATAAAGTCATCATATTCAGTTTGTACGACATCAATTTGATAACTAACCTTATCGGTATAAGTGGTATCTCTTAGTAAGTACGTTGTAGAGGCCAATTCATATTCTAACTTTCCAGTTAAATCATAATTGATAGTCACGGTAGTAGGAATAGCATCACGTAGTTCTACACGTCCTACATCATAAATGATGTCTCTAACAGCACCACTATATGCCCGTATAAGTCCGCCACCACCAAGTTTAATACCCCCAAAGTATCGAGTAACAACGACACAAACATTATGTACATCTAATTTTTTTAATATATCAAGCATAGGGACACCCGCAGTGCCACTTGGTTCACCATCATCATTGGCTTTCTGAATATTCATTTGATCACCAACTGTATAAGCTGAACAGTTATGCGTAGCCTCTTTATGTTGCTGCTTAATTTCGTTTATGAATGCTTTAGCTTCATCCTCTGATGAAACAGGTTTGATGTGTGCGATGAATCTAGATTTATTAATGACATTTTCAATCGAATGTTCCTGTTTAATCGTAATAATATGATTGCTCAAAGATGTTCACCTCCAATATATAAAAAGAATATTTGACCTTTATTATACACGCTTCATTTTAAATGAATAAATATCTGATTATGAATTTCTTTTTCAATAAAAATAATTTATAATAGCTTTGAGTATAATTGAGGAGGACTACTATGAAAATCGCATTAATGGCAGATTCAACTGGGTATCTACCACAAGACTTTATGGACCAATATGAGATACCTATTGCACCATTAAGTGTTACATTTGATGATGGAGAAACGTTTACTGAGAATGATAACGTACCAATTGAACGTTTTTATAATAAAATGGCCTCATCTAAAACATTCCCAACAACAAGTCAACCGGCTATTGGGGAATGGATTGAGAATTATGAGAAGTTAAGAGATAAAGGCTACACTGATATTATTGTGATTGCTTTATCAAGTGGTATAAGTGGCAGCTATCAATCAGCTACACAAGCTGGAGAAATGGTAGAAGGTGTCAATGTTCATACGTTTGATAGTAAATTGGCAGCGATGATTGAAGGAAGTTATACAATCTATGCTAAAGAACTCATTGACAAAGGATTTACACCAGAAGTAATTATTGAAGAATTACAAGAAATCCGAGAACAAGCTGGCGCTTACTTAATTGTTGATGATCTTAAGAATTTACAAAAAAGTGGACGTATAACTGGTGCTCAAGCATGGGTTGGAACATTATTAAAAATGAAACCTGTACTTCGTTTCGAAAAAGATGGCAAAATTCATCCTTTTGAAAGGGTACGTACTAAAAAACGTGCACTTAATACATTAGAAAAGAATATCTTTGAAATTATTAAAGACATTGATGAAGTGACCGTTTTTGTAATCAATGGTGATAAAATTGATGAAGGTAAAGACTTTTATAACCATTTAAAAGAGACATATCCAAACATCAATATCCAGTATTCAGAATTTGGACCAGTTATTGCATCTCACCTTGGTTCAGGCGGATTAGGTTTAGGATATTTCCCAAGAAAAATCGAAATTAATTAATTGTTTATAATTTAAGTCTAAAAGCGTTTAAGAAAGTATTGTTTATCACATAGTGTTTCAATACTTTTTTTAACATCTTTTAGGCTTTTTTATTTTATAAGGAGTGATTCGTAATAAAATTCTACGGAAAGTTAGTTAGTCCAGATGTGACGTTAAGTGATGAGACAGTTACTCAAGTTACACCTGGTATTATCGCTACAGATGATGGTTATCAATGTCTTCAATGTGGCAATATAGACAAACGTTATATGTATGAATATGAAACACCTTTTTCAGAAGAACGTATTATTTATTGTAGGTATTGTATACAATTGGGGCGCATGGACAATATTACAGAATTTAGGATTACGCAAAGTGAGAATTCTATTTCTGATGGATATTACGACTTACCCTTTCAATTATCAGAACAACAACAATATGCTTCAGAGGCCATTGTACAAGCAATTAAAACGCTTCAACCATTATTATTATATGCGGTTACTGGTGCGGGTAAGACTGAAATGATGTATGAAGGTATACGGGTAGCACGCCAACTTGGGTTTAATGTAGCCATAGTATCCCCAAGAGTAGATGTTGTAGTAGAAATTAGTTTGCGCATTAAAGAAGCATTCAATTCAGAAGACATAGATGTATTACACCAAAGTAGCCAACAACAATATAATGGTCACTTCATTGTTGCAACCGTTCATCAATTGTTTAGATTTAAATCTCACTTTGATGTTATATTTATCGACGAAGTTGATGCCTTTCCTTTATCAATGGATCCTCGGCTTATGGAGGCGATTCGATTATCATCAAAACAAAAGCATAGCCACATATTTATGACGGCAACACCTCCGAAAGAGCTGTTGAACCGTTTGTCTTCTGAGCAAATCATTACCTTACCTGCACGTTTCCATAAACATCCACTACCAGTCCCCAATTTCACATATTTCAAATTAAACGTTAAGCATATACAACTTAAATTGAAAAGAATTTTAATGAATCAAATTAACGAAAAACGATACACACTAGTATTCTTTAACAATATTGAATTGATGGTAGAGACGTACCAACATTATCGTTACCACTTTTCAGATTTAATCTATGTTTCAAGCAAAGATGCACTACGATTTAGCAAAGTTCAAGCACTACGAAACGGTGAACATGCTATCGTTTTTACGACAACAATTCTAGAAAGAGGTTTCACAATGGCACAATTAGATGTCATTGTCATCAACGCACATACTTTTGAAAAGGCTGCACTTATTCAAATTGCGGGTCGGGTTGGTCGTAAACAAGAAGCACCTACAGGAAAAGTGATATTTATGCATGAAGGTGTAAGTATAGCTATGATACAAGCTAAAAGAGAAATTAAAAAAATGAATCGATTAGGTATAGAAAGTGGGTGGGTAATTGGTTAAATGTATACAATGCGGATTGCCAATATATGAATCGCTTAATGTTTTTAACTTTTATCAAGTACCTCAACGTATGTGTTCATCATGTCTAGAAATGTGGGATAGTGTGAAATTAATTAAGAATGACCAACGTTGTCCTAAGTGCTTAAATTATCGGGATAATAAAGAAAATGACTGCTTGGATTGTCAATTTTTAGCTAAAAATTTTAAACTAATGGAACAGCTTTATTGTGACTACGAATATTCCGGTATTATGAAAGAAATGATACAGCAATACAAACTAATGAAAGATTATTATTTAGCTGAGGTTATAGCCTCACAACTCAACTTACCAAAAACATCTTGTGATCTGATTGTACCTATTCCATCTCCAATTGAACGAGACACTCAAAGAACATTTAACCCAGTCGCAACAGTATTAGAAAAAATGGGGGTTCAATATTCGAACCTTTTGGCAACTGAATTGCGTCCCAAACAGTCAAAACTTGGGAAAGTAGAGAGAGCAAGAGCTATGAATCCTTTTTATATTAAAGAAGATGTGGATTTAACCGATAAAGAAATATTACTCGTTGATGATATTTATACAACAGGATTAACAATTCATCATGCAGGGTGTAAATTATACGATAAAAATGTCAGAAAATTCAAAGTGTTTACGTTTTCAAGATAGGTTAAACGTGGTATTATAATAGTAAGAATTACCAACATAAGAGGTTAAAGGAGAGATAGCTATGATTAGATTTGAAATTCATGGAGATAACCTCACTATTACAGATGCCATCCGCAACTATATTGAGGACAAAATTGGTAAACTTGAACGTTATTTTAACGATGTGCCTAATGCAGTCGCACACGTAAAAGTAAAAACGTATCAAAATTCTACAACTAAAATCGAAGTAACAATTCCATTGAAGAATGTTACATTAAGAGCAGAAGAAAGACATGATGATTTATATGCAGGTATTGATTTAGTTACTAGCAAATTAGAACGTCAAGTACGTAAATATAAAACACGTGTTAATCGTAAGCATAAAACGCATGGAGAACCAGAAGCGTTTGTAGCTGAAGTACAAGAAGCACCGCCAGAAAATGTTGATGACATTAATGCTGAACCAACAAATGATAGTGAAATTGAGATTATTCGTTCTAAACAATTTAGCTTAAAACCAATGGATTCTGAAGAAGCAGTATTACAAATGGAATTATTAGGACATGATTTCTATATCTTCACTGATCGTGAAACAGATGGTACAAGTATTGTTTATAAACGTAAAGACGGTAAATATGGATTAATTGAAACGACTGAATAATTGATTAATAGTAAGTTATTAATTTAAATCAATTTTGAAATATATTTATGGTTTTAAGTTCACAATGACAATTTGCAGATATAACTAAGCTGAGAAGGTAATAATAATAAAATACACTCAGTTATAGTTATCCTTATAAGGGTGGGACGATGAATTCAAAATGAATTCTGTTCCACTCTTTTTTGTAACTAATATTATAGTAATTCGTGGACGCTAATATCATGCTGTGCTAATGTAATGAGGTAATTGGATATTTAAATAATAAATTAGGCTTAGCGATTCAAATTAGGGGAAAAAGGAAATAAGTTATTTAAGTTGCGCACAATTAAGCGTCGCACTTATATGAGTATTTAAGTATAAATTCTAAAGTATAAATGATATGATAAACTGTTGTAAGCCAAACAGTTTTTAAGCTAAAGGAGCGGACGTAATGGGATTTTTATCAAAAATTGTTGACAGCAATAAAAAAGAAACTAAACGTCTAAGTAAAATAGCCGATGAAGTACTTTCATTAGAGGAAGATATGGCTATCTTAACTGATGAAGAAATTAAAAATAAGACGAAGCAATTTCAACAAGAAGTACAAGAAATTGAAGATGTAAAAAAACAAAATGACTATCTAGATAAAATCTTACCTCAAGCATATGCTTTAGTAAGAGAAGGGTCAAAACGTGTCTTTAATATGACACCTTATAAAGTGCAAGTAATGGGTGGTATCGCCATTCATAAAGGTGATATCGCTGAAATGAGAACCGGTGAAGGTAAAACTTTAACAGCGACGATGCCTACGTATTTAAATGCGCTTGCAGGTCGTGGTGTGCACGTAATCACAGTTAACGAATACTTATCTAGTGTTCAAAGTGAAGAAATGGCAGAGTTATATGAATTCTTAGGCCTAACTGTAGGATTAAATTTAAATAGTAAATCAACGAATGAAAAACGTGAAGCCTATGCTCAAGATATTACTTATAGTACGAATAATGAATTAGGATTTGATTATTTAAGAGATAATATGGTGAACTATGCCGAAGAGCGTGTAATGAGACCATTACATTTTGCAATCATCGATGAGGTAGACTCTATTTTAATTGATGAAGCTAGAACGCCTTTAATTATCTCTGGGGAAGCAGAAAAATCTACGTCATTATATACACAAGCAAATGTGTTCGCCAAAATGTTAAAAGCTGAAGATGATTATAAATATGATGAAAAGACAAAAGCAGTGCATTTAACTGAACAAGGTGCAGACAAAGCTGAACGTATGTTTAAAATTGAAAATTTATATGATGTACAGAATGTGGAAGTTATTAGTCACATTAATACAGCATTAAAAGCACACGTAACATTACAACGTGACGTGGACTACATGGTTGTTGATGGAGAAGTACTCATTGTTGACCAATTTACTGGACGTACAATGCCAGGTCGTCGTTTCTCTGAAGGGCTTCACCAAGCGATAGAAGCTAAAGAGGGAGTTAAAATTCAAAATGAATCGAAAACAATGGCATCCATTACTTTCCAAAACTATTTCCGTATGTATAATAAATTAGCTGGTATGACTGGTACTGCAAAAACAGAGGAAGAAGAATTCCGTAATATTTATAATATGACGGTTACACAAATTCCTACGAATAAACCTGTTCAACGTGATGATAAATCTGATTTAATTTACATTAGTCAAAAAGGTAAATTTGATGCAGTCGTTGAAGACGTAGTCGAAAAACATAAACAAGGTCAACCCGTTCTTTTAGGTACTGTTGCGGTTGAAACAAGTGAATATATCTCTAATTTACTTAAAGAACGTGGTATTAGACACGATGTATTAAACGCTAAAAACCACGAACGTGAAGCGGAAATTGTTGCAAATGCAGGACAAAAAGGTGCTGTGACAATAGCGACAAACATGGCTGGTCGTGGTACTGATATTAAACTAGGTGAAGGTGTAGAAGAAATTGGCGGTTTAGCAGTTATTGGTACTGAACGACATGAATCTAGACGTATAGATGACCAATTACGTGGTCGTTCTGGTCGTCAAGGTGATAGAGGGGATAGTCGTTTCTATTTATCACTTCAAGATGAATTAATGGTTCGTTTCGGTTCTGAAAGACTTCAAAAAATGATGAACCGTTTAGGCATGGATGATTCGACTCCTATTGAATCAAAAATGGTATCCCGCGCTGTTGAATCTGCTCAAAAACGTGTTGAAGGTAACAACTTTGATGCACGTAAACGTATACTTGAATACGATGAAGTGTTACGTAAGCAACGTGAAATTATCTACAATGAAAGAAACAATATTATCGATTCAGAGGATAGTTCACAATTAGTTAATGCAATGTTACGTTCTACATTACAACGTGGTGTGACCTATCATATAAGTGAAGAAGATGATAATCCTGACTACGCTCCGTTTATTAATTACGTTAATGATGTCTTTTTACAAGAAGGCGATCTTAAAGAAGAAGAAATTAACGGTAAAGATTCTGAAGACATCTTCGAAGTAGTTTGGTCTAAAATTGAAAAAGTATATGAAAGCCAAAAAGCCAAAATTGGTGACCAAATGGCTGAATTTGAGCGTATGATATTACTACGCTCTATAGATACTCACTGGACAGATCATATTGATACTATGGATCAATTACGTCAAGGTATCCATTTACGTTCATATGCACAACAAAATCCACTTCGTGATTATCAAAATGAAGGTCATGAGTTATTTGATATGATGATGCAAAATATTGAGGAAGATACATCTAAATTCATCCTTAAATCTGTAATTCAAGTTGATGAAGATATAGAAAGAGAGAAAACAACTGACTTTGGAACAGCTCAACATGTCTCTGCTGAAGATGGCAAAGAAAAAGCTAAAAAGCAACCTATTGTTAAAGGCGACAAAGTTGGTCGTAATGACCCATGTCCATGTGGTAGTGGCAAGAAATATAAAAATTGTCATGGAAAAGAAGAATAGGTTTTATGTTTAATAATAAGTGGGAGTTGTGAAAAAGAATTCACGCTCCTACTTTTTACATATCCTATCAAATATGAATTAGGTAAGAATAGGAGAGATAAATATGGAATTATCTGAAATTAAGCGAAATATAGATGAATATCGTAACAACTTAGCACAAATTAGGGGGTCTCTTTGACTTTGAAAATAAAGAGACAAATATTCAAGAATATGAAGAAATGATGACTGAACCTGACTTTTGGGATGATCAAAATAAAGCACAAGATGTTATTGATAAAAATAATGCATTAAAATCAGTTGTAAATGGTTATCATGAATTAGAAGAAGAAGTTGAGGATATGACGGCAACTTGGGAATTATTACAAGAAGAGTTAGATGATGATGTAAAGAGTGATTTAGAACAAAATGTTCTTGACTTCAAAGAGAAAGTTGATCAGTTTGAATTGCAATTATTATTAGATGGTCCACATGATGCGAATAATGCAATTTTAGAATTACATCCGGGTGCTGGTGGTACTGAATCACAAGACTGGGCTAGTATGTTACTACGTATGTACCAACGTTATGGTGAACAACAAGGGTTTAAAGTTGAAACTGTTGATTATTTACCAGGTGATGAAGCGGGCGTCAAAAGTGTCACATTGTTAATTAAAGGGCATAATGCGTATGGTTATTTAAAAGCCGAAAAAGGTGTTCATAGACTAGTTAGAATTTCTCCATTTGATTCATCTGGGCGCCGTCACACGTCATTTGCCTCATGTGATGTCATTCCGGAATTTAATAATGATGAAATTGAAATAGAAATTAATCCTGACGATATTACAGTAGATACATTTAGAGCATCAGGTGCTGGAGGTCAGCATATAAATAAAACAGAATCTGCAATTCGAATTACACACCATCCAACAGGCATCGTAGTCAATAACCAAAATGAACGTTCACAAATTAAAAACCGTGAAGCAGCGATGAAAATGTTAAAAGCTAAATTATACCAATTAAAATTAGAAGAGCAAGAACGTGAAATGGCTGAAATACGTGGTGAACAAAAAGAAATTGGTTGGGGAAGCCAAATTCGTTCATATGTTTTCCATCCTTATTCTATGGTAAAAGATCATCGAACAAATGAAGAGACTGGTAAAGTTGATGCAGTCATGGATGGGGAGATTGGACCATTTATTGAATCGTATTTAAGATATACAATGAATCAAAGTGACAATTAATGTAATAGAATTGAAAATAGGAGTGAGATAGAGTTCGTTTTGAATTCATTGTCTTACTCTTTATTTTTTGAGAATCTAAATAATAGCTAAGTAAATGTAAAATGTAATGTTATTTATTACTAGAGTATACAATTTCATATGTTATTTAAGCCCTTTTTAACCTTTATATTACAAGCCGATAACATTGAACTTCTACAAAATATGTTGTGCTACAGTATAAAAGAATAATAATATAAAACAACAAAGGAATGACAACATGATTAATAAGACTCTTACAGTAACATTGACTTCTATTGCAGCTTTAGCAGGTTTAAGTGGTTTAGCTAATGCACAAGAATATACAAATTCAACACATACAACTTCACAACAATCAAATACTTACAATAGTCAAGCGGAGCAAGAAACAAATCTAGGATTAACAAATAAAGATATCGTTAAAGTTAAAGCTGGTGATACATTATACCAAATTGCGTTATCACATCACTTATCACTTGAACAATTATATAACTTTAACCCAGGTGTAACTGCATTAATTCATCCAGGTGACTTAATTGCAGTAAGTGAAAAAGGTGCAGCAAAATTAGAAAATAAAGAGATCAATTATGCACAAACTTATGCAGAAACCACAGTATTTAATCAAAGAGATGTGGTACCTCAATCGCTAAGTGCTAGCACAACAAATGTGACTGGTTACAATATTGTACCTACAAGTGCACCTACAACTGCTACGCACGATTCATACCACTCATCAGTGAATACACCAGTATCGTATCAACATGTTACAACTGCCAATCAAGGTAACCGTTATAGTTTCGGAAATTGTACATACTATGCATTTGATCGACGACAACAATTAGGACGCTCAATTGGTAGTTATTGGGGTAATGCTAATAACTGGGCATACTCAGCAAAAAATGCCGGATTAACAGTAGATAATCGCCCAGAAGTAGGTGCTATTTTCCAAACAACTGCTGGTTATTATGGTCATGTAGGTGTCGTGGAACATGTTAATCAAGATGGATCAGTATATGTTTCAGAAATGAACTGGAATGGTCATTATAACCATGTTACAAATAGAACAATTACAAACACTTCGAGCTATAATTTTATTCACTAACAAGTTTATAGACATTATTTTTAATATATTCAGATGTCAGAGTTCAATGGCTATGCAATTTAGCATAGTTATTGAGCTCTTTTTTTGAATAATGCCGTTTTATAGAAATTTATAGGAAGATTAAACGAATTAGCGCGGCATAGTTAGAGCAAGGGGGGTATTTTATATAAATGGTTAGGAACCGCTTTCTGTACATTTTAGGAAAACAATCTAATCTTTAATTAAAATACTTATCACAATACATTCCTGTGTAACTAGTATATATTGGTTAATAAAAGAAAAATGAAATAATTGTTATGTATTGAAGTAAGCTCAATGTAAGCGAATTTTTAATAATAGATTTGTGCTTTTTACGTATAATCGTGTTTTCAAAATAGAATATAAAGATGGAACCGTTTATGGGAAAAGTCATTTTAATTACAGGAGCAACAAGTGGTATTGGTTATAAAACAGCAGAATATTTAGCAGTACAGGGAAATATAGTTTATGGCGCTAGTCGGTGGATAGAAAGTCTTGAAAACATAAAACAGGTGACCCCATTAAAATTAGATTTAACAAATGAAGATTCAATCAAAACGGCAATCGATACTATTATCGAAAACGAAGGAAGAATTGATGTACTCGTTAATAATGACGGTTATGGTTCATATGGTGCAATCGAAGATGTCACAATTGAATAAGCGAAACAGTAATTTGAAGTAAATATATTTAGTTGAGCACGTATTACACTGCTAGTTTTACCACATATGAGAGCACAAAAATCAGGACATATCATTAATATTTCATCTATGGGTGGACGACTTACAACTTATTTTGGCGCTTGGTATCATGCTACGAAATATGCATTAGAAGCCTTTAGCGATTCTTTACGAATGGAAGTAGAGGAATTCGGGATAGAAGTATCTATTATTGAACCAGGTGGGATTAAAACAGATTGGGGGATCATCGCTGCTGATAAACTAGCTGATTCTGTAAAAGGCGGTGCCTATGAAGCTACTGCGATGAAAGTGACTCAAAGTATGAAAAAGCAATATCATTCTAATATGCTTTCAAATCCAATGGTAGTAACAAAAGCGATTGCAAAAGCAATAGATAGTAATAAACCTAAACCACGTTATCTAACAGGATTTGCAGCTAAATCCTTTGAATTTTTACATGCTATATTGCCAACCAAGGTATTTGATAAAATGATGAAAGCTTCAAATTCAATTTAACGAATCGTAATATAATCATTCGACAAATTGTATACATAAGACACCTCGATAGTTCATTTAAGCGTGAAACTATGCTGAGGGTCTTATTTTTTATACTTTTTCAACATTTTACAATGTATAAAGAATTGACACTTCTCATAGAAATGTTGATTGATATAATAAATGTAAGTATAATCTTTATTTAACAGAGTATGGAGGTAAGGTAAAATGGGTGTTCATCAATACTTTAAGAGACTTTCTGATTTAGAGAAATTAATTCGCTTACCAGGTAAATTTAAATATTTTGAACATAATGTTGCTGCTCACTCTTTTAAAGTTACCAAGATTGCACAATATTTAGCGACTGTAGAAGAACATCATGGTAATACTATTGATTGGAAAAGTTTATATGAAAAAGCACTGAATCATGATTTTGCCGAAGTATTTACTGGTGACATTAAAACACCAGTGAAGTACGCTAAAACGGAATTGAAAATGTTGTTTTCTCAAGTTGAACAAGATATGGTGGACACGTTTATTAATGAAGAAATACCTGAACCTTATAAAGATATTTATCGAGAACGACTACAAGAGGGGAAAGATGATTCGTTAGAGGGTCAAATTTTATCTGTAGCCGACAAAATTGATTTATTGTATGAAACGTTCGGCGAAATACAGAAACGTAATCCCGAGGACTTATTCTTTGAAATTTATGAACACAGCTTGGAAACAATCATGCAATTTGATCACTTAAGTTCTGTTCAAGATTTCATAGAAAATGTCATACCTGAAATGCTAACTGAAAACTTCATTCCTCGAGCAGAATTGCGAGAAACTACAATGGCGATTTTAAATCGAATAAATGGGTGAGATAAATGATTTGGTACGCTTTAGCTGCATTTTTTCCATGTGTATTAGTCGTGTTGTTTAGTGTCATAACTCGAAGTAAATGGGTGGGTGTTATTGTGACATTGATTTTGATAGCTGCTTCAATTTACAAAGGATTCTTTCATAATGAATGGATAATCTTTATCGATGTAGTATCCCTATTAGCTGGATATGTCATTATAGATAACCTTGAATTTCATAAGCATCAAGACTAAATACTATCAAACAGAACTTTTGAATGTTACTGTAAGTTGATTTATAGTGTAAATGCACAATTTGTCCAGATGGAAGTAAAATTTAAAGCATATTTAAGAGCGGGCACCATTAAATTGTATATGAATAAATCACACGCATTAGTGGAATATTAAATAATAATAAATGATTTTGAAAATACAAACGTAAGCGAACAAACGTTTGTATTTTTATTTATATATTTGATAAAATAGCCTTATGTGAGAATACTATACAAATAATAGGAAATTATTAAGTGAATGAATTTATGATTTTCACTTAAAGAGGTCATTTAAATTATTTCAGTAGAATTTTTATTAAGAATAAAGATACAATTTAAAACAAATCATTGTTAAATTTTCATACATCATTTATTTACACCAAAGTTTCAAATAAATAGTTAAGAATGCTTAATTCAAGGAGGCGCTTATCAGAATGGTGGAACATTACCCGTTTAAATTGAATTCTGAGTTTGATCCACAAGGGGACCAACCACAAGCAATAGAGAAAATAGTCAAAGGTGTTAAAGAAGGAAAGCGTCATCAAACGCTTTTAGGTGCCACTGGTACAGGTAAGACATTTACAATGAGTAATGTTATTAAAGAAGTGGGGAAACCAACGCTCATCATTGCACACAATAAAACATTAGCGGGACAACTGTATAGTGAGTTTAAGGAATTCTTTCCTGAAAATAGAGTAGAATACTTTGTTAGTTACTATGATTACTATCAACCAGAAGCCTATGTACCTTCAACAGACACGTTTATTGAGAAAGATGCCTCAATTAATGACGAAATTGACCAACTACGACATTCTGCCACAAGTGCATTATTTGAACGTGATGATGTCATTATCATTGCCAGTGTCAGCTGTATCTATGGTTTAGGTAATCCGGAAGAATATAAAAATTTAGTAGTAAGTGTTCGAGTTGGTATGGAAATGGATCGAAGTGAACTGCTTCGTAAACTCGTAGACGTACAATATTCTAGAAATGATATTGATTTCCAACGTGGTACATTTAGAGTACGTGGCGACGTGGTTGAAATTTTCCCAGCCTCACGTGAAGAAATGTGTATTCGTGTTGAATTTTTTGGCGATGAAATTGATCGTATTCGAGAAGTTAATTATTTAACGGGAGAAGTCATTCGCGAACGTGAACATTTCGCGATTTTCCCGGCGTCTCACTTCGTAACACGAGAAGAAAAAATGAAGATTGCCATAGAGCGTATTGAGAAGGAATTAGAAGAGCGATTAAAAGAATTAAAAAATGAGAATAAGCTATTAGAAGCACAACGTCTAGAGCAACGAACGAATTATGATTTAGAAATGATGAGAGAAATGGGATTCTGTTCGGGTATCGAGAACTATTCTGTACATCTAACGTTAAGACCTTTAGGTTCAACACCTTATACGTTACTAGATTATTTCGGTGATGACTGGTTAGTAATGATCGATGAGTCTCACGTTACATTGCCACAAATAAGAGGGATGTTTAACGGTGACCGTGCGCGTAAGCAAGTGTTAGTAGATCATGGTTTCCGATTACCTAGTGCTATGGATAACCGACCATTAAAATTTGAGGAGTTTGAACAAAAAACGAATCAGTTGGTATATGTATCAGCTACACCAGGACCTTATGAGATTGAACATACCGATGAAATGATTGAACAAATTATTCGTCCTACTGGTCTTTTAGATCCTAAAATTGACGTTCGACCAACTAAAAATCAAATTGATGATTTACTTAGTGAAATTCAAGAACGTATTGATAGAGATGAACGTGTCTTAGTCACAACGTTAACTAAAAAAATGAGTGAGGATTTAACGACATACATGAAAGAAGCGGGTATAAAAGTAAATTACCTACACTCAGAGATTAAAACGTTAGAACGTATTGAAATTATTCGTGACTTAAGAATGGGAACGTATGATGTTGTTGTCGGTATCAATCTATTAAGAGAGGGAATTGATATACCGGAAGTTTCATTAGTTGTTATTTTAGATGCAGATAAAGAAGGTTTCTTGCGCTCAAACCGCTCATTAATCCAAACGATAGGTCGTGCTGCACGAAATGAGAAAGGTGAAGTGATTATGTATGCCGATAAAATTACCGATTCAATGCAGTATGCGCTTGATGAAACGCAAAGACGTCGTGATATACAAATGGCACATAATGAAAAATATGGAATCACACCTAAAACAATTAATAAGAAAATTCATGATGTTATTAGTGCCACGGTTGATAATGATGAAACAAATGAAAAACAACAAACCGAATTACCTAAGAAAATGACTAAAAAAGAAAGACAAAAAACAATTGAAAATATAGAAAAAGAAATGAAAAAAGCAGCTAAAGATTTAGAGTTTGAAAAAGCAACAGAACTAAGAGATATGTTATTTGAATTAAAAGCAGAAGGGTGACAGTTAAATGAAGGGACCAAGTATTGTAGTAAAGGGTGCACGTGTACATAACTTAAAAGACGTAGACATTGAACTTCCAAAAAATAAATTAATTGTTATGACAGGGCTATCTGGGTCAGGTAAATCATCTTTAGCATTCGATACAATTTATGCTGAAGGTCAAAGACGTTATGTAGAATCATTAAGTGCATACGCGCGTCAATTTTTGGGGCAGATGGATAAACCAGATGTTGATACGATAGAGGGATTATCACCAGCTATTTCAATTGACCAAAAGACGACAAGTAAAAATCCTCGATCAACAGTAGCAACGGTAACGGAGATTTATGATTATATTCGTTTGTTATACGCACGAATAGGCAAGCCATATTGTCCTAATCATAATATTGAAATTGAATCTCAAACTGTGCAACAAATGGTTGATCGCATTTTAGAGCTTGAAGAACGCACTAAAATTCAAATTTTAGCGCCAGTTGTTTCTCATAGAAAAGGTAGTCATGAGAAACTTATCTCAGATATTGGTAAAAAAGGCTATGTACGTCTTAGAGTTGACGGCGATATTGTCGATGTCAATGAGG
The DNA here is from genome assembly GCF_001810405.1 of Staphylococcus sp. HMSC069D12. Lineage (NCBI taxonomy): Bacteria > Bacillati > Bacillota > Bacilli > Caryophanales > Staphylococcaceae > Staphylococcus > Staphylococcus sp. HMSC069D12. The sequence goes on from NZ_KV801108.1 coordinate 169,506, forward strand.
TTCCAGAATTAGATAAAAATAAAAACCATACTATCGAGGTAGTCATAGACCGTTTGGTAGTTAAAGATGGTATTGAAACACGTTTAGCAGATTCAATTGAGACAGGTTTAGAATTAGCTGATGGCAATATTACTGTCGATGTAATTGATGGAGAGGACCTTAAATTTTCTGAGAATCATGCTTGCCCAATTTGCGGGTTCTCTATTGGTGAATTAGAACCTAGAATGTTTAGTTTCAATAGTCCGTTTGGTGCTTGTCCAACTTGTGATGGTTTAGGTCAAAGATTAACGGTCGATCTTGATTTGGTAGTTCCAGACCCTAATAAGACTCTAAATGAAGGTGCGATTGAACCATGGGAACCTACGAGTTCAGATTTTTACCCAACTTTATTAAAACGCGTATGTGAAGTATATAAAATAAATATGGATAAGCCATATAAAAAGTTGACTGATAGACAGAAAAACATATTAATGAATGGTTCAGGTGATAAAGAAATTGATTTTTCTTTTCACAGTCGTAACGGTGGGACACGTCATAGAAGAATGAAATTCGAGGGTGTTGTTCCCAACATTGACCGTCGTTATCATGAATCACCATCGGAATATACACGTGAAGTAATGAGTAAATACATGACTAAACTGCCTTGCGAAACTTGTCACGGTAAACGTTTGAGTAAAGAAGCGTTATCTGTTTACGTTGGTGGATATAATATTGGAGAAGTAGTTGAATATTCTATCAAGAATGCATTAAATTACTATGAAAATATCGAGCTTTCAGAACAAGATAGAGCTATTGCAAATCAAATTTTAAAAGAAATCATTTCAAGATTGTCATTTCTAAATAATGTTGGATTAGAATATTTAACACTTAATCGTGCGTCAGGTACTCTTTCTGGTGGTGAAGCACAACGTATTCGATTAGCGACACAAATCGGTTCACGCTTAACAGGGGTACTTTATGTGCTTGACGAACCCTCTATTGGTTTACACCAACGTGATAATGATCGTTTGATAAGTACTTTAAAAGAAATGCGAGATTTGGGCAATACACTTATTGTTGTTGAACATGATGATGACACTATGCGAGCAGCTGATTATCTCGTAGATGTCGGTCCTGGTGCAGGTAATTATGGTGGTGAAATCGTCTCTAGTGGTACGCCAAGTAAAGTCATGAAAGATAAGAAATCTTTAACAGGACAATATTTAAGCGGTAAGAAACATATCGACGTTCCTGAACATCGTCGAGAAGTAATTGATCGCAAAATTAGTATCAAAGGTGCACGAAGTAATAACTTAAAAGGTGTAGATGTAGATATTCCATTGTCTGTAATGACAGTTGTAACAGGTGTGTCTGGTTCAGGTAAAAGTTCACTAGTTAATGAAGTATTATATAAATCATTAGCTCAAAAAATAAATAAATCTAAAGTTAAACCGGGTGCCTTTGATAGCATTGAAGGTATTGATCAATTAGATAAAATTATTGATATTGACCAATCTCCTATCGGTAGAACGCCACGTTCTAATCCAGCCACTTATACTGGCGTATTTGATGATATACGTGATGTATTTGCTCAAACTAATGAAGCGAAAATTCGTGGTTATCAAAAAGGACGCTTTAGCTTTAATGTTAAAGGTGGACGTTGTGAAGCTTGTAAAGGTGATGGCATTATTAAAATTGAAATGCACTTTTTACCTGATGTGTATGTTCCATGCGAAGTTTGTGATGGGAAGCGCTATAACCGTGAAACATTAGAAGTGACTTATAAAGGTAAGAATATTGCTGAAGTGCTTGAAATGACAGTCGAAGAAGCAACGTATTTCTTTGAAAACATTCCTAAAATACATCGTAAATTACAAACACTTGTAGATGTTGGTTTAGGTTACATCACGCTTGGACAACAAGCTACAACTCTATCAGGAGGAGAAGCACAACGTGTTAAATTAGCATCTGAATTGCATAAACGTTCAACTGGTCGTTCCATCTATATTCTTGATGAACCTACAACTGGTTTGCATGTCGATGATATTAGTCGTTTGCTAAAAGTGCTTAATCGTCTAGTTGAGAACGGGGATACTGTTGTGATTATTGAACATAATCTAGATGTCATTAAAACAGCAGATCATATTATTGATCTAGGACCTGAAGGTGGCGATGGTGGTGGTACACTAGTTGCTACTGGTACACCGGAAGAGATTGCAAATGTAGAATCATCATACACAGGTAAATATTTAAAAACGGTACTTGAACGAGATAAAGTTGAATAAATTGAAATATAGATTTTGAAAATTAATAGTAATTTAAGGGATCATAGGCATCTCGCATTAAATGACTTAACTGAGAATACGCTCACATCGAGCTTTTCTCAGTTTTTTTAATAACATAACATTAAACCCAACAAAGGGAATTGTAATAAGAAATTCAATAAGTGAGGTTAAGTGATTTAATACAAACTGTATGTTGTTCCCTTAATCATTTAAAAGCAATCTAAGGTGTATATGAAACAAATATAATAGGATTTCTTCTTTTTTATATTAATCTTGTCTTTATTTTTGATATGATAATAGGTGAATGAATTCAAGTGAAAATTTTGAGGTGAACTCATGTTAACGACAGAGAAATTAGTCAAATTACTTAAATTAGAATTGTTTACGGGTGAAAAAGGATTACATAAACCTATTAAAAATACGGATATTTCTAGACCAGGTCTAGAAATGGCTGGATATTTTTCACACTATGCTGCAGACCGCATTCAATTACTAGGTACTACAGAATTATCGTTTTATAATTTATTACCAGACGAGGAACGTCATGGACGTATGAGAAAATTATGTCGTCCTGAAACACCTGCAATTATTGTGACAAGAGGATTAGAACCTCCGCAAGAGCTGATTGATGCCGCTCAAGAAATGGATACACCACTAATCGTATCAAAGGATGCAACTACAAGTTTAATGAGTCGATTAACGACATTCCTTGAACATGAATTAGCTAAGACAACATCATTACATGGTGTATTAGTCGATGTTTATGGTGTGGGTGTGTTAATCACTGGAGATTCTGGTATAGGTAAAAGTGAGACTGCACTTGAATTAGTGAAAAGAGGTCATCGACTCGTAGCTGATGATAACGTAGAAATTCGTGAAATAACTAAAGATGAATTAATAGGGACACCACCTAAATTAATTGAGCACTTATTAGAAATTAGGGGTCTCGGTATCATCAATGTCATGACATTATTTGGAGCGGGGTCAATCCTCACACAAAAACAAATTCGTCTTAACATTAACCTTGAAAATTGGGATAAAGATAAACTGTATGACCGAGTTGGATTGAATGAAGAAACATTACAAATTCTTGATACAGAAATCACTAAAAAAACAATTCCTGTAAGACCAGGACGAAATGTTGCAGTCATTATAGAAGTCGCAGCAATGAATTATCGTTTAAATATAATGGGGATTAATACAGCTGAAGAATTTAATCAACGTTTAAATGAAGAAATCTTAAAAAAAGGTCATCAAAGCAAGGAGAACTAAAACATGCTTTTTAATCTGAATTATATTGATCCTACTGCATTTAGCATAGGTCCACTTTCAATAAAATGGTACGGTATCATTATTGCGGTAGGAATCCTTATTGGTTATTTCATAGCTCAAGAAAGCTTGAAATATGTTGGTTTACATAAAGATACGCTTGTTGACGTCATCTTTTACAGTGCCATCTTTGGGTTCATCGCTGCACGTATTTACTTCGTGATTTTTCAATGGCCATATTACGCCCAAAACCCTATTGAAATTCCAATGATATGGCATGGTGGTATTGCAATACATGGTGGTCTTTTAGGTGGATTTATCACTGGTATTATTGTTTGTAAAATTAAAAATTTAAATCCATTTCAAATTGGTGACATTGTAGCACCAAGTATTATTTTAGCTCAAGGTATTGGACGTTGGGGTAACTTTATGAATCATGAAGCCCATGGCGGTCCAGTCTCAAGAACCTTTTTAGAAAATTTACATATTCCTGAGTTTATTATTCGTAATATGTATATTGAAGGGGTATACTACCATCCAACATTCTTATATGAATCTATATGGGATATTTTGGGATTCATCATTTTAATTACAATTAGAAAGTATCTTCGTGTAGGTGAAACATTCACACTCTATTTAATATGGTATTCAATTGGACGTTTCTTTGTAGAGGGATTAAGAACGGATAGTTTAATGCTGACAAGTCATATTAGAGTAGCGCAATTGGTATCAGTTATTTTAATTATAATTGGTTTGGTGATTTTAATTTATCGTCGCATTAAATATCAACCATCATTGTACAAAGAAGCAGGTCCGTTAACTTGGAATAGCTCTAAGGCGAAAGTGAAATCATGAGACGGTTAACTAAAGAAGGCCATCATAAGATTAATCCGCTATGGCGAATTTATAGTTTAGTACGTTTTTCAAAAGTATTCACCAATACATTGCTAATTGAATTATGTCGTTTTATACCAAATTTAAAATGGAAACGCTGGATATACATTCATCTATTGAATATGACCATTGGACAACATACTGCTATTGCCTATAAAGTAATGCCTGATCTCTTTTATCCGCAACTCATTACAATTGGCAATAATTCTGTAATTGGTTATAATACAACAATATTAACGCACGAAGTATTAGTGGATGAATATCGCTATGGTCCAGTGTACATTGGTGATCATACATTAATCGGTGCAAATTCGACCATTCTACCAGGTGTACATATTGGTAATCATGTAGTCGTTAAAGCTGGAACAGTTGTATCAAAAGATATACCAGATTATGCCATTGCATATGGCAATCCTATGCAAATACATCATAAATAAAGAGAGGTGACAAAGAATGGCGCAAAACAATGACAATATTATCTCGATGAAATTTGATGAACCATTTTATCGTAAAATGGCTGATCAAAAATATAAAATGCAAGATTTTAATAAGGCAGTAGAATACTATAAAAAAGTGCTTGATTTGTCACCACAAGATTTTGATATTAAATTAAAGTATGCTTATTGCTTAAACAAACTTAATTTAGGTAGACGAGCTAAGCATTTGTTTTATGATAGCATTATTGAAGGTAATCATGTTGCCGACAGTTACTACCAACTTAGTCAATTAAACATTGACCTTAATGAGCCAAACAAGGCCTTCTTGTTTGGTATTAATTATGTGATTTTAACTGATGATACTGACTTTAGAGAAGAATTAGAAAAAACATTCGAAGTGTCTTATATGAGTGAAGATAAAATTCAGCTCGAAGCACAACTTTTCTCAACGCAATTACTATTCCAATATTTATTTTCTCAAGGAAGATTACAAGATGCACGTAAATATATTTTGAATCAAGATGAGAAAATTCAAGAACATAGAGTCATTCGCAACTTATTAGCAATGTGCTATTTGTATTTAAGTGAATATGATATTGCTAAAGACATGTTTGAAGCGTTATTAGCAGAAGATAATTCAGATGTACATGCACTATGTCACTATACATTGCTACTTTACAATACGAATGAAAAAGATAAGTATCACAAGTATCTTAAAATATTAAGTAAAGTAGTACCAATGAATGATGATGAAAGTTTTAAATTGGGCATAGTACTAAGCTATTTAAAACAGTACGACGCATCTCAACAAATATTATTACCACTATACAAAAAAGGTAAATTTGCCTCAATTCAAATGTTTAATGCATTGAGCTTTAATTATTATTACCTCGGAAATAAAGAACAGAGTAAAGTGTTTTGGGAGAAGTTACTGCAAATTTCTAAAGTTGATGTGGGCTACGCACCTTGGGTACTTGAAGAGAGTAAACAAACATTTGATCAAAAAATATTACCACTGTTATTAGATGATGATAGCCATTATAGACTTTATGGTGTGTTTTTATTAAATCAATTAAATGGTAAAGAAATATTAATGACTCAAGAGATTTGGTCTATTTTAGAAACAATGAATGACTATGAAAAACTTTACCTTACTTATTTAGTACAGGGACTGCATTTAAATAAATTAGATTTCATTCACAAAGGTTTAGTGAGTTTATATGAAATGGACGACATACAGAAAGATACGGAATTATTTATAAGTTGGATTGATAAAAGTGAAGGGTTAATTGCGAACGATGTTGATTTTAGTGAAGTTGACAGATATGTAGCTGCACATGCTTATCTATATCATCGTTATTATCATAGCCATATGACTAAAAAGAAAATTATGGAATTGTTTAATGTATCGCGTTATAAGTTAGATAACGCAATTGATCAATTGTTGAGCATATAAATTTAAAGATTTCAAATATTAATATATAATGCGCATGATATTAAAAACGTAGGAGGCATAAAAATGACTGAAGTAAATTATGATGTTGCAATTATCGGTGCTGGACCAGCCGGTATGACTGCGGCAGTTTATGCATCACGTGCAAATTTAAGCACAGTAATGATTGAACGAGGCATGCCTGGTGGACAAATGGCAAATACAGAGGAAGTAGAGAACTTCCCAGGATTCGAAATGATTACTGGTCCAGATTTATCAACTAAAATGTTCGAACACGCTAAAAAATTCGGTGCTGAATATCAATATGGAGATATTAAATCTATTGAAGATAAAGGTGACTATAAAGAAATTAATTTAGGCAATAAAGAGATAACAGCTCGTGCGGTAATTATTTCAACTGGTGCTGAATATAAAAAAATTGGTGTCCCTGGTGAACAAGAACTAGGTGGACGCGGTGTAAGTTATTGTGCAGTATGTGATGGTGCATTCTTCAAAAATAAAAACCTATTTGTAATAGGTGGCGGGGATTCTGCAGTTGAAGAAGGTGCATTCCTAACTAAATTCGCAGATAAAGTTACAATTGTACACAGAAGAGATGAATTAAGAGCACAAAAAATCTTGCAAGATCGTGCGTTTAAAAATGACAAAATCGATTTTATATGGAGTCATACTTTAAAATCTATTAATGAAAAAGATGGAAAAGTAGGTTCTGTAACACTTGTTTCTACCAAAGATGCCTCTGAAGAAACTTTAGATGCAGATGGGGTATTCATCTACATTGGTATGAAACCATTAACAGCACCATTTGTGAATCTAGGAATTACTAATGATATGGGCTATATTGTAACTGAAGATAATATGAGTACGAAAGTGCCAGGTATATTTGCGGCTGGTGATGTTAGAGATAAAGGTTTACGTCAAATTGTAACAGCTACTGGTGATGGTAGTATAGCAGCACAAAGTGCTATTGATTACATTGAAGAATTAAAAGATAAGCAAGAAGCATAAATAAGATTAGGCTAGAGCATGCAATCACATCATATAGTGATTAAAGCATGAATTCTAGCCTTTTTTATTTAAATCAATATTAGATTCAGATATCGCTATAATAGTTACGATAAGTAGCTCATATGATATTATGAAAGTAAATTAACGATATTCTAAAACGTATGTATACAATAAAAAGATTAACTAGGCGGTGTCAAAATGACGAACCATAAAGAAAATGAAATGAGTAAAAGTGAACTATTAGTAGTAACAGGTCTATCCGGTGCGGGTAAATCAGTGGTCATACAATGTTTAGAAGATATTGGTTACTTCTGTGTTGATAATCTACCACCTATTTTACTCCCTAAATTTGTAGAATTAATGGAACAAGGTAATCCTTCTTTGCAAAAAGTAGCTATTGCTATAGATTTAAGAGGTAAAGAATTATTTAAATCAATAGTAGAAGAAATTGATGCAATCAAAAGTAGAAACGATGTAATTGTAGATGTCATGTTTTTAGAAGCGGAAACAGAAAAACTAATTTCTAGATACAAAGAATCTAGACGAGCCCACCCTTTAAATGAAAATGGACAAATGTCTTTGATGGATTCGATCTTAGAAGAAAAGCAATTGCTTAGCAATATTCGTACAATCGCTAATTATATTGTAGATACAACGCAATTGACGACGAAAGAACTTAAAGCTAGAGTGAAAGAAAAATTTGAAGATGAGAATTTTAAATCCTTTAGTATCAATGTATCAAGTTTCGGCTTTAAACATGGTATACAAAAAGACGCAGATTTAGTATTTGATGTTCGTTTCCTACCAAATCCTTATTATGTTGAAGACTTAAGACCGATGACAGGAGAAGATGAACCAGTTTACCATTATGTTATGAAATGGAAAGAAACTGAAATGTTTTTCGAAAAATTAATGGATTTACTGAAATTTATGATACCAGGTTATAAAAAAGAGGGTAAATCACAATTAGTAATTGCAATAGGTTGTACAGGGGGTCAACATCGCTCTGTTGCGTTAGCTAAACGCATTGGTGAAGAATTAACAGAAATATTTGATTATAATGTCTATGTTCATCACAGAGATGCACATATCGAAAGTGGCGTGAGAAAATGAAACAATTAAAGATTGTACTCATAGGCGGTGGAACAGGCCTATCAGTATTGGCGAGGGGGCTGAGAGAGTACCCCATTGATATAACGGCCATCGTTACTGTAGCTGATGATGGTGGTAGTACTGGCAAAATACGTAGTGAGATGGATATACCTGCTCCAGGTGATATTAGAAATGTTATCGCAGCACTAAGTGATGCTGAACCAGTCATTGAAGAATTATTTCAATATCGATTTAAAGAAAATCAAATCGAAGGACACTCACTAGGTAATTTATTACTAGCAGCCTTAACAAATATAAAGAATGACTTCGGTCATGCAGTTAAAGAATTAAGTAAGATTTTAAATATTAAAGGTAAAGTGATTCCTTCAACGAATACTAATGTGATGCTAAACGCAGTGTTAGAAGATGGAGAAATTGTACGAGGAGAATCTCAAATACCAAAGAAATACAAACGTATTGATCGTGTTTTTTTAGAACCTGAAAATGTTGAGCCTATGGAAGAAGCAATTGACGCATTAGAAGATGCAGATTTAATCGTGCTCGGACCTGGCTCACTATACACAAGTGTTATTTCGAATTTATGTGTTAAAGGTATGTCAGAAGCTATTTTATGTTCTAAAGCACCTAAATTATATATATCTAATGTTATGACTCAACCGGGAGAAACATCAGATTACGATGTTATGGACCATATTCAAGCAATACATAAACATGCTGGAAGTGATTTTATTGATTATGTCATCTGTAGTAATGATAAATACGATGATAAAGTGTTAGAACGTTATAAAGAGCGTAATGCTAAACCGGTTGTTATGGATGAACATAAAATTACAGATCATAATATTAGAATGATTACGTCATCTAATTTAGTCGAAATATTAGATGATCATTTAGTACGTCACAATACTAAAGTTTTAGCAAGATTGATCTATGATTTAGCACTTGAAATGACAAGTACGATTCAATTTAGACCTAAAAAATAACACTTCTAATCATCTGTATAACTATGGTATGATATAGAGCGTATGTTTATTAATGTATTCGTGTAATATAGTGCAACTATATAGGATGTTAGTTACATGTATATATAAAATTGATTAGAGGGGGAAATGTGATGAGTTTTGCATCAGATATGAAGAATGAATTAACACGCATTGATGTTGATGAAAGCAATGCCAAAGCAGAGCTTAGCGCATTAATTCGTATGAACGGTGCACTTAGCCTATCTAATCAACAATTCGTAATTAATGTTCAAACAGAGAATGCTACGACCGCTAGAAGAATTTATTCATTAATTAAACGCATATTTAATGTAGAAGTGGAAATTCTAGTTCGTAAAAAAATGAAATTAAAGAAAAATAATATTTATATTTGTCGTACAAAAGTGCGAGCTAAAGAAATTCTAGATGAACTTGGTATATTAAAGAATGGTATTTTTGTTCACGATATTGATGCTAGCATGATTAAAGATGATGAAATGCGTAGAAGTTATTTAAGAGGCGCATTTTTAGCTGGAGGATCTGTAAATAATCCAGAGACATCATCCTATCATTTAGAAATATTTTCTCAATATGAGAATCATTCTGAAGGTTTAACTAAATTAATGAATAGTTATGGATTAAATGCTAAACATTTAGAACGAAAAAAGGGTAGTATTGCTTATTTAAAAGAAGCTGAAAAAATTTCTGACTTTCTAAGTTTAATAGGTGGATACCAGGCATTATTGAAGTTTGAAGATGTGCGAATTGTTAGGGATATGAGAAATTCAGTGAATCGTTTAGTAAATTGTGAAACTGCAAACCTTAATAAGACTGTAAGTGCCGCTATGAAACAAGTAGAAAGTATTCAGTTAATTGAACAGGAAATCGGATTAGATAATTTGCCTGATCGCTTAAGAGAGATTGCTAAACTTCGAGTTGAGCATCAAGAAATCTCTTTAAAAGAACTAGGAGAAATGATATCGACTGGTCCGATATCTAAATCTGGAGTCAACCATCGTTTAAGAAAGTTAAATGAACTTGCAGACAAAATTCGAAGTGGTGAAAAAATAGAATTATAAGTATAAACTCGTCATGGATTGGCGAGTTCTTTTTTTAGAACTAGGGACTTGGATCCCTGAAAAGTCCCTGAAATTTAGTTTTCTTTGGTTTTTAATTAAAAGATAAATAAAAAAGAACGCCGTCACAACGGCATTCTTGAAATTAAAATATGTATAATTGAAGATATTAGCCCCCTCGAGAGGAGTCGAACCTCTATCTTAAGAACCGGAATCTTACGTGCTATCCGTTACACTACGAGGAGATATTAAATGATAAAGACAAATTTCTGTACTAATTGTTATTTTAAAAGTACAATCTGAATGTATGTTTATAGTGTACAAAATCTATTAAAATATGGTCAACTTTTCTTAATGCTAGATGAGTTTAAATTTTGACCATTTTTGACTTTTGATGTAAAATACTAATTAACAGTTAATCACAAGGAGGAAATATAAATGAATTTAATTCCTACAGTAATCGAAACAACAAATCGCGGTGAACGTGCATACGATATTTATTCACGTTTATTGAAAGACCGTATTATTATGTTAGGTTCTGCAATTGATGATAATGTAGCAAATTCAATTGTATCACAATTATTATTCTTACAAGCTCAAGACTCTGAGAAAGACATCTATCTATATATTAATTCTCCAGGTGGTAGTGTTACTGCTGGATTTGCAATTTATGATACAATCCAACATATTAAACCAGATGTACAAACAATTTGTATCGGTATGGCTGCATCAATGGGTTCATTCCTATTAGCAGCTGGCGCAAAAGGTAAACGCTTTGCATTACCAAACGCTGAAGTTATGATTCACCAACCATTAGGTGGTGCACAAGGACAAGCAACTGAAATCGAAATTGCTGCTAACCACATTTTAAAAACACGCGAAAAATTAAACAAAATTTTAGCTGAACGTACAGGTCAAAGTATTGAAAAAATTCAAAAAGATACTGATCGTGATAACTTCTTAACTGCTGACGAAGCTAAAGAATATGGTTTAATTGATAATGTTATGCAACCAGAAGATAAATAATCGAATTTAACCATGGCATAAAAATGGGGAGTGTTTAAACAAACACTCCCCGTTTTTTTATGACTATTTTAATTGTTTGAAGAACGTTTTAGGAACAGTCGAATAGATATAATAAGTAAAATAATGCCAATTAAAATGAAGAATATAGACATTAATATAATTACTAAATTATGTTCGAAAGCGAAAATACCATTGAGTATAAGAAATAGACTTGCGATGATAAGTAGAAAATAAGTTAATTTCTCGTCATTCATTTTCAAAACTCCAATTAAATTATTATGCATCTATTAAATCTTCGAAAGCAATTTTTAGATTAGGATAGTTAAATATAAAACCGAGCGCATCCAGTTTATTTGGTAATACCTTTTGCGTATCTAAAACAACCGTAGACATTTCACCAAGTGCTAATCGCATTAGGAATGATGGTACCCATGTTTCATGAGGGCGATGCATGACACGCGCAAGTGTGTATCCAAATAAATTTTGGCGTTCAGCAATAGGTGCAGCCATATTGAATGGACCTTTTGCTTTAGGATTATCGATTGTGAATAGAATTGCGCGCACTAAGTCATTAATGTGAATCCATGAATACCATTGGAAACCAGATCCTAATTTACCACCTACGAAGAATTTATAAGGAAGCTTCATCGTCTGTAAGGCGCCTCCATCATCAGATAAAATCATGCTGAATCTGCCAAGTACTACTCGCGTACCAAATGACTCAAAGCGTTTAGCAAAACGTTCCCACTGATAAACCACATCAGATAGAAAATCAAACGGATGTGTTTGATATTTTTCTGTATACGTATGATATAAACTAGGTGGATAATAACCCATTGCACTAGCATTAAAGAGCACTTCAGGTTTATGTTCCCGTTGGCTAAACAAGTCAACTAGTGCTTGTGTTGACTGAATACGACTAGTCATAATCAATTGTTTATATGATGGAGTCCAGCGTTTATTTAAAGTTGCACCAGCCAAATTAACTACAACATCTATATCTGGAACTTGGGACATCCAACCGTCTTTTGACCAATTAACATAAGAAATCTTTGGATCATCACTTTGCTTATCACTACGAGTTAGTATTGTAATATGTACATCGCGATTCTTTAATTCATTTACTAATTGACTGCCTACCATTCCAGTTCCGCCAGTTATTAAGAATTGCTTCATATTTACACCTCTATTAATTTATAGTATTAAGATAGCTTTTCTATTATCAACATTGAACTTTTCTTGTTCAAAAAATGTACAATGATTAGTCAATAATATGTCATTTACTAAGCTGTAAACAGGATTTAAATTATCTAAAGTTAAGTTATAATTAATTTGTACCTTCGCTATAGTAGATTTCAATATCTCTGAGTAAATTGAGTATACCCCATAGACTACACAAAATAAACGAAGGTCAATTTTGACTCCCTTTAGTAGAAGCCCATGCGAGAATCGTGTGGGCTCTTTGTATATCTATTATAGTCCTAATGAATAAAGATTAAGAATAATATGATTAGAGGAATGAAAATGACTGATAAAAATATAAAATCAAACTGAGATGTATGACTGTCATCATAATCATCATTATTCAACATCATAGATTTTAGATTATGTTTAGGAACATTTTCATCTTCAAATATATCTTCAGAAACAATTTTTTTCATTATGACTCACACTTTCACATTATAATAAAATTAAATTTGCATTATTGATGTTTGTAATTACTTATGATGTTATCATATATAAGTGATTATGTATCATTATAATTAATGTCTTAAACCTTTTTATTTCATTTCCGTGCGAATTACTGTAAAATTATATGCTACATTTAGGGGACTAGACAATTTTAATATATTAAAGTGAGGTAACTTATGTCTAAGAACAATAGAAATAGAGATGACTTTGGTGAACCGGAAAAGAAAAAAATGAGTGGCATTTCGAAACTTATTAGTACGATTATCGTTTTATTATTATTAAGCGGATTAGCATTTGCGATTTTTGCATTTGTAGATCATTCAAATCGTTCAAGTGAACGCTTAAACAATCAATCAACTGAAGAGCACAAAGATAAAAATGATAAAAAAGACAAAGAAGATAAAGACAAAAAGGATAAGTCAGATAAAGATAAAAAAACAAGTGAAGATAGTTCGAATGTGACTCAAGAAAATGTTACGCAGCAAACAGCTCAAACCCAACAACGTCAGACACAACAAGCAACACCTTCAACTCAACAAAGAACTAAACAACAACCATCAACAGAAGAGAAACAAAGAACCAAAGAAGCACAGACTAAGGAAGAAAAAACACAAGAGAAAACAACTAAAGAAGAAGCTACAACAAAAGAAACTCGCACTAAAGAACAAGCAACTCAAGAAAGTAACAGTAATAATAGCAGTGATAGTAATTCTAGTGAGTCAAATACGGATAAGTCTAATAGTAACCAGACAAGCAATCAAACTAGAACGCAACAATCACCGCAAACACAACAATCACAACAGACCCAACAACGATCAACAACTCAGTCGTCTACGCAGCAATCAACCACAAGACAAACTTCACAACGAAGTGCTACGTCTAGTCAAAGTCAGTCAAGCCAAGAATCATCAAATAGTAATGAATAATATAGTTAGTAGTTATCAAAGTGAGATTTTGAAACAGTCATGTTTCAAGTCTCACTTTTTACTTTTTTAAAACATCCAATTGAGTAAAAAGGTAAAAATAATTGAAAGCAAAATAGAAATGATTATTGAAGAAAGGCAACCAAATGGACAACCACAACCATAATGATATCTTATTGAATAGTTGTTACGTTCATTACCATTAAAATAGTTATCATCTTTATATCTACGATCTTTAGGGTCAATGACTTCTACATTATTATCATTTTCTCGAGCCATTTCTTCATCCTCCTTAAATGAATTTCTTATATTGTAAATTAAAATAGTTTAAACAAGAAAGTATTTTGCAAAAGAATAATTTCTAAACTTAAAGGGTAATACTATAAAATAAGGGTTTAATTAAATTTTGTGGCACTTTACAAAAAGGGAAATACTACTTAAATTAGGGGATTTTACAGATAATTTTAAATATTAGAGTTTTTCTCTTGCATTTTCAACAACACAATAGTACTATTGCAAGTGTAAAGAGGTTAGATTTTGTCCCGCGCGGGACACAATAAGTCAAACTGGGTTTATGCTATTGGTTACCTTTTATACATAAAGGAGGAAGGTAGTAGTGAAGGACTTGATTAAAATTCAACAGAAGCTGATACCTGATTTAATTGATAAAATGTATCGACGCTTTTCTATCTTAACTACTATCTCAAATAATCAACCAGTAGGTAGAAGAAGTTTAAGTGAGCACATGGATATTACCGAACGTGTCTTAAGATCTGAAACTGATATGTTGAAAAAGCAAGATTTAATTCAAGTCAAATCGACTGGAATGGAAATCACTGAAGAAGGCAAGTCAGTTTTGAATCAGCTTAACGAATATTTCAATATTTATACTGATGATAATCAATTAGCTAATCAAATTAAGTCAACTTTTGGTATTAAAGAAGTTCACGTTATACCTGGTGATGCAGATGCTCAAGAGAATGTTAAATCCGAAATGGGAAGACAAGCTGGCCAATTATTAGAAAGCATCTTATATGAAGACGCTATTGTTTCAGTAACAGGTGGTTCAACAATGGCAAATGTAAGCCGAGCCATGCATCTTCTACCATTTAATGTATTTTTCGTACCAGCTCGTGGTGGTCTTGGTGAGAATGTTATTTATCAAGCTAACACGATTTCAGCGAGCATGGCGCAACAAACAGGTGGTTATTATACAACACTTTATGTACCAGATAATGTAAGTGAATCAACGTATAATACACTTCTGATGGAACCCTCTGTGGTTCATACATTAGATAAAATTAGACAAGCAAATATAACAATTCACGGTATTGGTGATGCGCTGAAGATGGCGTATCGTAGACAATCGTCAGAACAGGTGATTGAAAACCTTCAACATCATCAAGCCGTCGCAGAAGCTTTCGGTTACTATTTTGACGCTCAAGGAAATGTAGTCTACAAAGTAAAGACAATAGGACTACAACTTGAAGATTTAGAAACCAAAGATTTTATATTCGCTGTTGCAGGTGGACAATCTAAAGGTGAAGCAATTAAAGCTTACTTAAGTATTGCACCTAAAAATACAGTTTTAATTACTGATGAAGCAGCAGCAAAGGTAATATTAAATTAGTAATAAAAAGTTTAAAGCTTTTTAAATATCATTTTAAAGGAGGCCATTATAATGGCAGTAAAAGTAGCAATTAATGGTTTTGGTAGAATTGGTCGTTTAGCATTTAGAAGAATTCAAGACGTAGAAGGTATTGAAGTAGTTGCAGTAAACGACTTAACAGACGACGAAATGTTAGCTCATTTATTAAAATATGACACTATGCAAGGTCGTTTCACAGGAGAAGTTGAAGTTATTGATGGTGGTTTCCGCGTAAATGGTAAAGAAGTTAAATCATACGAAGAACCAGATGCAAGCAAATTACCTTGGGGCGATTTAGATATCGACGTAGTATTAGAATGTACTGGTTTCTATACAGATAAAGAAAAAGCAGAAGCACACATCAATGCAGGTGCTAAAAAAGTATTAATCTCTGCACCAGCTAAAGGTGATGTAAAAACAATCGTATTCAACACTAACCACAATGACTTAGATGGTTCAGAAACAGTTGTTTCAGGTGCATCATGTACTACTAACTCATTAGCACCAGTTGCTAAAGTATTAAGTGATGAATTTGGTTTAGTTGAAGGTTTAATGACAACTATTCACGCATACACTGGTGACCAAATGACTCAAGACGGTCCACATAAAAAAGGTGACAAACGTCGTGCGCGTGCAGCAGCTCAAAACATCGTACCTAACTCAACAGGTGCTGCAAAAGCAATCGGTAAAGTTATTCCTGAAATCGATGGTAAATTAGACGGTGGTGCTCAACGTGTACCAGTTGCTACAGGTTCATTAACTGAAGTAACAGTTGTATTAGAAAAAGATGTTACTGTTGAAGACGTTAACAAAGCAATGAAAAACGCTTCAAACGAATCATTTGGTTACACTGAAGACGAAATCGTTTCTTCTGACGTAGTTGGCATGACTTACGGTTCATTATTCGATGCTACTCAAACTCGTGTAATGTCTGTTGGTGACCGTCAATTAGTTAAGGTTGCAGCTTGGTATGACAACGAAATGTCTTACACGGCTCAATTAGTTCGTACTTTAGAATATTTAGCAGAATTATCTAAATAATTTAGAAGCATAGTTAAATAAACTTGTGCTCAGTATGGATGTACTATTCACAGTACACTTGTACAAATTATTGAAATAAGTTAGCTTATGAGTAAGCGGGGAGCACTAACGCTTCTCCGCTTATTTTTATATTAGTAATTCCTATTTAGAGGAGGAAATTATAATGGCAAAGAAAATTGTTTCTGATTTAGATTTAAAAGGGAAAGTTGTTTTAGAACGTGCTGATTTCAATGTACCTTTAAAAGACGGTAAGATCACAAATGATAACCGTATTGTTCAGGCTTTACCAACAATTAAATATGTCATCGAACAAGGTGGTAAATTAGTACTATTTTCTCACTTAGGAAAAGTTAAACAAGAAAGTGATAAAGAAGGTCTTACATTAAAACCTGTTGCTGATGCTTTATCTGAAAAATTAGGTAAAGAAGTTACTTTCGTACCTGAAACACGTGGTGAAAAATTAGAATCAGCTATCAAAAACTTAAGTGAAGGCGATGTACTATTAGTTGAAAATACACGTTTCGAAGATTTAGATGGTAAAAAAGAATCTAAAAATGACCCTGAACTAGGTAAATATTGGGCATCACTAGGCGATGTATTTGTAAATGATGCTTTCGGTACAGCTCACCGCGAACATGCTTCTAATGTTGGTATTTCAACGCATTTAGAAACAGCGGCTGGTTATTTAATGGAAAAAGAAATTAAATTTATCGGTGGTGTTGTTAACGACCCACATAAACCAGTAGTTGCAATTTTAGGTGGAGCAAAAGTATCTGACAAAATTGGTGTTATTAAAAACTTAGTAAATATCGCTGATAAAATTCTTATTGGTGGTGGAATGGCGTATACCTTCTTAAAAGCACAAGGCAAAGAAATTGGCTTATCTTTACTAGAAGAAGACAAAATCGACTTTGCTAAAGAATTACTTGAAAGTAACGGCGATCAAATTGTGTTACCAGTAGATGCGAAAGTTGCGAAAGAATTTTCAAATGACGCTGAAATTACTGAAGTATCAATTGATAACATCCCTTCTGATCAAGAAGCAATGGACGTTGGCCCTAAAACTGTAGAATTATTCTCTAAAGAATTAGAAGGTGCACATACAGTAGTATGGAATGGACCTATGGGCGTATTTGAATTTAGTAACTTTGCTCAAGGTACAATCGGTGTATGTAAAGCCATTGCTAATTTAAAAGACGCTACTACAATTATCGGTGGTGGTGACTCAGCAGCTGCTGCAATTTCTTTAGGTTTTGAAGATGACTTCACACATATTTCTACTGGTGGCGGTGCATCATTAGAATACCTAGAAGGTATTGAATTACCAGGAATTAAAGCAATTAATGATAAATAATCATTTTATAAAAGGTGTACGTTTTTCTAAGTATTTTCAAGGGAAAATGTACAAAGAATAAGACTTTACGTCTTAAAAAGTTATTTAACGCTAAAATTACAATTTTAAATATATAGGAGTGTAATCAATGAGAAAACCAATCATAGCTGGTAACTGGAAAATGAACAAAACAGTTAAAGAAGCTAAAGACTTCGTTAATAATTTACCAACATTACCTGATGAAAAAGAAGTTGAATCAGTAATTTGTGCACCAACAATTCAATTAGATGCATTAATTTCATTAGTGAATGATGGCAAAGCAAAAGGATTGAAAATTGGTGCTCAAAACACTTATTTTGAAGATAATGGTGCATTCACAGGAGAAACCTCTCCAGTGGCATTAGCTGACTTAGGTGTTAAATACGTAGTTATTGGACACTCAGAACGTCGTGAATTATTCCATGAAACAGATGAAGATGTGAATAAAAAAGCACATGCGGTATTTAATCATGGCATGACACCAATTATTTGTGTTGGTGAAACAGATGAAGAACGCGAAAATGGCAAAGCTAATGAAATCGTTAGCAATCAAGTTGAAAAAGCATTAGAAGGTTTATCAGAAGAGCAACTTAAAGAAGTTGTTATTGCATACGAACCAATTTGGGCAATCGGTACTGGTAAATCAGCTACTTCTGATGATGCTAATGAAATGTGTGCTCACGTGCGTAAAACAGTAGCGAAAGTGGCTAGTCAAGATGTTGCTGATGCAACACGTATTCAATACGGTGGTAGTGTTAAACCTAACAACGTTAAAGAATACATGGCTCAATCTGACATTGATGGTGCATTAGTAGGTGGCGCGTCATTAAAAGTTGAAGATTTCGTACAATTGTTAGAAGGTGCAAAATAATTATGGCTAAACAACCGACAGCTTTAATCATTTTAGATGGTTTCGCTAATCGTGAAAGTGAACATGGTAATGCTGTAAAACAAGCGCATAAACCAAATTTTGACCGCTATTACAGTAAATACCCAACTACACAAATTGAAGCAAGTGGTTTAGACGTAGGTCTTCCAGAAGGCCAAATGGGTAACTCAGAAGTTGGTCATATGAACATTGGTGCAGGACGTATTGTTTACCAAAGTTTGACACGTATCAATAAATCAATCGCAGATGGCGATTTCTTTGAAAATGATGTGTTAAATAACGCCGTGCAACATGTTAATGAGCATGATTCTGTATTACATGTCTTTGGATTACTATCTGATGGTGGTGTACACAGTCATTACCAACATTTATTTGCATTGTTAGAACTTGCTAAACAAAAAGGTTTAGATAAAGTTTATGTACATGCATTCTTAGACGGTCGTGACGTAGACCAAAAATCAGCACTAAAATACATTGAGGACACAGAAGCTAAATTTAAATCATTAGGTGTAGGTGAGTTCGCATCTATTTCTGGCCGTTATTACGCTATGGACCGTGATAAACGTTGGGACCGTGAACAAAAAGCATATAATGCTATCCGTAACTTTGAAGGGCCTGCTTATGCTTCAGCAAAAGAAGGCGTTGAAGCTAACTACGCTAATGATTTAACAGATGAATTTGTTGAGCCATTTATTGTTGAAGGTCAAAATAATGGCATCAATGATGGAGATGCAGTTATCTTCTTCAATTTCCGCCCTGATAGAGCAGCTCAGTTGTCAGAAGTATTTACTAATAAAGCATTTGATGGCTTTAAAGTAGAACAAGTTAAAGATTTATTCTACGCAACATTTACTAAATATAATGACAATGTAGATGCTGAAGTTGTCTTCGAGAAAGTGGATTTAACAAATACAATTGGTGAAGTTGCTCAAAATAATAACTTAAAACAATTACGTATTGCTGAAACTGAAAAATATCCACATGTAACGTACTTCATGAGTGGTGGACGTAATGAAGAATTTGAAGGTGAGCGTCGTCGTTTAATCGATTCACCAAAAGTAGCGACTTACGATTTAAAACCAGAAATGAGTGCGTATGAAGTTAAAGATGCGTTATTAGAAGAGTTAGATAAAGGTGATTTAGATTTAATTATCTTAAACTTTGCTAATCCTGATATGGTTGGACATAGTGGTATGTTAGAACCAACTATCAAAGCAATTGAAGCAGTGGATGAATGCTTAGGTGAAGTTGTTGATAAAATCTTAGACATGAATGGTTATGCAATTATTACAGCTGACCATGGTAACTCTGACGAAGTATTAACAGATGATGATCAACCAATGACTACTCATACGACTAATCCGGTTCCTGTTATTGTAACTAAAGAAGGCGTTACATTACGTGAAACTGGTCGTCTAGGAGATTTAGCACCAACACTATTAGATTTATTAAATGTAGATCAACCATCAGACATGACTGGTGAATCACTTATTAAACACTAAAAATTAGTCCAGTTATAAATGGTAAGAATATTGAAATCCCTAATACGATATTTGAAACTTTAGGGATTCAGTCCTTATCTGATATAAATATTTTATTTAAAGATTAAATCAAGCTATAATAGCTTTAGAATCTAAATTAAAGGAGATTTTTCACATGCCAATTATTACAGATGTTTATGCTCGCGAAGTCTTAGACTCACGTGGTAACCCAACAGTTGAAGTTGAAGTATTAACTGAAAGCGGTGCTTTCGGTCGTGCATTAGTACCATCAGGTGCTTCTACAGGTGAACACGAAGCAGTTGAATTACGTGATGGAGATAAATCACGTTATAGCGGTAAAGGTGTTACTAAAGCTGTTGAAAATGTTAACGAAATTATTGCACCAGAAATCGTTGAAGGTGAATTTTCAGTATTAGATCAAGTATCTATTGATAAAATGATGATTCAATTAGACGGTACACCTAACAAAGGTAAATTAGGTGCAAACGCTATTTTAGGTGTATCTATCGCAGTTGCACGTGCAGCAGCAGACTTATTAGGTCAACCTTTATACAAATATTTAGGTGGATTCAACGGTAAACAATTACCAGTTCCTATGATGAACATCGTTAATGGTGGTTCTCACTCAGACGCACCAATCGCATTCCAAGAATTCATGATTTTACCAACAGGTGCAGAATCATTCAAAGAAGCATTACGTTGGGGTGCTGAAATCTTCCATAACTTAAAATCAATCTTAAGTGAACGTGGTTTAGAAACAGCAGTAGGTGACGAAGGTGGTTTCGCTCCTAAATTTGAAGGTACTGAAGATGCTGTAGAAACAATCATTAAAGCTATCGAAAAAGCAGGTTACAAACCTGGCGAAGATGTATTCTTAGGATTCGACTGTGCCTCATCTGAATTCTACGAAAATGGTGTATATGATTACACTAAATTCGAAGGTGAACATGGTGCGAAACGTAGCGCAGCTGAACAAGTTGACTACTTAGAAGAATTAATTGGTAAATACCCAATCATCACTATCGAAGATGGTATGGATGAAAATGATTGGGACGGTTGGAAACAATTAACTGATCGTATTGGAGATAAAGTTCAATTAGTAGGTGACGATTTATTCGTAACTAACACTGAAATCCTTTCTAGAGGTATTGAACAAGGTATTGGTAACTCAATCTTAATCAAAGTTAACCAAATTGGTACTTTAACAGAAACTTTCGAAGCAATCGAAATGGCTCAAAAAGCTGGCTATACTGCAGTAGTTTCTCACCGTTCAGGTGAAACAGAAGATACTACAATCTCTGATATAGCAGTAGCTACTAATGCTGGTCAAATTAAAACTGGTTCATTATCAAGAACTGACCGTATTGCTAAATACAATCAATTATTACGTATTGAAGATGAATTATTTGAAACTGCTAAATTCGATGGTATCAAATCATTCTACAATTTAGACAAATAAGTCTAATAATTTAACCTATTTAAAACAATAATAGAGTTCACGCTTATGTATTACCTGTCACAGAGTTGAGACTGTGGCAGGTTTTTTAAATTATTAAACAATGTAAGTGATTAACTAAATTGTAAAATCATAATGACAAAATCATTAATGCAACTTTTATCACATATATCTAACCTACTAATGATTTTTAACGAACATGGAACAGATTTAATTTAGGTATACAAACTGATATAATAGTTATGTATATAAAAGAAGGAGAAATAAAGATGGAGAATCAACTTAATCAACCTAGTCAAAGAGAACGCAATGCAGGTAAATTAATAGGCTACAGTTCTTTAATTTTATGTATTTTATTGATCATCCATAACTTTATTGCACTAGATACGTTAACTGCTAAGACACTATTATCACAGGCAGGACAGAAAGCAAGTGATAGTGCAGTAGCTAATATATTAAATAGCTTTAGATATACTGGCATTATGTATATTTTGGCATATTTAGCAGGTGTCATTGCATTATGGAATCGACATAAATATCTGTGGTGGTTTATGTTTGCAGTCTATGTTTCAAATGTATTATTTACATTAGTAAACGTAACTATGGTTATAAATGCGATAATAACAGCTAAATCAGTGTTGTTTATTATTCCTATTATAATCGTAATTGTGGGCTCTACAGTATTAGCATTATACATGCTAGTTATTTCAATCATTCGTAAGAGTACTTTTAATCGATAGTCATTGATTATAAAGACTAGTATATGATATAATTCGGAACGTATATAATGAATGGAGGACAATTTTCATGCATACACTTTTTATAGTACTCTTAATTATTGATTGTATTGCATTAATCACTGTTGTATTACTCCAAGAAGGTAAAAGTAATGGACTTTCAGGTGCTATTAGTGGTGGCGCAGAACAGTTATTTGGTAAACAAAAACAACGTGGCGTCGATTTATTCTTGCATAGATTAACAATTATTTTAGCAGTCATTTTCTTTTTAATAATGATTGGTATCAGTTACTTTGGTTTATAAGGTCCGACGATGTTAATGTCGGGCTTTTTTATTTATAATGAATAGTGACGGACGACGTCATTGATATTTAGTCAGGAGACCTAAGGTCCGATTTAAATAATGTATATTTCCGAGATAATAAGGGAATACTTAGTTAAATATAATATTAATACGAAGCATTGTATTTGAATTAAAAATATAACGCAAGAATAATTTTGAGATAATGATGGAAGAGGGATTTTAAATGCAAATTAAATTACCACAACCGTTTTTCTTTGAGGAAGGGAAACGAGCAGTCTTGCTTCTACATGGATTTACAGGTAATTCATCAGACGTAAGACAATTAGGAAGATTCCTACAGAAGAAAGGTTACACTTCTTATGCGCCTCAATACGAAGGGCATGCTGCATCACCTGAAGAAATTCTAAAATCAAGCCCACATGTGTGGTTTAAAGATGTGCTTGATGGTTATGATTATTTAGTGGATCAAGGCTATGAAGAAATTGCCGTAGCAGGCTTATCTCTCGGTGGTGTATTCGCATTGAAATTGAGCTTAAATCGTTCTGTAAAGGGTATTGTAACTATGTGTGCACCCGCTGAAGGTAAAACGCAAGGTGCGATATACAAAGGCTTTTTAGAATATGCACGAAACTTCAAAAAATATGAAGGCAAAGATCAAGCAACGATTGATAAAGAAATGGAAGACTTCCATCCTACTGAAACGTTAAAAGAGTTAAGCGAAACATTAAATAACGTTAGAAACGAAATCGATGAAGTGTTAGATCCAATTTTAGTAGTACAAGCTGAAAATGATGAAATGATTAATCCTCAATCAGCAAATTATATATATGAGAATGTCGACTCAGATGAAAAAGACATCAAATGGTATGCAAATTCAGGACATGTCATTACAATCGATAAAGAAAAAGAACAAGTATTCGAAGATGTATACAGTTTCTTAGAATCTTTAGATTGGTCTGAATAATAAATTTAAAAATATTAAACGAAAGAAGAAAGGAGGGGCATGATGAATTTAAAGCAATCCATTGAAGAAATCATAAAGCAGCCTGATTACGAACCGATGTCGGTATCTGATTTTCAAGATGCTTTAGGTCTTAATAGTGCCGACTCGTTTAGAGATTTAATAAAGGTGCTAGTAGAACTTGAACAAGCAGGTTTAGTTGAACGAACTAAAACAGATAGATACCAACGCAAACAATCGCATAAAAGTTCGAATTCTAAGTTGATTAAAGGGACGTTAAGTCAAAATAAGAAGGGCTTTGCATTCCTACGTCCTGAACAAGAAGATATGGATGATATCTTTATTCCACCAACTAAGATTAATCGTGCATTAGATGGTGATATAGTTATTGTAGAAATACAGAATTCTAAAGGTGAGCATAAAGGTAAAATTGAAGGCGAAGTTAAATCAATCGAGAAACATTCTGTCACTCAAGTAGTCGGTACCTATAGTGAAGCGAAACATTTTGGTTTTGTTATCCCAGATGATAAACGTATTATGCAAGACATTTTCATACCGAAAGGTCAAAGTCTTGGTGCGGTAGATGGTCATAAAGTACTCGTTCAAATTACGAAGTATGCAGATGGTACAGATAATCCTGAAGGACATATATCTGCGATTCTAGGCCATAAAAATGACCCAGGAGTAGATATCTTATCAATCATTTATCAACACGGTATCGAAATCGAATTCCCTGATAATGTATTGAAAGAAGCCGAAGCGGTTCCTGAAGAGATTAAGCTTGATGAAATTAAAGGTCGTACAGACTTGCGTGACGAGTTAACGATTACCATTGATGGTGCAGACGCAAAAGACTTAGACGATGCTATTAGTGTAAAAAAATTAAAAAATGGTCACACTGAATTAACTGTAAGTATTGCGGATGTTAGCTACTATGTTAAAGAAGACTCAGAACTTGATAAAGAAGCTTACGATAGAGCGACAAGTGTTTATTTAGTAGACCGTGTTATTCCAATGATTCCACACCGTTTAAGTAACGGTATTTGTTCATTGAACCCAGAAGTCGATCGCTTAACACTAAGTTGTCGCATGGAAATCAATGAACGAGGCGAAGTGGTTAATCATGACATTTTTGATAGTGTAATCCATTCTAATTACAGAATGACATATGATGCAGTTAATCAAATTATAACTGAAAAGGACCCTGACGTACGTAAGCAGTATCAAGAAATTACACCAATGCTTGATTTAGCACAAGATTTATCAAATCGTTTAATCCAAATGCGTAAACGTCGTGGTGAAATTGACTTTGACATAAGTGAAGCTAAAGTGTTAGTGAATAACGAAGGCTTACCAACTGATGTGGTTTTACGTGAGCGAGGCGAAGGTGAACGTTTAATTGAATCATTTATGTTAGCTGCTAACGAAACGGTGGCAGAACATTTCAATAAACTTGAAGTTCCTTTCATTTACCGTGTTCACGAACAACCTAAATCAGATCGTTTAAGACAGTTCTTCGACTTTATTACAAACTTTGGAATTATGATTAAAGGTACGGGTGAAGATATTCATCCTTCAACATTACAATCTATCCAAGAAGAAGTTGAAGGTCGCTCTGAACAAATGGTTATCTCAACAATGATGTTACGTTCAATGCAACAAGCACATTATGATGATACAAACTTAGGTCACTTCGGTTTATCAGCGGAATACTATACACATTTTACATCACCTATTAGACGTTATCCGGACTTAACAGTTCATCGTTTAATTCGAAAATACCTTATCGATAATTCAATGAATAACAAAGAATTACACAAATGGGAAGATAAATTACCTGAATTAGCTGAGCACACGTCTCAACGTGAACGTCGTGCAATTGAAGCAGAACGAGATACTGATGAATTGAAAAAAGCTGAGTATATGATTCAACATATCGGTGATGAATTTGAAGGTATTGTAAGCTCTGTTGCAAATTTCGGTATGTTTATCGAACTACCTAACACAATTGAAGGTATGGTTCATATTTCAAATATGACAGATGATTATTATCAATTTGATGAACGCCAAATGGCACTTATTGGTGAGCGCCAAGCAAAAGTATTCCGTATAGGCGATCAAGTTACAGTGAAAGTCACACATGTTGATGTAGATGAACGAATGATTGATTTCCAAATTGTTGGTATGCCATTACCAAAAAATGATCGAAGTCAACGACCATCGAGAGGTAAAACGATTCAAGCTAAAACACGTGGCAAGTCTTTAGATAAATCAAAAGATGATAATCATAAAGGCAAGAAGAAAAAACGTAAGCAACGAAAAGGTAAAAACCAACGTAGTCGTGATAAACAAGGTAGAACGAATCACAAACCATTCTATAAAGATAAAAGTGTGAAGAAAAAATCACGTCGTAAGAAAAAATAATCAGCAAAGAGGTGACACAGATTAATGGCTAAGAAGAAAACGAAATCACCCGGTACACTAGCTGAAAACCGTAAAGCCAGACATGATTATAATATTGAAGATACAATTGAAGCGGGTATTGCTTTAAAGGGAACAGAGATTAAATCTATTCGTCGAGGTAGTGCCAATTTGAAAGATAGCTATGCGCAAGTTAAACGTGGCGAGATGTTCATTAATAATATGCACATTGCACCTTATGAGGAAGGTAACCGCTTCAATCATGACCCTTTACGTTCTAGAAAGTTATTACTTCATAAGAAGGAAATTATTAAACTTGGGGAACGTACGAGAGAAATTGGCTATTCACTTATTCCATTAAAACTTTATTTAAAACATGGTCAATGTAAAGTCTTATTAGGCGTAGCACGTGGTAAGAAAATACATGATAAACGTCAAGCTTTAAAAGATAAAGCAATGAAACGTGATGTTGATCGTGCAATCAAAGACCGTTATTAAGCGTGTTTGTTGATTAATCGGGTGCTATTTGGTATGATAACTGATGTTGTGAATTAAGAAATACGTTAGATAGAGAGTGAAGAAGGATTCTTTCGATTGTGTTATTTCACTTTAGTATGAATGACTAGAACTAAGAATTGCTTTATATATTGCTTTCTTAGTTCAGTCAGTCACTACTACGTATTGTAATGATTTATAAATTTTATTACGGGGGCGTTTTTGGATTCGACAGGGGTCCCTCGAGCTCATTAAGCGTGTCGGAGGGCTGTCTCCGACATCAACACATTTCAGTAAATATAACTGACAAATCAAACAATAATTTCGCAGTAGCTGCGTAATAGCACTCTGCATCGCCTAACAGCATCTCCTACGTGCTGTTAACGCGATTCAACCCTAGTAGGATATGCTAAACACTGCCGTTTGAAGTCTGTTTAGATGAAATTTAATCAAACTAGCATAATACTGGTTGTCTGTTGCTTACTATTATGCGAAATTCATCAATAGACTACACACGTAGAAAGATGTGTATCAGGACCTCTGGACGCGGGTTCGAATCCCGCCGTCTCCATTATATAGCCTGCAACCCATGTGGTTGTGGGTTTTTTGTTTTTGTTGCCACAGTATTGCCCCAAAATTGCCATACAAAAAATGGCTCTATAATAAATAGGAATTAAAAGATAGACTGAAAAATTTAAATCAACGCGATGATTATTATTTGTTATTATAGTTGAAAGATAATAAAATTAATGGCTTAAGTGGTATGTGTAAAATATTGTTTTTTTTAAAGTGGAGAATATATGAGGGTTTTAGCATTTGTCATTAATTCTAATTATTGAAAAAAGGTTACGGCTCATTTTTTACTTAATAAAGGAGAGAGTTTAGTATGTACATTGGGATGTAAAGTACTTACCCTGAATAGTGGTATAAAGGAAGAAAGAAAAAATGCTCATTCTTTTTATACAAGTAATGGTTTAGATAGAAAAGTATTTGGATTCGTTAAATATTTATTATAATAAGTGACAGAAGGTGGATTAATAAATTTGTTGCGTCAGTAATATTGATAGAAAAAACAAGCATTTACGTTTCAATTAAAGAAGCATGTAAATGCTTGTTTTGCTATTAGTTATCGTTGATTTTTTTACCATCTGTACGATCTGATTCGCCTTTATCTTTGTGAACCTTAGGGTTGTCTTTTTTGTGAGTACTTTTCTTAACATTATCTACTGAATCATCATTGTTACCACATGCCCCTAATAGTAAAAAACTTGAGAGTAGTACAAAAGCTACTTTCTTCATAAGTGTCACCCTTTATTTAATTATATTTAATATCTAATTGATATAAATATTATTACTATAAGTATGTCACACTTTTCTAAAAATTCAACAGTTAATAATATTTGATAATTTAAATTAAAAAATACCGGGATAAGTCGAAAAGTTGATTATCCCGGTAAAAGTAATTGTATTAATTAATTTATATATTGATTATACTAATTAGTTTGCACTATTATTTGATTCATCTGTATTAGTCTCAGTTGCTTCTTCGCCATTGTCAGATTGTTCAGCGGAGCTATTTTCTGAATATGTCTGTGTTTGATTTTCATTAGACTGATTATCAGTACTTGAACTATCCTCTGTAGAAATATTTCCGTTTGAACCGCTATTATCATCATTGTCATTACTATTTCTATTACTTTGATTATAGTTTTGATTTGTGTCGTTTGCTTGATTCGCATTTTGATTATTATTAGAAGAAGTATTATTTTGATTGTTTACAGTATTATCTTGTGTAGTATCTTGTTGAGTAGAAGGTGCTTCGTTATTTGATTCTTCAGTTGTTGGTTGCTCTTGTTGTGAGCTTTGTTGTTCTTGAGTATTTAATTCTTCATTAGTTGAAGTTTCTTCAGAACGATTTTGTTCTTCTTGAGTAACATTATTATCATCTTTGTCGTCATCTTTTTTGTCTTTTTTCTTTTTATCTTTAGATGATTTATCCTCTTTAGATTGCTTATCTTTAGATTGTGTTGCTTGATTTTCAGATGGATTATTACTTTCAATCATTTTATGAATGCCCAAAGCAAGCATACTTAGTAGAATAATCGTAATAGCCATCGCAAAATATTTAAAATAATTCTTATTTTTAAATACTGCCACAATAGCGAACAAGATTAATATAATCGCAATAATTAGTAATACCGTGCCTGTATAGAACAACAGTTTCTCCATACGCTACCTCCATTAAATTTACATCATTAATTGTATTGTATTACACATATAATATAATACATATTACTTTGTAATTAACATCTAATTACTATTTAAAAACAGTAGTGTAAACGTATAATTAATCAAGCTATTTCACCTTATCGAAAATGCTAATCTCTTTATGCTCTTTACTTACAGATACATATAAGTTTTCATCGTTAAGTTGTGCTTCGTTTGATGTTTGATTTAAGTTAATTTCAGCTAATATTTTGAAAGATCCATTATGATAAGGTTCAACAATAGATATTTCATTCGCATGTTCTTGAATCATCAAATGTCTTTGTGATTGATTATCTATTTTCCAGTTAGTCATATATTCACCTTTTTCGTAAAAATAAAACTGGAAGTAGGACAGAATTTTTTAATTCGTTCCACTTCCAGCTTGGTTCGCTTGTAGAATTTCTTAGGGAAATTCTCTTTGTTGGGGCTCCGCCCGCAAGGATGACTTGAAATGAAAAAGCATAATTTAAGCACCTTTTCAGTTCAATCAGCTACTACGAAATTGCAAAATAGCATCATTATTTTACTTATGCCCTAGGCCCAGTAGTTTAACTATTTAAAACTTTGCTCTATTTCTGTAAAAGCTTTGTTAGTAACGCTAATGTCATCAATTCTATCTGCTGTAAGTTGTCCTTCAAGATAACCATGATCGATTAGAACTTTACAATTCTCTAAAAAATCATCGTATTCACGATCACAGAAATAATCATCTTGTGCTTTTATACTATCTCCAAAATAATTCGCTTCACTTTCAGATTGCCCTTCATTAGAACGTTCCATGTATAATTTATAAAATTTAGCTATCGTATATTTTTGTTCTTGAGTTAATGAATCTAACATGACATGTTCCCCCTCACTATAATACGTTATACCCAAATTAAATATGATTGAAAACGTAGTGTAGAGGTTAATAAACTACTGTGCATCTTCAATGCCTTTATTAACTGCTTTAGCGAATTTGTAAAATGTATGTGTGTAATTGTCTGGGTTCTTTCTTGTATTTTGATCTAATTGTTTATCCTTAAAGAATAATGCTCTTTGTCCAGTAGTTAATTCAAGTTGAACGCCTGAATCATTATCACTTCTATTAATAATATTAGATGATGATGTCGCTTCAATACCTTTAGGGCTCTTTTGAACAGTGAAACCTCTATTTTTTAATGATTTTGTGATAGATTTCGCTAATTTTTTATCCTTACCGCCAACGTAAACAATAGGGTCTTCACCAGAATAGCCATGAATGGATATTGTCTCATCTGAGTGGTCTAACATTTTTAATAGTGTCGGTTCATCAAACACAGTTGAAGTGATATGCAAGCGTTCGTTATGCTTTGGCATTAATCCTTCGAATGTGTAAAAATCATATTCACCTATATTGGCCACACGACGTGCAAGTTCAGTTGTACCTGGTTCAATACCTCCGCCATGTATCGCTGTGACAAGCATGTGATTATCTTTACGATTTTTCGTTTTAATACGCCAATCTTTACCTTCTGTTGTGTTTTCTTTTAGCTCTTCGAAATTTGAATAATAATCTAATGAACGATTTTGTTTATCTTCACGTGTTTTATAAAGTATAAATGCAATAGCTATAATAGTAATAATTAAGACAGAAATAAAAATATAATATAATTTAGAATACCAGTTTTTTCTTTTTCTCATATGACCTTCCTTTATATTGATTTTAATAATAAAAATGTGTAATTTAACTTTTATATTATAAATTATATTACTGATAACCTCAAATATTGTTTAATTTAGAAAAATAAGTAAATAATTGAAATAAGGAGGAATGAAAGTGACGAAAATAACAATTCAATCAGCGAAGCCTCACCATAATGAAGGGGGTCAGTTAATTTACTCGGCAATAGATGACATGGCTAAAATTATATTAGGTAAGTCAAGTGATAATGAAATTATTGGTGACTTACAACAACTTTGGAATAATCGTGCGAATCGCTTTAGTCATGATATGTCATTTGTAGCTCTTGATGATAATCAAGTGCTTGGAGCTATTACGTGCAATCCTTTAAAACAGATTGATAAAGCGATGACGCCAACAGTACTTCAAATTATTTCAATGAATAAGTTGAAACCTTTCTTATCAATCATCTCACATCCGAAGTCCTTTTATTCACTTGTTACGATGGACGAGGGTAATGAAGATGAATACCATATTAGTATGCTAGCGACTATGCCTAATGCAAGGGGAAAAGGAGTAGGACAACAATTATTAAATTTTGCTGAACAAAAAGCTAAAGAATCAGGCTTCAGTAAACTTTCATTAACAGTAGTACAAGATAATGATGTAGCATTGAAACTATATCAAAAAATGGGATTTGAAATTGTTGGAGAAATTAATAGAAAACCGTATTATTTATATCAAATGAGAAAAGAAGTAAAATAGAGAGAGGCATAGTCACATCACATATTTAACATGTGATAGCTTGCCTCTCTCTAAGTCCAATGAACTTTATTAATTATTCTTATATTTATCGTATTTACCGTTAGCTATATCTTGTTCTCGTTGTTGTATTGTTTGATAAACTTCTTCAGCATCATCACCATCATAATAGCCTTGTTCAATTGCATGCTTAGTTTGAATCTCTCCAGAAGATAAACCGCCGTTATATTTTTTTCTCAAAGCATCTACGTATTCATCCTCATTAGTTGCAGCGTTGATTTCTGCATTTGGATCGTCTATGTTTTCTTCTTCTGAAGACTGGTTAGACTGATCATAAACAGATTTTTCTTGACCACTTTCCACGCGTAGTGAACTTGCATAAGCTTCACTTGCAGGGCCTTCCATTACATTACCTTGTGGAATAACACCATTTGCAACTGCACTATTATATGCAGCAATTTTATCTATTTCAGAGTAATTGTTGCTGTTAATAACTGCTTCTAATGTGGCACGGTCAGTTATATTATGAATATCGATTTGCTTTGCATTCTGAGAATTCGAATTAGAAGTGTATTGCTGTTCGTTGGAAGAACTGTCTTCATTGCTTTGATCAGTAGATTCATCATCGCTTTCTGCATCATATTTTGATGACTTAGAATCAGAATGTTGATCATTTTTCTTTTTAGTATTTTCATTCTCTTTTTTATTATGTGAGGAAGATTTAGATTTAGAATGATCTTCTTCCTTATCTTCATTCGAAAAACTACAACCAGTTAATATAAAAAGACCTAATAATAATGTAAATAAAACTTTTTTCAATATAGTCACTCCTAAATTTAATATAATATTATTTTATAACGAAATGACTAGTAAATGTTTTAAATTTTTGAAAATATTTTAAAAGATATATTTACATAAATTATAAGGTAAGTTCATTATTATTTTACAAAATAATGGTAAATATGAAGTGAATAGGATGTGAGATAACATGGATAAAAAATTATTAAAAAAGTACTTTGATAATAATGATTTTAAAGCAATTGCGATTGTAGTGGGTTCTAAAAAAATGGTGTTAGAAAATGATATTCATCTAGATTATGAAAATGAAATTATTATCTATCCTTTAAAAAATTGTACGCGTATTATCCCGTTTAGCTCTATTTCTTATATTGATTTATTAGAAGAAAATGAGCATTTCATAAATTATTTCAAGGAAACTGTCTAGCGAAAAAAGAGTAGCTATTTCAAAGCTACTCTTTTTACTATGGATATTTAATATTGTTTAACTAATTTGAGTTGATAATTTTTCGTGAAATTATCTACAAGCGCGTATGGAGAAATGATGAGTAAGCCATGTTCGTTAATTGAATTTTTACTTACGCCATATTTATAAGCTTGATAAATAATCTTAGTACAGTATGTAAATCTTTCACTTTTAAGATTTAAAGTGACTAGATATGTCTTATCTGTATCTTTATAGTGTTCTTCAGCCCATTTAGCGGCTCTCTCTCCAGCTCCAGGCATAGAACAACGATAGATTTTAATCCAATCATCTTTGCCTTCACCAAATCGTTGTTTGAAAGAATGGAACGACTCTGTAATAGGTTTGTCCCCAGGGCCTTCTATTTGTAAAACGGTATCGTGATCAAGTGCGATACTAGAATGACCAAAGAAACCATATAAAACTGGGCCCTTAGTAAGTATAATATCACCTGGCTGTAAATCAAAATCATCTTCAGTTGATGAAAGTGGATTAGAGTTACTCGTATAAGCTAATAAGTGTGTTGGAAAAGTTATAAGAATTATCAGTGTAACAAATAATATTTTTATAAATGGAGAAATTGAATATTTCACTTTGATACTCCTTAGAAATTAATAAATCATATTTGATGAGTTATTAATGAATATTACATATAGATATAAATAAAAAAGAACAAAAATAACAGTGTCATTTTGTTCTTTAATTCTACGCTATAATATACCAAATATGAATACGTAGATGAGTAAAGCAAATCCAAAAATATAAAATATTACGGTAAAACCTAAATAGGATTCTTTACGTTCTTCTTTTTTAGATTTAAGTAATAAGCCCAATATAATTGAGGCTGCTATTACAAAAATGATACCAAGCCATAACAATATAGTTAAATGCAAACTCATGTGTAAGCCTCCTAAATTTATATTAAAAGAATGTATATACTATAGGATAAATGTAGTATAAAAGCATAGCAATATTGATTAGAAAAATAACTTCGCTAACCAGGTTCTTGCAAATGAGCGCAGTACTTAAGCTTAGTACAATTGTGATACCACTAATTGTAAGTCCTGGAATTAGCCAGAAGAAATCATCTAATTCTGCATTGTAAGTAACAATGATATTGAAACCCAAAAATAATAGCGTAATAAAAATATTTATCCAAAAAATTTTATTATTATTCATGGGTGTCACCTCTTATTAAATAGTAAAACTTTATATAATCATATCATTTATTGTATACCGGTAAAATGAGTTAATCAAAGTAATTGTATGTTTTTATCTTAATATTAGATTTTGTCAAAAATTTAGTTGCTAATATTGTAAAAGTGAGCAGTAATAAATATCAAACTTATATTTAATCTTCTTTATATACAAAAATGCCAACCGACTTAATGAAGCGGCTGACACAACATCCCTTATAACTTTTGATGAATGTTTTAATATTTATTTTCATTTTTGCATGAAGCTACGTAACTAAACAAATGAACTTCGATTTCTTCACCATATTGTAACAATTACGACAAGTTACCATCTTAATAAATAACAAATTTAGTGATTAATTATTGGGTAAATGATTTAATAATCTTAAACAGTATATTTAATGCAATGAGTTATATACTAGAAACAAGCAAAAGTTGCTAATTACATATTAAAGTTGAGTTATCTTATATGTTTAGATAATATTAATAATGAAATATTTTAAGAGAGATTAATTAAACTGAGGAGGGGAACTATGACATTCTATGATTTTGTAATTGGGTTTATAAACGATGATACACCTCTAGGAATTTTAGCTCAATATATTGAAAACGACTGTGAGTTTCCAAAACATGAACGAAATAACAAAGCTATTAGATCGTATGTTATGTCTAACTACGCCGATCATCAACTTATTGAAAGTACTAATAGAGCAATAAGTCTATATAAATTAATTTGAGTGAGCGTAATACCAATTTTGGGTGTTTAGCGCATTCCACACATCTTTAGTTTTAAAGTTAATTTCATTATCTTTTATTGAAAAAGGCTCAATAATATTTCTGTCCATCCAAGAATTAATTAATTCTTTTGGAACACCATCTAATAACATATCTGTTTTACTTATGATTAAACATTCCCAATCTAACGAGAGCTTATTTGGATTAACATAATTATATTGATTATGGTCGCTCATGAAAGACACTCCTTTTAGAATTGTGAATCTTATAATATTTTATACCCACCATGACGGGACTCAAACCACTTTATAAATATTTTCTATGTTCTTGTTTTTGAAAATTAAAAAATTAATGTATACTATTACTCGAAAATACAATTGTACTTAGAACGGTTAATAACAAATAAAAGCGTTCAATTAATGTCAGTAATTTGAAACAAAAACTAAGTTTGAGGTGTATACAATGTCAAAAACACTTTATTTAATGAGACATGGACAAACAATGTTTAATTTACGAGGTAAGGTGCAGGGGGCAAGTGACTCTCCTTTAACAAGTTTAGGAACCTCTCAAGCCAAACAAGCTGGTCAATATTTTAACGAACATAATATTTCATTTGGAAATTTATATTCATCGAGCTCTGAACGCGCATGTGATACATTGGAATGCGTCGCACCAAACCAAGACTATAACCGTTTAAAGGGACTCAAAGAATGGCATTTTGGTATTTTAGAAGGCGAAAGTAATGATTTATTAAATGCAAATTATGATATTACAGATGCTTTTGGGGATCGTTTAGTAGTGTTTGACGGAGAGTCTAAAAATAAAGTAGAAGAACGTTTTATAGGTACATTAACTGAAATAATGCGCACA
This sequence comes from Staphylococcus sp. HMSC069D12, assembly GCF_001810405.1. NCBI lineage: Bacteria > Bacillati > Bacillota > Bacilli > Caryophanales > Staphylococcaceae > Staphylococcus > Staphylococcus sp. HMSC069D12. The sequence continues at coordinate 205,201 of NZ_KV801108.1, forward strand.
TCAGATAGTGATTCGAATTTAGTTGTAAGTCATGGAACTACGATTGACGTATTTTTAAGAAAAGTTATTGGAGATACAGATGCAATTAATTACTTTATTGGCAATTGTCATATTCTAAAATTTGAATATAGAAATAATGAATTTCAGTTTATTGAAAAGATTGATCCAGAAAACGGAGAAATTACTAAACATGAAAATTAAAATATAGCAAATATAGATAGACACAAGTCAAAAAATAAAATAGTAACTCAACATTCTCTACAAGGTCAATTACTTGTAGAGGTTTTTTGCTTTTTAAATCTTCAAAACAGAAATGGCTAGAACCTAAAAACACTTATGATAAGTTATTTTAAGTTCTAGCCTGCTACTATTGTTTAGAAAAACACCTTTAAAATATGAGTTGATAAATTTTTTGAAGTATCATTAATGCAACAATTAAGATAATAATACTTGAAATTTTATTTAGTAAGATTAATAGATGACCTGATTTATCAAAATGACCTACAGTACGACCAGCAATAGATAGAAAGATAAACCATAGCCATGAAACGCTAATTGTCGCAACAGTGAAGGCTACCTTTCCTGAACCACCATAGGCAGAAGCGCTTGTACCTATTACGCCAATGGTATCCATAATTGCATGAGGATTAAGTAATGAAACAGAAAGTGCGAAGCTTATTTGATTTGCAGGTGAGATGCCACCTTGTTCATCAATATCACTACTTTGTTCATGCCACAATGTCCACGCCATATAAAGTAGAAATACTAATCCTATTATGTAAACAATCATTTGAAGTATTGGAAATGACATAAGTATAAGGGACACGCCAACCACTGCTAGTATGATGAGTAAAGAATCACATAAACCAGCTGTAATAACAGCAGGAAGTGCACGCCTAAATTTCGTTTGGTTAGCGCCTTGGTTAAAAACAAATATGTTTTGAGCGCCTAATGGTAGTATTAAGCCTATAGCTAACAATACTCCATGAAAAATAGCTTCTAACAATTTTATCCCCCTAGACTTAAGTATTTTTAAATTTTATAAAATCTGAAAATTTAGAATATATCAATTATTAAAGTGGCTATAAATTAAATGTCTAGAGAAAAATTTTTAATAGTATAGTTAAAATAAGGGATTAAACGATATCATACAACAGCCAATGAACATCGAAATATTCGTCACCAATTTTTGAAGACTTCGGTTCGAGACCCAAAGTTTCAAATCCTATAGATGAGAAAAAGATTTTACCACTAATGTTATTAGAAGTTACACAAGTCATCAATTTTTCAATGTTGCGAGATTTAGCGTGATCTATAGCAAATTGCATTAAATTTAAAATCGTACTTTCATCTTTTTTATCAAGTAAAAATAAATTCTCTATCATAGCTTTGTGCGAACTTCCAACTTGCTTTAATTGACGCAAAGTAACACATGCTACAAGTTTATCATCTTTAAAAGCACCGATAATATTACAAAATTCATCTTCATCGGATAGCATTTGTTTAAGATCTTCGTTTGAAAGATTTTCTAAATAGACTTTGTCCCACGAATAAGTGTGCGTGTTGCTGAATAATAGTTGAGTATAATGGTCTAAATCATTTTGATTTAGTATACGAATATTAGTCATCATGTCCTCCCATAACTGTCATAGTTTAACGTTTCTTACTTATATATATAATAGGTTAAAATCAAAAAACTTGGTATAAAAATGATTTTATAAAAAACTATTTGAGTTTTAATATGTATAAATGTTTTATAAAGTTAATTATTTACTGTATTTATAGAATAACTTAAATTTGAAAAATTCACAAAAAAAGAAAACACAAAAATCCTTGAAAAGATTTTTGTGTCTAAAAATTAGTATATGATTAAAAATAATCACATATTTATTTTATATATAAATTTAATCTACTACTTGAACATTTAAATCAACATCGATGTTACCACGAGTTGCTTTAGAATATGGGCAGAATTCGTGTGCATCTTGTAAATATTTTTCAGCGTCTTCTTGAGACAATACATTTTTAACTTTAGCATCAATCGCTACGCTTAATTTTGGGCTTTCCGCATCAGGATCGTCTTCAAGGCGAACAGTTAAAGTAACTTCTGGTTCAGCGTCACGTACTTTATTTTGTTTTAAGATAAGATCGAACGCACCATTGAAACATGAAGCGTAACCAGCAGCAAATAATTGCTCAGGGTTAGTTGCATTTCCGTCCGCTTGTTGTGGTGGTAATACATCTACATTTATTGCATTATCGTCAGTGTTTACATGTCCTTTACGTCCACCAACGTTAGTAGCTTTTGTTTCATATTGAACTGCCATTATTATTACCTCCTAAATTTGTATACATATATTATCTACCCATTTACATAATTTTAAATCATTGAATATTAATTTTATTGAAAAGTAAGTTACTCAAGGTTGGAGAGAGACAGCCAATAGTTTAAAATAAATACAAGTTAAATTGAGGAAGAAGGGATCATTATGACGAATGTTGAAGTGGCTGCCACAGTTGCTCCCAATCAATTACTGGATACATTAACAATAAATAATATCAAAGAATATAGTAATGATATTGATATAATCGAATTACGAATTGACCAATGGGAAGATCGACACCTTGAATTGCTTAAATCCAATTTAGAACAACTACAAGAATTAAATATAAACGCTAACGTCTTGGTAACGTATCGCACGGTCTCACAAGGCGGTAAAGGTGAAATGACATATGAAGCATACATGACATTATTAAAAGAAATTATTAAAAATCATCATTGCCCAATGATTGATATTGAATGGAATAGTGATTTTGATGTTTTCACGCATCGTGATTTAATTGACCTAGCACATCGATATAATAAACAAGTTGTTGTATCTTATCATAATTTTCAAGAAACACCTGATATAGATATTTTAAAATTCACATATTATAAAATGAATCAATTAAACCCAGATTATGTCAAAATAGCTGTCATGCCACAAGACAAAGAAGACGTAGCTACATTGCTTGAAGCGGTAGCAACAAGTGCCGACACTCTTGATGCTAAGGTGATTGGTATTTCTATGTCTAGTGTTGGCTTAGTTAGTAGAACAGCTCAAGGTGTGTTTGGAGGCACTGTATCCTATGGATGTTTAGGTGAGCCCCAAGCGCCTGGACAAATACATGTTAAAACTTTAAAACAACAACTATTATTTTATAGTAATTATTAAGATACATTTGAAATTAAGAGGTAAAGGTTTTATAATTGAGAAGAGTTATCAACAATAAGGAGCGATAATTGTGGAATTACAAGAGGCAATTGCTTCAAGAAGAAGTATAAAGAAATTCAAACATGATATGACAATAGATGATGATAAGCTTTATCAAGCGATTGAAAAAGCTGCAGATGCTCCAAACCATGGCATGCGAGAACCATGGAGAATTATCCATATAGCCAAAGATAGATTAGGTGAAATGAGCAGAGATGTAACGCATTTTGCATTTCCAAATCATCCTGAGAAACAAGAAGATCATTATAATAATGTGACTAATCTTGGTGGTATGTTAGTGTTAGTACTTAAAACTGACCCAAGACAACGACAAAATCGTGAAAACTTTTTTGCAATGGGTGCGTATGCTCAAAACTTAATGTTGCTATTACATGAACAAGGGATTGGTACATGTTGGAAGACACCACCATACATTTTTGAACCTAAAGTTCGTAAGGTATTTGGCGTTCATGGAGATGAAGTCATTGCAGGTTTCCTTTACCTAACAGATTTAGAAGAAGTGCCACCAAAAGCACCGCGTAAAAACAAACATTTAATTTCAAAATACTAGAATTAATAAAGACGGCTGGACAAATAAATGTCTCAACCGTCTTTATTATTACACGGGCATAGCTAACAGAACTGAGAAAGCATCTATAACAAACTTTATTCAGTTTAAGTCATCTATGCCAGAATAGTATCATCAAATTAATTTTTCAAATTAGATAACTATTCTATATTCTATTTATTAAATGTTTCTGATAAGAATGATTCTACTTGTTCAGGCGATTTAGCATTAGCAGAGTGTAAATGCGCAAGTTTATTGCCATTTTCAAATACTAATAAGCTAGGAATACCCATTACATCATTATCTGCAGCTACATCTTCGAGTTCATCACGGTTAACAGTATACCAATCATAGTCGTTATATTTTTCGACGATTGGATCAATCCACATGTCCATAGATTTACAATCAGGACACCAACCAGCTTCAAATTTTACGATAACTGGTTTATCGCTTTCAATTGTTGATTTAAACGCATCAGTTGTATTAATACTTTGCATAATAAACGCTCCTTTAGATAATTACTAAATGTATTATAACGAATAATTTCCTTTAATTGAAAAATTAAGCTTAAAATATAGAGCGTTCACATAGATTATCTGATATATTTAAATTAAGACAGAATAGGAGGTTACATCTGAATGATTAAATTTTATCAATATTCAAATTGCACAACTTGTAAAAAAGCCGCAAAATTTTTAGATACACATGGCGTAAGTTACGAACCAATTGATATTGTACAACACACACCAACTAAAAAAGAGTTTGAAGAAATTATCGATAAAACAGGTGTAGAGGTTAATAAATTATTTAATACCCATGGTGCTAAATATAGAGAACTAGGATTAAAAGATAAATTAAAAGATTTATCAACTGATGAAAAATTAAATTTATTAGCTTCAGATGGCATGTTAGTTAAACGACCATTAGCTATTTCTGGAGATAATATCACATTAGGATTTAAAGAAGATCAATACAAAGAAATTTGGCTATAGTTTAAAATTACAAATTCTATTTATATAAATTATTGTAACTTTTTGTTTTAATAGTTGAATGAAAACTTACGGTATGGCATCATTAAATTGTAATTAATTTTAGGAGGGGATTCTCGTGGCAGTACCGAGCGAATTAAAATATTCTAAAGAACATGAATGGGTAAAAGTTGAAGGCAACACAGTAACAATTGGTATTACTGAATACGCACAAGGTGAATTAGGTGATATCGTATTCGTTGAATTACCAGAAGTTGATGATGAAATCAACGAAGGGGATACTTTTGGTAGTGTAGAATCAGTTAAAACTGTTTCTGAATTATATGCGCCAGTATCTGGTAAAGTTGTTGAATCAAATGAAGAATTAGAAGATAGTCCTGAGTTTGTTAACGAATCACCATATGAGAAAGCATGGATGGTTAAAGTTGAACTTAGCGATGAAAGCCAATTAGATGATTTATTATCAGCTGATCAATACAAAGAAATGATTGGTGAATAATTAATTTAAACTCCTTGATTGCGGTCATGGAGTTTTTATTTTGCCTATTTTTTGTAAATAATAATCAACAAATTTTAAAATTTATACTTTGTTGATATAAAATGTTAAGTAATCGTAAATAATGTTTAATCTATTAGCGTTCTGTGAAAAAGTAACTGATTGTTTATTATCGACTTAGAAGGTGGATTATCATGGCAATTTTAAATAAAGTTATTATTGTTGAAGGCAAATCTGATAAGAAGAGAGTACAACAAGTCATCGCTGAACCTATAAATATTATTTGTACGCATGGTACAATGAGTATTGATAAATTAGATGACATGATTGAAACATTATATGATAAGCAAGTCTTTGTTCTAGCAGACTCAGATGACGAAGGTGAAAAGATAAGAAAATGGTTTAAACGTCATCTTAGCGAATGTGAACATATCTATGTGGATAAAACATTTTGTGAGGTAGCTAGATGCCCAAAGAATTATCTTGCGCATGTATTGAGTAAACATGGCTTTACAGTTCGTAAAGAGAAACGTCTAATTCCTAATTTAACGACTGAAAGGTTAGTAATCATGCATGAGTAAATCTGTAGAAATAGAAGATATTTGTGAGAATTTTAATAAAGAAAAACATCTAATTTTTGGATACACACCGATGTGTGGTACTTGTAAAATGTCAGAGCGAATGCTAGATATTGCGAATGAAATACTACAATTACCTGTTAAAAAAATCGATTTGAATTACCATCCTAAATATAGTGAGCGTAACAAAATTATGTCAGTTCCTGTTCTAATAGTAATGAATAAAGATATAGAGATAGATAGAATCTATGCTTTTCAATCTGTTCCTTATTTGTTAGAAAAGTTAAAATAATTATTGACGAAATTATAGTGCAATGGTAGGATATAAATTAATTAAATAGTGCGAAAATTCTTATCAAGAGAGGTGGAGGGATGTGCCCTATGAAGCCCGGCAACCGTCTAGTTATAGAAATGGTGCCAATTCACATAAAGTTGATTACTTTAGAAGATGAGAGAAAGATGAATCAATGCTTTCTCAACTTTGCTAAAGTGAGAAAGCATTTTTTAATTACATAATGATTTTTAAGGAGGCACTAAACGTGATTGAGTTAAATCAAGTTGTAAAACGTTATCACACTAAAGATAAAGATGTACTAGCAGTTGATAACGTTAACTTAAATATAGAAACGGGCTCTATTTTCGGAGTTATCGGATTCTCTGGTGCTGGTAAAAGTACGTTAATCAGAATGTTCAATAATTTAGAAGAACCTACTTCTGGCGATATTATTATAGATGGCGATAATATTAACAAACTTTCAAAAGCAGAATTAAGAAGAAAACGACAAAAAGTAAGTATGGTATTCCAACACTTTAATTTATTATGGTCACGAACAGTACTTCGAAATATCACGTTCCCTTTAGAAATTGCAGGGTATTCTAAAAGCAAAGCAAATGAAAGGGCGAAAGAATTAATTGACCTTGTTGGTTTAAATGGCAGAGAAAATGCTTATCCATCAGAATTATCAGGTGGGCAAAAACAACGTGTGGGTATTGCAAGAGCTTTGGCTAATGAACCTGACGTCCTCTTATGTGACGAAGCTACAAGCGCATTAGATCCACAAACAACAGATGAGATTTTAGACCTACTGTTAAAAATTAAAGAACGTGAAAACCTTACAATCGTGATTATCACTCATGAAATGCATGTTATCAGACGTGTTTGTGATGAAGTAGCCGTTATGGAAAGTGGTCGTGTAATTGAGCAAGGTAAAGTAACGCAAGTATTTGAAAATCCACAACATGAAGTTACAAGACGATTTGTGAAAGATGATTTGGATGATGATTTTGAAGAATCAATCAAACATCTAGAACCATTAGATTCAGATGCATACATTGTTAGACTTAATTTCAATGGTAATAATACGACTGAACCAGTTGTATCTTACATAAGTAAAACGCATAACATTGATATAAATATTCTTGAAGCAAACATAAAAAATACCCGTGGTGGTTCTGTCGGGTTCATAGTGGTTCATATTCCGCATATTGCTGAAACAGAGTTTGAGACATTTAAAGAAGATTTACATCAGCAACATGTAAATGTGGAGGTGGTTAAGCATGGATAAATCTTATGGTGATATTTTTAAAGAGATGATTACAATGCCTAACGTCCAATGGTCTGAAGTATGGCAAGCCATTTATGAAACATTATATATGACTGTAGTTTCAACTATTTTCGCATTTATTTTTGGATTGATTTTAGGAGTATTATTATTCTTATCAGCTAAGAGTAATTCTAAAGGTGCTAGAGTCTTTTATAGCATCGTTTCATTTATTGTTAACTTATTCCGAGCGATTCCATTTATCATTTTAATCTTGTTATTAATTCCATTTACAAGTGTGATCCTTGGAACAATAAGTGGTCCAACTGGTGCCTTACCAGCTCTAGTTATTGGTGCAGCACCATTCTATGCAAGATTAGTAGAAATTGCCTTCAAAGAAATAGATAAAGGTGTTATCGAAGCGGCTTGGTCAATGGGAGCTAGTACTTGGACAGTTGTCCGAAAAGTATTACTACCTGAGGCAATGCCAGCACTAGTTTCAGGTATTACTGTAACAGCAATCGCATTAGTTGGTTCTACTGCAATTGCAGGTGTAATTGGTGCAGGTGGTTTAGGTAACTTAGCTTACTTAACAGGTTTCACTCGTAACCAAAACGATGTCATTTTAGTTTCAACTGTATTTATTTTAATTATCGTATTTATAATTCAATTTATTGGGGATTGGATTACAAATAAAATTGACAAACGCTAAAAGAAAAGAGGAATGATTCAATGAAAAAACTTTTAAGCTTATTTTTAGTATTAACATTAACAGTCGTTTTAGCAGCTTGTGGTAATGGTAGTGGGGATAAAGATAAAAAAATTGTTGTAGGCGCATCTCCAGCACCTCACGCTGAAATTCTTGAAAAGGCTAAACCTTTACTTAAAAAGAAAGGCTATGACTTAGAAATTAAAACAATTAATGATTACACTACGCCAAACAAATTATTAGATAAAGGTGAATTGGATGCTAACTATTTCCAACACGTACCTTATTTAAAAACTGAAAGTAAAGAAAAAGGATACAAAATTGAAGACGCAGGTAAAGTTCACTTAGAACCAATGGCTGTTTACTCTAAAAAATATAAAAGTTTAAAAGACCTTCCTAAAGGTTCAACAGTTTATGTATCAAATAACCCAGCTGAACAAGGACGTTTCTTAAAATTCTTTATTGATGAAGGATTAATTAAAATTAAAAAAGGTGTAAAAATCGAAGATGCTAAATTCGAAGATATCACTGAAAACAAAAAAGACATCAAATTCAACAGTAAACAATCAGCAGAATATCTTCCAAAAATCTATCAAAATGAAGATGTAGATGCTGCAATCATCAACTCTAACTATGCGATTGATCAAGGCTTAAGCCCTCAAAAAGATTCAATTGCTATTGAAAAACCAAATAACAACCCTTATGCTAACTTAATCGCAGTTCAAAAAGGACATAAAGATGATAAAAAAATTAAAGCTTTAATTGAAGTGTTACAATCTAAAGAAATCCAAGATTTCATTAAAGACAAATATAAAGGTGCAGTTGTACCAGCGAAATAATAATGAAAGAAGCTCCGTAACCATTTTGATTACGGAGTTTCTATTATTTAGAAAGATTTTCTGTCCTTATACAATATACCGACGCCTTGTCCACCAGATCCCATTGTATAATCAAATTTAATAACTTCGATATACGGGTTCTCCTCTAAAAAGCGATTTACTTTTTTAGTTAAACCACTTTCAGTCATAGCGGTAAAATTAATAAATTTCATCATATACCCCCTTTAATTTTATTGTTACAGTGTCATTATATAAGAATTATTCAATAGAATGAAAATATTCTATAATATATAAAATTTATGAATAAGGTGTTTAATGATAAGATTATAGGGGTATTTAATCAATAAGTAAAGATACAGACAATCAAGGAGGAATTTTAAATGGCTGAAGATAAATTTGAACAAGCAAAAGGTAACTTAAAAGAAACTGTTGGTAACGTAACTGACAATAAAGATTTAGAAAAAGAAGGTCAAAACGATAAAGCTTCTGGTAAAGCCAAAGAAGCAGTTGAAAACGTTAAAAATAAAGCTAACGATCTTGTCGATAAAGTAAAAGGTAATAACGATAACAAATAATTTGTCTATATCACAAAGCGTAAGTGCTCAGCACTTGCGCTTTCAATTTAAAATGAATTTTAATTTATCAGAAAAACGGGCCCATTAGATTAACCTTATGGGTCCGTTTCATTATAAATATTTATATAATATTTTAAACTTAATTACACATTATCATCAGTAATTTGACCAATCCAATAACTAGCTGCAAATCCAATGATTAAAGTGATGATTGAAAGTGTCCACTCAATACCAGTTTGAGGAAGACCGGGGAATACAGCATATATGGAGCCGATAACGAATCCAGTTATTAATGCGAATGTGGTATAGAAATGATGATGTAAGAAGTATTTAATAATACGACTTGATAATAAAAACCCTGCTAATACACCTAATCCTACAACAATTAATAATGGTAGGCCATCGAAATTCAATTTAACTAAATCAGCAATGGCTAACATAATTGTTCCATAAGCACCAAATATTAGTAGCATAAACGATCCGGAAATACCAGGTAATAACATTGCGCTTGAAGCACACACACCAGCTAAGAAATATTTAATAATAAGACCGAATGATAAATCTAGTGATGTATCAACACTTTGATTACTTGAATTCATTAATGTAATTACTACTAAAATGATAATGCCTACTACCATAATGCTATAATGTTTTGCTTTAAACGTTTTATTAAATTTCGCAGTTCTTAGTAAATAAGGGATGATACCAATAATTAAACCGGTAAAGAAGAACATTGTAATTACTTGGTGATGTTCTAATAAATAATTGATTAGATTACTTAATATACCGACAGCTAAAGCCATACCTATTAAAATAGGAAGTAAAAACTTTAAACTAGGCCAAAATCGTTTTGAGAATAAGCCACTAATTGAAGAAATGAATCCATCATATATGCCTAATAGTAAGGCAATGGTTCCTCCACTTATTCCAGGAACTAAATCGCTTGTTCCCATACCAAACCCTTTTAATATATTTATCCATTTAAAATTTTGCATGAATGTCTCCTTTCAATTAAATAGCATCATAACAGAATTTTGAATCATTATAAAATATTCAGTTTGTAAAAATATAATTTTTATAAAAATCGCGCTAAATTAATAACATTTGTGGCGGAAATATTTCTATTGAGAACAATAAGCCTTTGATTATCAGTTGCAAGAAAAAATTGAGTATCAAATAAAAATTATTTTAGATAGATAATCACTATAATTTAGAGTTTTAATAAGTTTATATTAAGGGCTATTTACGTTATAATGAAGTGTATTAAAGTACACAAAGTCTTTTTGACTACAAATTAAAATTATTATAAACTAGTTAAGAAAACTTTATATTTTACGGAGGGAATATAAATGTCATCAACATTAGAAATTAAAGACCTACATGTGTCTATTGAAGATAAAGAAATTTTAAAAGGTGTTAATTTAACTATTAATACAGGTGAAATACATGCAATTATGGGACCAAATGGTACTGGTAAATCAACATTATCATCAGCGATTATGGGACATCCATCATACGAAGTAACTCAAGGTGAAGTGTTACTGGATGGCGTTAATATTTTAGAATTAGAAGTTGATGAAAGAGCAAAAGCTGGTCTGTTCTTAGCAATGCAATATCCATCAGAAATTACTGGTGTGACAAATGCTGACTTCATGCGTTCAGCTATTAACGCGAAACGTGAAGAAGGACAAGAAATCAACTTAATGCAATTTATCAAAAAATTAGATAAAGAAATGGATTTCTTAGATATCGATAAAGATATGGCACAACGTTACTTAAATGAAGGTTTCTCTGGCGGTGAGAAAAAACGTAACGAAATCTTACAATTAATGATGTTAGAACCAAAATTTGCCATCCTAGATGAAATCGACTCAGGTTTAGACATTGACGCATTAAAAGTTGTATCTAAAGGTATCAACGAAATGCGTGGCGAAGAATTTGGTGCTTTAATGATTACACACTATCAACGTTTATTAAACTACATCACACCAGACAAAGTACATGTTATGTACGGTGGTAAAGTAGTTAAATCAGGAGGCCCTGAACTAGCTAAACGTCTTGAAGAAGAAGGTTATGAATGGGTTAAAGAAGAATTCGGTGCTAAAGAATAATCTAGCAATCGTTTATTTTAAATGATGAAACTAGAAACATGGTGTTAATGTGAAACAATGCATTAATATCAACGATTAAATATGTGAGACTTAGACATCGTATAAACTTAATCATTTAAGTATACGAAATATCTACAGTCGCTAAAATTTTTCATCAAGTAGGAGGAAAAGAGAGTTATGACAACTGAAACTTTAAACATTTCTGAGGAACAACTTGTTGATTATTCTAAAGCGCACAATGAACCTTCTTGGATGACTGAGTTACGTCAAAAAGCGTTGAAATTAACAGAAACTTTAGAAATGCCAAAACCAGATAAAACTAAATTAAGAAAATGGGACTTTGATTCATTTAAACAACATGAAGTTAAAGGTCAATCTTTTAGTAATTTATCAGAGCTTCCAGAAGCTATTAAAAAAATTATAGACGTTGAAAACACTAAAAATTTAGTTGTTCAACATAATAATGCTTTAGCTTATACTCAAGTATCAGATCAAGCACAAAAAAATGGCGTGATAATTGAAGGATTATCAGAAGCTTTAATTAATCACGGGGAGTTAGTTCAAAAATATTTAATGACAGATGCAGTGAGTGTTGATGAACATCGTTTAACTGCATTGCATACAGCTTTAATTAATGGTGGCGTGTTTGTTTATGTGCCTAAAAATGTAGTTGTTGAAGATCCAATTCAATATGTTGTGTTACATGATGATGATAATGCTAGTTTCTTTAACCACGTGATTATTGTTACTGAGGAAAGCGCTGAAGTAACGTATGTTGAGAACTATTTATCAACTGCAAGTGGTGAAGGTAACCAATTAAATATTGTTTCAGAAGTTATTGCCGGTGCTAATTCAAATATCACTTATGGCTCAGTTGACTATTTAGATAAAGGATTTACTGGTCATATCATTCGTCGTGGTACTACTGTTGCAGATGCATCAATCAATTGGGCATTAGGTCTAATGAATGAAGGTAATCAAATCATTGATAATACAACTAATTTAATTGGTGACCGTTCAACAAGTGAACTTAAATCAGTTGTTGTCGGTACAGGTGACCAAAAAATCAACTTAACATCTAAAATTGTTCAATACGGTAAAGAAACTAATGGTTACATCTTAAAACACGGTGTTATGCGTGAAAATGCATCATCTGTATTTAATGGTATTGGATATATTAAACATGGTGGTACAAAATCTATCGCTAACCAAGAGTCACGTGTCTTAATGCTTTCTGAGAATGCAAGAGGCGATGCCAATCCAATCTTATTAATTGATGAAGATGATGTAGAAGCAGGACACGCAGCGTCTGTTGGCCGAGTTGACCCTGAGCAACTTTACTACTTAATGAGTCGTGGTATTTCACAAAAAGAAGCTGAACGATTAGTAATTCATGGTTTCTTAGATCCTGTAGTGCGTGAATTACCAATTGAAGACGTTAAACGTCAATTGAGAGAAGTAATTGAACTTAAAGTAAATAAATAAACATATAAATCTAAAAGAGATTTTTAATATTAGAAAGGTCGTGAAAAAAGTGGCCGAAACTTCGTTAAATGTTGAGGAAATCATTAAAGATTTTCCAATATTAGATCAAAAAGTTAATGGAAAAAGATTAGCATACCTGGATTCTACAGCTACCAGTCAAACACCTGTTCAAGTGTTGAACGTATTGGATGATTATTATAAACGTTATAATTCAAATGTACACCGTGGTGTTCATACACTTGGTTCACTTGCTACTGACGGATACGAAGGTGCTCGTGAGACTGTAAGACGTTTCATTAACGCTAAATACTTTGAAGAAGTCATCTTTACTAGAGGAACAACTGCAGCAATCAATATTGTTGCGCGCAGTTACGGAGATGCCAATGTTGAAGAAGGCGACGAAATAGTTGTTACTGAAATGGAACACCATGCCAATATTGTTCCATGGCAACAATTAGCTAAACGTAAAAATGCCTCATTAAAATTCATTCCAATGACAGATGAGGGTGAATTAAGACTTGAGGATGTTAAAGCGACAATAAATGATAATACTAAAATTGTAGCAATAGCACATGTGTCTAATGTGTTAGGTACAATTAATGATGTCAAAGAAATTGCTAAAGTTGCCCATGAGCATGGTGCAATTACTAGTGTCGATGGTGCACAATCAGCACCTCACATGAAAATAGACGTTCAAGATTTAGACGTTGATTTCTTCAGTTTCAGTGGTCATAAAATGTTAGGACCTACTGGCATCGGTGTGTTATATGGTAAACGTGATTTATTAAAAGAAATGGAACCAGTTGAATTTGGTGGAGATATGATTGACTTTGTAAGTAAATATGACGCTACATGGGCAGATTTACCTACTAAATTTGAAGCTGGTACACCTATTATCGCTCAAGCAATTGGCTTAGGTGAAGCCATTCGCTACATTGAGAAATTAGGCTTTGATGCTATTCATGAACATGAAAAAGCATTAACAGAATACGCCTATGAACAAATGTCATCTATTGAAGGACTTGAAATTTATGGTCCTCCAAAAGAACGTCGTGCCGGTGTTATCACATTTAATTTGGCTGATATCCATCCACATGATGTTGCTACAGCAGTAGATACAGAAGGTGTTGCTGTAAGAGCTGGACACCATTGTGCACAACCGTTAATGAAATGGTTGAATGTATCATCTACTGCACGTGCAAGCTTCTATGTATACAATACTAAAGAAGATGTAGACCAACTTGTTGAAGCATTGAAACAAACGAAGGAGTTTTTCTCTTATGAATTTTAATAATTTAGATCAACTTTATCGATCTGTAATTATGGATCATTATAAGAATCCTAGAAATAAAGGCGTTTTGGACAATGGCTCAATGACTGTAGACATGAACAATCCTACTTGTGGTGACCGTATCAGATTAACGTTTGATATTGAAAATGGCATTATTAATGATGCTAAATTCGAAGGAGAAGGTTGTTCTATTTCGATGTCTAGTGCATCTATGATGACTGAAGCTGTAAAAGGTCATTCTCTAGGTGAAGCAATGCAAATGAGTCAAGAATTTACTAAGATGATGCTTGGTGAAGACTATGAAATCACTGAAGAAATGGGAGATATTGAAGCACTACAAGGTGTATCTCAATTCCCAGCACGCATCAAGTGTGCAACATTAGCCTGGAAAGCACTTGAAAAAGGAACAGTTGAAAAGGAAGGTAAAGCAGAAGGTACGACAGAAGAGTAAACTTTAGTCGTATGTGAAACTTTATAGTGATGATAGATAGCAATTTCTAAAGTCCAACTTTAACTTTTTACACTTTTGACTTTTTATGAAGGTTGCATATTGTTACAATGGCAATAGACAATAATGAATATTAAAAATCTCACGCACGTCGTTTTAAATATATTTAAGGAGTGATTGAAATGGCTAAAAAAGCACCTGATGTTGGAGATTATAAATATGGTTTCCACGATGAGGATGTTTCCATTTTCAGATCAGAACGTGGTTTAACAGAAAATATCGTTAGAGAAATTTCAAAAATGAAGGAAGAGCCTGAATGGATGCTCGACTTCAGATTAAAAGCTTTAAAATTATTCTACAAAATGCCAATGCCTCAATGGGGTGGCGATTTATCAGAATTAAACTTTGATGACATCACATACTACGTTAAACCTTCAGAGCATACTCAACGTTCATGGGACGAGGTGCCTGAAGAAATTAAACGTACATTTGATAAATTAGGTATTCCAGAAGCTGAACAAAAATATTTAGCAGGTGTTTCTGCTCAATATGAATCAGAAGTTGTATATCATAATATGGAAAAAGAATTAGAAGAAAAAGGTATCATCTTTAAAGATACTGATAGTGCTTTACGTGAAAACGAAGAACTATTTAAAGAATACTTTGCTTCTGTTGTTCCAGCAGCTGATAACAAATTCGCAGCATTAAACTCAGCAGTATGGTCAGGTGGTTCATTCATCTATGTACCTAAGAATGTTAAATTAGATACACCATTACAAGCATACTTCCGTATTAACTCTGAGAACATGGGTCAATTCGAACGTACATTAATTATTGCTGATGAAGGTGCTTCAGTAAACTACGTTGAAGGTTGTACTGCACCTGTTTATACAACAAGTTCATTACACTCAGCAGTAGTTGAAATCATCGTTCATAAAGATGCACACGTACGTTATACTACAATTCAAAACTGGGCTAACAACGTTTATAACTTAGTTACAAAACGTACGTTTGTTCATGAGAATGGTAACATGGAATGGGTTGACGGCAACTTAGGTTCTAAGTTAACGATGAAATATCCAAACTGTGTTCTTTTAGGTGAAGGTGCGAAAGGTAGTACATTATCTATCGCCTTTGCTGGTAAAGGTCAAGTACAAGATGCTGGTGCTAAAATGATTCATAAAGCACCAAACACATCTTCAACAATCGTATCTAAATCTATTTCTAAAAATGGTGGTAAAGTTATCTATCGTGGTATCGTTCACTTCGGACGTAAAGCGAAAGGTGCACGTTCTAATATTGAATGTGATACTTTAATTTTAGATAACGAATCTACTTCAGATACTATTCCTTATAATGAAGTATTCAATGACAATATTTCATTAGAACATGAAGCGAAAGTTTCTAAAGTATCAGAAGAACAATTATTCTACTTAATGAGCCGTGGTATTTCAGAAGAAGAAGCGACAGAAATGATCGTTATGGGCTTCATTGAACCATTCACTAAAGAATTACCAATGGAATATGCAGTAGAAATGAACCGTTTAATTAAATTCGAAATGGAAGGCTCTATCGGTTAATTTAACCTATATCACCAACTTTTTCTTAATAACAATAACAAGTACCAAAGTGTTCCAACTAAGTGAATGCTTTGGTGCTTTTTTATCTCTAAATAGTTAACACTTATTTATATTAAATGTTTATTTTTATTATGATATAATTTTATATAATATTTAAAAAGTAATTGATTTAACAAAATACATGTTGTGAGAGGACTCTACAATGTTTGACTTTTATGCGAATTGGTATTCGTTGATTATCATTATTGAATATCTTGCTATATTTTTAGGTTCAATTGGCTTAATCTTTATAGCAATGGTCAGTCTAAGACAAATTCAAAAGAAAAAGAAGATTTGGTATTTAGGAATATTCTTAATTTATTCATCATTACTTGAATTGTTAATACATTTTACAGGGGAAGATATTCATACTTACAACTTGGTTTTTGTCGTAACACTTCTTCCTTTTTTTATTGATGTGTTATTTATCGAGTCATTATTTGGTAAAACGGCCATTCAAAACAAAATTAGAATTTGTGAAAACTGGTCACGGTAAAACTAACAAAGTTACCAAGCAAGAAATGAAAGATATGAAAGACGAATTGCAATCGGCTAATATAATTGCATGGTCAGGTTCAATTGGAGCCGCTTTTCTAATAGTTGCTTGGTCAGCTAAAGTAAGATTTATACATAGTAAGGAATGGATGATGGCGCAAGAATTGACCAAAACTACTGATAATTTGTTAGGGTTTGGAGGCTTTATGTTTTTAATCTCAGCGTTTTTAATTGTCATTTATTTCATTGTTGACGTAGTGTTATGGAATAAAAGAGGTAAATTTCACGGTCTAGTATTTCGACCAATGATTTTGTGTTTATGGCAATTTTTATTTTTGATTTCGATTTAAAAATTAATAATTAGATAAGTACAAAATTTAGAAACTTTCCTAATTTTAAATATCTTTTTGAAATACATAAATATGTGATGTCTGCATAATTAAATAATTATCTTTTTAACAAGTGCACTATTGTAAAATCATCATTTTATAAGCAAGGCTAACTTTACATAAGTTCAGTCCTTGCTTTTATTTTTTCAAAAATTAGCAAAGTTTACTGAAAATGGGAGTAGGGAATACTTTGAATAATTATTTAAGTGAAATAAGCATAGTAATTACCCTAAAATAAAGAAAAGGTGATTTTAAATGTGGTATAACAATCAACTAACGCAATCTTTAAATATTCAATATCCTATTATTCAAGCAGGTATGGCTGGTAGTACAACTGCGGAACTTGTTGCAACTGTAAGTAATAAAGGTGGTTTAGGCTGTATTGGAGCGGGCTACTTTACTACAAAAAAGTTAGAGCAAGAAATTCAAAAAGTGCAAGGATTAACATCACAACCATTTGGTGTGAATTTGTTTGTACCAAGTCATCAATCATACACTAATGAACAAGTCGAACATATGAATGCTTGGCTGAAACCCTATCGTAAGGCATTAAATCTTGAAGAGCCAGTAGTCAATATTTCTGAAGAACAACAATTTAAAAGTGCAATTCAAACTGTGATTAAATATAGAGTACCAGTATGTTGTTTCACCTTTGGTATCCCGTCAAAAGAAATCATTGAACAATTAAAAGGTGCTAGAATTACGTTAATTGGTACAGCTACTACTGTAGATGAGGCAATTGCAAATGAGCATGCAGGTATGGATATTGTAGTTGCTCAAGGCAGTGAAGCAGGTGGACATAGGGGGTCATTTTTAACAAACAACAATCAACGTGAACCGCTCATAGGAACAATGAGTTTAATACCACAGATAGTTGATCATGTATCGATACCAGTTGTTGCTGCAGGTGGTGTTATGGATGGTCGTGGTATATTAGCTAGTCAGATACTAGGTGCACAAGGTGTACAAATGGGAACAGCTTTCTTAACTACTGAAGAAAGTGGCGCAAATCAATTAGTTAAACAAGCAGTGCTTCATAGTAAAGAGACTGATACAGTAGTCACTGACGTATTTAGTGGTAAATCAGCACGCGGTATCAACAATGAATTTGTAGAGACGATGAAACAATACGAAGGGAACATACCGCCATATCCTGTACAAAATCAACTAACTAATTCTATTAGAAAGACAGCCGCTTCCACAGGGCATCGTGAATGGACGCATATGTGGAGTGGTCAATCGCCACGTTTAGCTACGTCACAACATGTCAATCAATTGATGGATCGACTTGTTGAACAAGTAGAAACATTATTAACGGTTGTTCGATGATTTTTAGAAAAATAGAGTGTGCATGAGAATGCAACATTTCCGAAAATAATAAGATAATGTAAAGATGATATAGAACAAGTGATATCATAAAATTGAATATGGTATCATATAGCTGGTGATAAAAATGATAAATATAGGTCTTACTGGATGGGGAGATCACGATTCTTTATATGAGGATTTAGAACGACAATCGGATAAGTTGCAAACATACGCTAGTCACTTTCCAATCGTTGAACTTGATGCATCTTACTACGCCATCCAACCTGAAAGAAATATCATGAAATGGGTTAAAGAAACACCTGATCGTTTTGAATTTATAGTGAAGATTCATCAAGCACTTACACTACATGCAGATTATAAAGATTACGCAGAAACAAGAAGTGAATTATTCGAGCAATTCAAACAAATGCTACAACCACTTATAGATCATCACAAACTAGCTATGGTCTTAGTTCAATTTCCACCTTGGTTTGATTGTACGGCACAAAATATCAAATATATCTTGTTTGTTCGTCAACAATTGGCTGATGTACCGATTTGTGTCGAGTTTCGACATCAATCATGGTTTAACGATCAATTTAAAGAACAAACGCTGTCATTTTTAACTGAGCACCACATTATCCATTCAGTAGTAGATGAGCCACAAGTGCGCGAAGGCTCAATACCACTAGTTAATCGTATTACTACTGAGACGGCTTTTGTACGCTATCATGGAAGAAATAGACAAGGCTGGACCAAAAAAGACATGACCGACCAAGAGTGGCGTGATGTGAGATACTTATATAACTACAACAAAGAAGAGCTTACCGATTTAGCTAATAAAGTTAGAATTATAGAACAAAAAGCTAAAAAGGTTTATGTCGTATTTAATAATAACTCGGGTGGGCATGCTGCTCAAAACGCTAAAACATATCAGGATATGTTAGATATTGAATACACAGGTTTAGCTCCGCAACAATTAAAATTATTCTAAGAGGCGAAATATAATGTTAGTGACAATTATTTTATTAGTGCTTATCGGCCTTTTCTCTGCTATTTTAGGGTCATTAGTAGGTATTGGTGGTGGGATCATTATTGTTCCAACACTGGTATACTTGGGCGTTACACACGATGTTTTACATGGTATTACACCACAAATAGCGATAGGAACATCATCGGTGATCCTAATCGTCACAGGCTTATCTTCATCATTAGGCTACTTAAAGACGAAGCAGGTAGATATTAAAAATGGCTCTATCTTCTTGTTTGGATTATTACCAGGTTCATTGTTAGGTTCGTTTTTAAGTAGATATCTTACTTTAGAGTCTTTCAATTTATACTTCGGTATTTTTATGATTATTGTTTCAATTATTTTAATGGTGAGACATAAAATCAAACCGTTTAAGATTTTTGATAAAGAGAAATATCGTAAAACGTATGTTGATTCTGAAAGAAAGACCTATCACTATAGCGTACCACCTTTATTTGCATTTGTTGCGACACTGTTCATTGGTATTTTAACAGGTCTATTCGGAATTGGTGGTGGCGCATTAATGACACCACTAATGTTAATTGTTTTCAGATTTCCACCACACGTTGCAGTTGGTACAAGCATGATGATGATTTTCTTTTCAAGTGTTATGAGTTCTATAGGTCACATTTTACAAGGACATGTTGCATGGTCATATTCTATAGTTCTTATTATTTCAAGTTATATCGGCGCCCAAATTGGCGTACGTGTTAACCACTCCATTAAATCTGAAACTGTTGTAACGCTATTACGTACGGTTATGTTGATAATGGGTGTATACTTAATTATTAAATCTTTTCTTTAAATAAATATAGGGGGAATTTAAGTGAAGTTAACCATTTTTCACACGAACGATATTCATAGTCATTTAAACGAATATGCACGTATAACATCTTATATGGCAGAACATAGACCCAAACTTCAACATCCCTCACTCTATTTAGATATAGGCGACCATGTGGATTTATCAGCACCAGTGACTCAAGCAACGATAGGTCGCAAGAATATCGACTTGCTTAATGAGGCTCAGTGCGATATTGCGACGATAGGTAATAATGAAGGTATGACCATCTCTCATGAAGCATTAAATAATTTATATAATAATGCGACATTTAACGTCATTTGTACAAATGTTATCGATGAGGAAGGGAAGTTACCTCATAACATAGCCTCATCATGTATTAAAGAAATTGAAGGCGTACGTATTTTATTTGTGGCGGCAACAGCACCTTTCACACCATTTTACAGAGCTCTTGATTGGATTGTAACGGATCCTTTAGAAGCGATTAAAGATGAAATCGCTAATCAACAGGGTAATTATGATGTACTTATTGTGATGAGTCATGTAGGCATCTTTTTTGATGAAAAGTTATGCCAAGAGATTCCTGAAATTGATGTGATTTTTGGGAGTCATACACACCATCATTTTGATGAGGGTGAAATGAATAATGGCGTACTTATGGCAGCTGCTGGTAAATATGGTTATTATTTAGGTGAAGTTAATTTAACTATTGAAAATAAAAATGTTGTTAGTAAAGAAGCGATTATTTATCCGGTTGAAACATTACCTATGGTTGAAACAGATTATGAGTCAGAAGGAAAGGCATTGATGAGTGAACCGGTGATTGATTATCCTATCAACTTAAGTAGTAAAACAGATGTCATTACTAAAACGACTTATTTATTAGCTGAAAGTGTATTTGAATTTACTAATACAGATTGTACTATCATAAATGCTGGTTTAATTGTAAAAGGAATTGAAGCGGATAGACTAACGGAATATGATATTCATAAAATGTTGCCACATCCAATTAATCTAGTGCGCGTACGTTTGACAGGTAGTGAATTGAAAAAAGTAATTGAAAAAAGTCAGAAGCAAGAATATATGCATGAACATGCTCAAGGACTGGGTTTTAGAGGAGATATATTTGGAGGCTATATTTTATATAATTGCGGTTTTATCCAGTCAGAAAATAGATTCTTTGTTAATGGTGAAGAAGTAGTTGATGATAAATTATACACTTTAGGAACAGTTGATATGTATACGTTTGGTAGATATTTCCCTATATTGAAAGGGAAGTCGATTGATTATATTATGCCTGAGTTCCTTAGAGATATCTTTAAAGATAAGTTATTGAGACTGCAATAGAATAACACAAATAGATTTATGTATAGAATAGAATAAAATTCAAGCTTGAAATTTATGGTTTATTACGTTTTAATTTAATGTAAATTTCGTTATAATAGGAAAAGATAGATTATACAGGAGGGTATACGTGGTTATGGCTACTAAAAATGAAGAAATCTTACGTAAACCAGATTGGTTGAAAATTAAGCTTAACACGAACGAAAACTATATTGGCCTCAAGAAGATGATGCGTGAAAAGAACTTACACACTGTTTGCGAAGAAGCAAAGTGTCCAAATATACATGAATGTTGGGGTGCTAGACGTACTGCTACATTTATGATTTTAGGTGCAGTATGTACAAGAGCATGTCGTTTCTGTGCAGTTAAAACTGGCTTACCTAATGAACTAGACTTAAATGAACCAGAACGTGTTGCAGAATCAGTTGAGTTAATGAATTTAAAACACGTTGTTATCACTGCAGTTGCACGTGATGACTTAAGAGATGCAGGTTCTAACGTATATGCTGAAACAGTACGTAAAGTACGTGAACGTAATCCATTCACTACAATTGAAATCTTACCATCAGACATGGGTGGTGACTATGAAGCACTTGAAACATTAATGGCTTCTAAACCTGATATCTTAAACCATAATATCGAAACAGTACGTCGTTTAACACCAAGAGTTCGTGCACGTGCAACATATGAAAGAACATTAGAGTTCTTACGTCGTTCTAAAGAATTGCAACCAGATATTCCTACTAAATCAAGCTTAATGGTTGGTTTAGGAGAAACGATTGAAGAGATTTATGAAACAATGGATGATCTTCGTGCAAATGATGTAGACATTTTAACAATTGGTCAATATTTACAACCATCACGTAAGCATTTGAAAGTTGAAAAATACTATACACCATTAGAATTTGGTAAATTAAGAAAAGTAGCTATGGACAAAGGTTTCAAACACTGTGAGGCTGGCCCAATGGTACGTAGTTCTTATCATGCCGACGAACAAGTAAATGAAGCGGCTAAAGAAAAACACCGTCTAGGTGAAGAAAAATTACAACAAAATTAATTTGAACAATTAAACGGTTTGGATTAAGTTTTTAGAGACTTAGGTTGCACATTTTAAATTGAATTGTGTAATCTAAGTTTTTATTATACGAGTTAAAGGTGACAAATTATGATTAAGATAGGTCAACAATATTTTGAAATCATTGAAGAATATAGATCATGCTTTGATGAAGAATTATTTGCATCGAGATATTCAGATATATTAGATAAGTATGATTTTATTGTAGGGGATTTTGGATATGATCAATTACGATTAAAAGGTTTTTATAAGGATACGAATAAAAAAGCTGAAATCTCGAAACGTTTTTCGAGTATTCAAGATTATATATTAGAATATTGCAATTTCGGTTGTCCTTATTTTGTATTACGTCATTTATCTAACAAAGAGGTACAACAATTAAATCATGATGAAGAGGATGTTATTTTATCTGATTCTGAAGATAAATTGCATGATGTTAAAATTAAACCTACCATTCAGGAAGTTAAGCACCAAGATGAGTAACTATAGAATTAATAAAATGAGCTGTGAAGAAATCTATGAGAAGAGATTTTTTCACAGCTTTTAAAATAGTAATTATTGAATGACTTGATTAAGATATTCAATGATTTCATCACTTTCTTCTTGACTCACACCTAGAATATGCGCGATATATCCTTCTTCTTCAATATCATCTGTCCCGATAATACCGAATTTGTTTGTTTGCATATTTAGCACAAGTGTCTTACCGTAATGACGATCTGTTTGAACGAGCATTAAATCATAACGGCTATGTTCACCTACAAAGCCTACAAACTGTACTTGGCTTTGTTCTTCATCATCATATAAGTACATATCTATCATAAGAGTAGAACTCCTTTTATCTTGTATTTTTAATTAAGTATAACGACAAATGAAGACCTATGCAAAACTGTGATATGATAGACATATTAAGAGGTGAAGGATATGTATTTTGTAGATAAAGATCAGCTTACTTTAAAATTAACTTACTTAAATCAATTAATTAAAGATTATGAATCGAATAAAGGAAATCATTATGCATTTGAACGTATCGCACAAATGTTAATTGAATCATCTGTGGATATAGGTAATATGATTATTGATGGTTTTATCTTGAGGGATCCAGGAAATTATAAAGATGTCATTGATATTCTTGAACTAGAAGGTGTTATTTCGAAATCTACTCAACAACATGTTAATGAAACAGTTGACGTTAGAAAGCAGTTCGCACACCATTATACAGAACTTGATAATAGCAAGATTCAGCCATTATTTGACGAGGCTTTGCCTTATTATGAACAGTTTATTCAAGAGGTAACTCAGTTCCTTGAGAAAGAGAATGTTCCAGTTACCGCTTTTGGAAAAGGAGACAACAAGTAATGAAGAATTATAAAGGATATTTAATCGACTTAGATGGAACTATGTATCTAGGTACAGATGAAATCGATGGTGCAGCACAATTTATTGACTACTTAAACAATCATCAAATCCCGCATTTATATGTTACAAACAACTCTACAAAGACGCCTGAAGAGGTAACGCAAAAATTAAAAGAAATGAATATTGATGCGAAACCTGAGGAAGTTGTAACGTCTGCCTTAGCAACAGCAAATTATATTGCAGATGAGAAAAGTGATGCTACGGTATTCATGCTTGGCGGCAGTGGCTTACGCACAGCTTTAACTGAAGCTGGATTAACTGTAAAAGATGATGAAAACGTTGATTATGTTGCGATTGGTTTAGATGAAAACGTTACTTACGAAAAATTAGCTGTGGCAACGCTTGCAGTACGTAAGGGTGCAAGATTTATTTCAACGAACCCTGATGTATCGATTCCTAAAGAACGTGGCTTCTTACCGGGTAATGGTGCGATTACAAGTGTAGTTAGTGTATCTACAGGTCAAGCACCACAATTTATTGGTAAACCGGAGTCAGTCATTATGGATATTGCTTTAGACATCTTGAAATTAGATAAATCAGACGTAGCAATGGTTGGCGATTTGTATGATACCGATATCATGTCTGGTATTAATGTAGGTGTTGACACAATTCATGTACAAACTGGTGTAACGACTTATGAAGAACTAAAAGAAAAAGACCAACAACCTACATATTCATTTAAAGACTTAAATGTAGCAATTTCAGAATTAGAAAGAAATGCCCAAAAATAAAAAGAGGGGTGGCATGACATGGTTAAAATTCTAGTCACACGTCAAATTCCAGATCGTTTCATAGAGGAATTGGAACAGTTCGGCGACGTTAAAATGTGGAAAGAAGCATTTGAACCTATGCCTAGAGAGCAATTTTTGAAAGAATTAGAAGATGTTGATGCATGTTTCATCACATTAAGTGAAAAGATTGATGCCACATGTCTCGAACATGCTAAACATGTAAAGGTAATAGCAAATATGGCGGTTGGTTTTGACAACATTGATGTTAAGCTAGCTCAAGAAAAAGGTATAGTCGTTACTAATACACCTCAAGTACTTACGGAAACGACAGCCGAATTAGGGTTTACGTTAATGTTAACTGTGGCACGACGTATTGTTGAAGCGGAAAAATATGTACAAGATGGTGAATGGAAAAGCTGGGGACCATACTTATTATCTGGTAAGGATGTTCATGGTTCAACTGTAGGTATTTATGGTATGGGTGATATTGGAAAGAGTTTTGCACGTCGACTTCAAGGATTTAATACAACTATCTTGTATCATAATCGTTCAAGACATGAAGATGCAGAATCAGAACTTAATGCAAGTTATGTATCTTTTGATACATTATTAGAAGACAGTGATTTTGTCGTATGTACTGCGCCATTGACACCTGAAACAGAGAATAAGTTTAATAAAGATGCGTTTTCAAAAATGAAAAACGATGCAATCCTCATTAATATCGGCCGCGGTGCTATTGTAGACGAGGATGCTCTAATTGATGCATTGAACAATCATGAAATTGGTGGATGTGGTTTAGACGTCTTACGTGAGGAACCTATTAAACTTAATCACCCTCTCTTGAAAATGGAGAAAGCAGTCATATTACCGCATATAGGTAGTGCTTCTGTAGCAACTAGAGATCGAATGATTCAATTATGTGTTGATAACATTGCTGCGATATTAAAAGGAGAAAAACCGTTGACTCCGATTACTAATAAATAAATTTTAAAGAACTTCTAACGTTTAGGTAAAGATTAAACCATGAACGATAGAGGTTCTTTTATTATAACTAACAGTTTTGTTATACCGTATGTAATTGTTAAGCTAACTATTTGGTACTAATATAATTATTGTCATTTGAATTCGTCATTGCCACTAATGCAGTGTTGTTGATAGTAACATTAACGCATAAAATCTTATTAATTTTTTAAGAGTTAATTTAGTATCATTAGCACAATAGTTTGAAGTGGGAAATTTAATTTGCCTTAAAATCAAATTTTAATTATAATAAGATGAATGTATAATATATAAAAAATATATTTAATGAATTTTGTTTTGTTTTCGTGAATTCGGTTTTAACTCAGGAGTAGGATGAATACTTCACTCCGATATTTGAAATGATAGTGAGGTGCAATAGTGCATTGAAAGAGAATAATCATAAGATGATGCAATATTATGAGAAAGCTAAACCTTATTTATTAACACTTTTATATTTAGCGATATTTATTGCGCTGTACCTAATTTATGGTTCCGGCGATACACATAATAATTTCATTTACAATGAATTTTAATAAGGAGTCTAATTATGACAGATATCATAAATTTAATAAATGACTTCGGTCAAAGTAATCCTGAACGTGTAGCAGTTAGACATAAAGATGAAGAATTAACATATCAACAATTAATGGATGAATCTAGTAAATTAGCGCATCTATTACAAGATAATCATAAGCCGTTAATCGTTTATGGACATATGTCACCTTACATGTTAGTAGGAATGATAGGTGCTATCAAAGCAGGTTGTGGCTATGTACCTATTGACACTTCAGTACCAAGTGGACGTGTGAATATGATTATAAATAAAGTACAACCGGACATTATATTTAACACAACAGATACACAATTAAATCATTCCAATATACAAGAACTTACAATTCAAAGTATCCAAGATTCTGATAATCCAACACTATTTGACAGTCAAATGGGATTAACGGATGTTGTATATACTATTTTTACATCTGGTTCAACAGGTGCGCCTAAAGGTGTTCAGATCGAATATGCAAGTTTAATAGAATTTGCAGAATGGATGGTATCACTTAATGAATCAGAGGGTTCACAAGAGTGGTTAAATCAAGCACCATTCTCGTTTGATTTATCAGTCATGGCAATTTATCCTTGTTTAACATCAGGTGGCACACTTAATTTAGTAGATAAAGAAATGATCAATAAACCTAAATTACTCAATGAAATGTTAGTTAATACACCAATCAATGCATGGGTATCTACACCATCATTTATGGAAATGTGCTTGCTATTACCTAACCTTAACGAATCAAGTTATCCAAGCTTGAATCATTTCTTCTTCTGTGGAGAAATCTTGCCTCATAGAACTGCGAAAGCACTTTTAGATAGATATCCAAGTGCAGTGGTTTATAACACGTATGGACCTACGGAAGCGACAGTAGCTGTTACAGGTATTAAATTGACACCTGAAATTATTGAAGCTTATAACCCGCTACCTGTTGGTGTTTCAAGACCTAACACATCATTGTTTACAACAGACGAAGATGAACTTGTTATTAAAGGTAATAGTGTTAGTCTTGGGTATTTAGATAACAAAGAAAAAACCGATGCGGTATTTAACTTTGAAGATGGACTTCGTATATATCATACGGGTGATAAAGCCATCGAGAAAGATGGACAATGGTTCATTCAAGGAAGAATTGATTTCCAAATTAAACTTAACGGTTACCGAATGGAATTGGAAGAAATTGAAACGCAACTTAGACAATCAGAGTTTGTTAGAGAAACTGTTGTCGTTCCAGTATATAAAAATAATAAAGTAATACACTTAATCGGTGCTGTCGTTCCGACTGAAGAAGTTAAAGATGATTTAGAAATGACAAGACAAATTAAATCTGAACTAAAATCTCGCTTACCTGAATATATGATTCCGAGAAAATTTGTTTGGATGAAACAGTTACCATTAACGTCAAACGGAAAGCTTGATCGTAAACAAGTCGCAGAGGATATTAACGCATGATTCCATATGGCACGTTTACCTTCTTCTTAGTTGCATTTATAGTACTTTTACCAGTCATCATACTCGGATTTTTAGGTAAGCGAAGCTATCTTTATAACGGTTTAAGTACTGCAATTATGATTGTCATCATCTTTTCATCAGATAAACATAATATATTCGGTAATAAATATTTAAGTATTCAACTCATCAGTTTTGTAATTTATCTCATATGGCAAGTGTTATTAATCATGGGATA
The DNA here is from genome assembly GCF_001810405.1 of Staphylococcus sp. HMSC069D12. Lineage (NCBI taxonomy): Bacteria > Bacillati > Bacillota > Bacilli > Caryophanales > Staphylococcaceae > Staphylococcus > Staphylococcus sp. HMSC069D12. The sequence goes on from NZ_KV801108.1 coordinate 233,557, forward strand.
TTATAAATCAAGACAGAAGAGTAATACATTTAGCAAATTTGTCATTGTTATGATTTTATCCATTTTACCATTAGTGATTGTTAAAGTATTACAAAGCTCATGGCTAGGTGGTCAACAAATCCATTTCCATGAACACAAGCTTATAGAATTTGTAGGTTTCCTAGGTATTTCTTATGTAACGTTTAAAAGTGTACAATTAATTATGGAGATTCGAGATGGATCTATTAAAGAGATCAAAGTTGGGAAATTATTCCAATTCATTTCTTTCTTCCCAACGGTGTCTTCAGGGCCAATTGATCGCTATAAACGTTTTGTTAAAGACGATAAAAAGGTTCCTACAAGTGAACAATATAGGGAAATGGTTGCCAAAGCGATACACATGATTATGCTTGGATTTTTATACAAGTATATTATTGCTTATTTAATCAATGTTTATGCAATTCATCCATTATTAATGAATCTAGATGGATTTACTCATAAATGGCTATATATGTATGCTTATAGTTTCTATTTATTCTTTGATTTTGCAGGATACAGCTTGTTTGCTGTAGCAATAAGTTATTTATACGGTATTCATACACCGCCTAACTTCAACCAACCTTTCAAAGCCAAAAATATAAAAGACTTCTGGAATAGATGGCATATGTCATTATCATTCTGGTTTAGAGATTGTATTTATATGCGTACATTATTCTATATGTCACGTAAAAAAACATTTAAAAGTCAATTTGCGATGTCTAATTTCGCATTCTTCTTAAACTTCTTTATCATGGGTGTGTGGCATGGTTTAGAGTTATTCTATATCGTTTATGGTATTTACCATGGACTAATGTTTATTGGTTATGGATACTATGAACGTTGGAGAAAGAAACATCCACCACGTTGGCAAAATGGTTTTACTACAGCGTTGAGTATTATCATTACTTTCCATTTTGTAGCATTTGGATTTTTAATCTTTTCAGGAAAATTAATTTAAAAGGAGTCATAAATTATGGAATTTAAAGAACAAGTATTAGATTTATTAGCTGATGTGGCAGAAAATGATGTTGTAAAAGAGAACCCTGATGTTGAAATCTTCGAAGAGGGTATCATCGATTCATTCCAAACGGTAGGTTTATTACTTGAGATTCAAAACAGATTAGGCATTGAAGTATCTATCATGGATTTCGATCGTGATGAGTGGGCAACTCCAAACAAAATTGTTGAAGCATTAGAAGAATTACGATGAAGTTAAAACCATTTTTACCAATTATTATTAGCGGCATTTTATTTCTAGCCTTCGTATTAATGCCTGCTAGCTGGTTTACTGGATTAGTTACAAACAAGGCTGTCGCTAATAATAGAATATCTTTAACAGATAAAGTTCTTAAAGGTACGCTCATTCAAAATAAACTATTTAGTAGTGATAAATATTATCCAATATATGGGTCAAGTGAACTGAATAAATTAGATCCATTTAACCCTGCACTTGCTCTAAATCATAGAAAACATACTAAACCAATTTTTCTAATTGGTACGGGTGGTAATACAGATTTAATCAATGCAATTGAATTAGCTGGTCAATACGATCAACTAAAAGGGAAAAAGATGACATTTATTATTTCACCACAATGGTTTAGTACACATGGTGTTAATGATCGTGATTTTGCAGCACGTACAACACCAAATCAAATTAATCAGTTATTTCAACAAAAAGATATGCCTTCAGAATTAAAAGAGAGATATGCCAAACGCTTATTACAATTTAAAAGTGCGTCGAATAAAGAATTCTTGAAAGACGTCGTAAATAATCACGGTGAAGTAGATGCTAACTATGTTTCTCGCTTTAAAGAGAATCAGTTATTAAAAATTGAAGCGATTAAAACTTACTTCTCATTAGATAAGTCGCCATTATCACATGTGAAACCTGTGACTGAGCCAAATGTATCATGGCAGGAAATGCAAGATAAAGCTGTGACATTAGGTGCGAAACGCTCATCATCAAATAATTATGGAATACGTAATGAATATTGGGAAAAACTTATGCATAAAAAGCCAATGAATCATCGTAAATATGAGTTTAAAATGAACTCTCCAGAATTTAATGATTTATCATTGTTAGTGGATACAATGCATAATGCAGGTGCAGACGTACAATATGTTATTTTACCTGTGAATGGTAAATGGTATGATCACTTAGGTATTGAACGCTCAACAAGAGAACCAGTCTATAAAAAAATACATCAAACTGTAGTAGCACATGGTGGTAAGGTGTATGATATGTCAGATAAAGATTATGAGAAATATGTTCTTAGTGATGTCGTTCACGTAGGTTGGAAAGGTTGGGCTCACATGAACCAACATATTGTTCAACATATGAATGATGACAAAAACCCGCATAACAAAGATCATAATAAACAACATGAACACCAATAATTAACAAAAGCACCAACGCGCAGAGTTTAAGGACTCTGCGCGTTGGTGCTTTATTGAATATATATCATATATGTCAGACGCTTAGAATACTTGTTCAACTTCAATAACGCCTGGAACTTCTTCGTGTAACGCACGTTCAATGCCGGCTTTTAATGTGATTGTTGAGCTAGGACAAGTACCACAAGCTCCGTGTAATTGTAATTTCACGATACCATCTTCTACATCTACTAATGTACAGTCTCCACCATCACGTAATAAAAATGGACGTAAACGTTCAATGACTTCAGCTACTTGATCAAACATTGTTGCATTCTCAGTAGGCATGAGATATGTCTCCTTTCAAGTAAATTACTTCATAAATTCATTATTAATTTATTATAATAGATAAAGAAAGAAAAATCTATAAAACAAAACGGGGGATTTGAGTATGACTAAAGTAAGCGTGGTAGTATATGGCGCTGATGTCGTATGTGCAAGTTGCGTCAATGCACCAACATCTATTAATACATTTGAATGGATTAAACCTTTATTAGAAAGAAAGTATCCAGACATTCAATTTAAATACACATACATTGATTTTCAAAATCAAACAGATAATCTAAGTGATCATGACCAACAGTATATTGAACAAATTGAGGAAGATGAATTATTTTATCCTTTAATTACAATGAATGATGAGTATGTAGCAGATGGTTACATTCAAACAAAGCAAATTACAAACTTTGTAGATAAACATTTTGCAAATTAATTTAAAGTATAATTCTTGAGAAAAATAGGTCGGGGTAGGATAGAATTCATCATGAATTCTATCCTACCCCTTATTTTAATATTAACCATTATGATATTTATATAACCATAGGACGCCCGATTTAAGTATATGAGCAAGACGTCCGGTAACTGTACGGTCCATAATATAGGCAAAGCCTTTTTTCTCGCCAAGAGAACCAAGGAAACCTTGTACTTTTAATTCAGGCATTTTATCTGGTAATGGTTCATTATTCCATTGTTTCTTAAGTACATCAGCGATTTGATCACCTTGAACTTCAGCTAATTGTGCACTTGGTGCATGAGGTAAATCAGCACAATCTCCGACTATAAATACATTAAGGTATGTTGGCACTTGATGATATTGATTAATGATAACACGTCCACTTCGATTGATATCAATCGGTAAATGTCTTACAACTTCAACAGGTTGAATTCCAGCAGTCCAGACAACTAAATCGACATTTTCTGGTGTACCACTATTATAAATTTTTCCTGGTTCCACTTTATCAATTAAAGAATTAGGAACTACTTTAACATTGTTTTCACGGAACCATTTAGCGATATAATTGCTTAATTTTTCAGGGAAATTCCTTAAAATTCGCTCACCACGGTCATAAAGTATGACTTCTAAATCTTCACGACTTTCACGAAGCTCACTTGCTAACTCTATGCCGCTTAAGCCAGCACCAACAATACCTACACTAGCGCCACTAGGTAATTCACTAATACTATGAAATGTTTCGCGCGCCTTGGAGAGTGTTTGAATACTATGCGTGTATTCTTCAGCACCAGGAACATTATGATATTTATCTTCACAACCTAAGCCAATAACTAATTCATCATAATCTACTTTTGTATTACCAACAGATACGATTTGAGCATCTAAATCAATATCATTAATTTCTCCATAAATTGTATTAATGCGTTCTGAATCAGGAAAGTTCATACGAACATCACTATCAGACTTAGTACCCGCAGCTAAAGCATAAAATTCTGGTTTCAAGCCATGGAATGGCATGCGATCAATTAACGTTAAAGTATAATTTTTTGGTAATGCATCAGGTAAGATACGCGACATGATACGCATATTACCATAGCCGCCACCAAGTAATACTAAATTTTTCATCTGTTATACCCCTTTATAAAAATTTGTTATTCCGAAATGATTTTGACTAATACCCTTTGAATTAAGCAAACTTTAGTAAATTATTTAAACTTTTATTTAAAAATTTCAAACAATCAAAGTAGTTTATCCACCACATTTATTGCCCCTAACAATAAAGTGTATGATATATGTATATGGCTATTATATCTTTTTTTCAAAATGACTACAATGAAATGTGTGGTAACGAAACTAAGCTAAAGATATAGGTGTGTATTGTTGTTCTAAATAATATAAAAATGATGAGCGAAGACAATGCAGGTCAAATCAAGATTTGTTATAATAATATAATTAAAAAAATGAAGAAGAAGGTGAAGTATGTTTCCATTAATCGAATTTTGCATTTCAAATATGGCAAAAGGCGGAGACTACGTTTACGATAAGCTTGAGAATGATCCTGATGTGGATGTATTAGAATACGGATGTTTAAATAATTGTGGCGTATGTTCATGTGGGTTGTATGCATTGGTAGATGGTGATACTGTTGAAGGTGATACACCAGATGAGTTATTAAATAATATTTATAAACATATAGAAGAGAATGACTTTACTAACTTATTATAGGAGGAATGGTTTATGTCAACTGTAACATTAACTGAAGCAGCAGCTTATGAAGTAAAAGATATGTTGAAAAGTAATGACATGGAAGATGGATATTTAAAGATTAAAGTAAACGGTGGTGGCTGTACAGGTCTGACATATGGTATGTCAGCTGAAGAACAACCAGGAGAAAATGATGAAGTACTTGAATTTTATGGATTAAAAGTATTAGTAGACAAATATGATATGCCTGTATTAAATGGTACGACAATTGATTTCAAACAATCTTTAATGGGTGGAGGATTCCAAATTGATAACCCTAACGCAATCGCTTCATGTGGTTGTGGTAGTTCATTTAGAACTGCTAAAGTAGCTGGAAATCCGGAAGAATGCTAATATAATTGCAAGTAATTTATCACTAAGAGTAATCCTTTAAGACAGTAATTTTCAGGATAATATGATTATTTTAATAATAGTCTTGTTGTTGCTTGAAAATGAACTATAAAAGCTATAAAATTGAAGATGGATTGAACTTTGTCTTTTTTGTGAACTAAAGTTCATAAAATCGAACTGAAAATGAAAGTGTTGACTAAGACTATAAATGGGGATGAACAATAGGTTAAGTGCAAAGTCTTTTAAATGAATCAGATAAACATATATTAAGGTAAAATATATTGTTACATCTGAACTTTGTTATGTTCTGAAATTTGTAGCCTTTTTCTACATTTAAGAAAATAATTATGAAAGCTTAGGTGAATGAAATGGCACAAGATCGTAAAAAAGTACTTGTTTTAGGTGCAGGTTATGCGGGTTTACAAACAGTAACTAAATTACAAAAAGAACTTTCTGCTGACGAAGCGGATATTACATTAATTAACAAAAATAAATATCACTACGAAGCAACTTGGTTACATGAAGCTTCAGCTGGTACATTAAACTATGAAGATTTAATTTACCCAATTGAAAGTGTAATTAAAGAAGATAAAGTTAAATTTATCAATGCAGAAGTAACTAAAATCGACCGTAACGCTAAAAAAGTAGAAACAAATCATGGTATCTATGATTACGACATTTTAGTAGTAGCATTAGGTTTCGAAAGTGAAACATTTGGAATTAATGGTATGAAAGACTATGCATTCCAAATTGAAAATATTGAAACTGCACGTAAATTATCTCGTCACATCGAAGATAAATTTGCAAACTATGCAGCTTCTAAAGAAAAAGATGATAAAGACTTAGCTATCTTAGTTGGTGGTGCAGGATTTACAGGTATCGAATTCTTAGGTGAATTAACTGAAAGAATTCCTGAATTATGTAATAAATACGGTGTTGATCAAAACAAAGTTAGAGTAACTTGTGTTGAAGCTGCACCAAAAATGTTACCAATGTTCTCTGATGAATTAGTTAATTACGCAGTTAACTACTTAGAAGACCGTGGTGTTGAATTCAAAATTGCTACTCCAATCGTTGCTTGTAACGAAAAAGGTTTCGTAGTTAAAATTAATGATCAAGAACAACAATTAGAAGCTGGCACAGCAATCTGGGCTGCTGGTGTTCGTGGTAGTAAATTAATGGAAGAATCATTTGAAGGTGTTAAACGTGGTCGTATCGTGACTAAACAAGATTTAACTATTGAAGGTCATGATGATATCTTTGTTATTGGTGACGTTTCAGCATTCATCCCAGCTGGTGAAGAACGTCCATTACCAACTACAGCACAAATTGCAATGCAACAAGGTGAACACGTTGCGAAAAGCATTAAAAACATCTTAAACGGTCAAGCAGCTACAGACTTTGAATATGTTGATCGTGGTACTGTATGTTCATTAGGTGCACATGATGGTGTTGGTATCGTATACGGTAGAGACATTACTGGTAAAAAAGCTGCATTCATGAAAAAAGTTATCGATACTCGTGCAGTATTCAAAATCGGTGGCGTAGGCTTAGCATTCAAAAAAGGTAAATTCTAAGTTTCTCATATAAATTATCTAATATGATTTTGAAAATAAATACTAATTTAAAGCTACAATGCCAATTCGCAGTAGCTGACTGAACTGAAAAAGCGCATAAATCAAGCTTTTCTCATTTCTGGTCATCCTTATGGGGGTGGAACAACGAATTCATTGTGAATTCTGTTCCACTCCTTCTTTTATATGATATAAAAAGGAAGTGTAGAGGTTATGGTTAATTTCAATATAAGTAATACAGTTTTAAATTCAGAAGTATTTATTATAGGGTTGCCTGATCACATCAATCAACTTGGTTATATTAATTACAATAATGAAGATATAACAAAACAAATTGATACATACCGTCATCATCATTTAATTAGCAGTCAATTAGGTAAAATATCTTCAACTTTGTTACCTTTAAAAGACTCATCAAAACGACTTATTACTGTTGGATTAGGAAATTTAAAGACGCTTGATTATGGTGCGCTATTGAGAGCTTTCGGCAATTTATTTCAATTTTTAAAAGAAGAACGTGTAACTGAAGCAGATGTATTATTCGATACATTGATTTCAAAGAAAATGGAGCAAGCCAAAGTCGCAGAGGTTATGGGACTACAAAGTGAACAGGCAGTTTACAGTTTTGACAACTATAAATCTGATAAATCTGCACCCTATCAATTAGAGTTAAACATAAGTACGAATAAAGAGGACTTACATCGATATTTTATCAATGGTGCTATAATCGGACAATCGGTTAATGTTGCACGTGACTATAGCAATATGCCACCTAATATACTAACGCCTAATTATTTTGCTGAACAGGTTACGCAACACTTTGATGAAACATCAGTAAAAGTTGATATTAAAGATGGAAAACAATTATTAGATGAAGGATTCGGACTTATTCATGCTGTTGGTAAAGGGTCGGAGAATCCTCCAGTTGTAATAACTATGACATATAATGGTGGTGACAGTGAAGACGCACCAATTGTATTAGTAGGAAAAGGTATTACATATGATTCAGGTGGCTATAGCATTAAATCTAAGATAGGTATGCAGACTATGAAATTTGATATGTGTGGCGCAGCTAATGTAGTTGGAATGATTGATGCGATATCACGCTTGCAACTTCCTATCAATATTGTAGGAGTTATTGCTTCTGCTGAAAATATGATAAGTAGTAATGCAATGAAACCTGATGATGTATTGACGGCATTGAGTGGTGAAACAATTGAAATGTTAAATAGTGATGCGGAAGGACGTTTAGTTCTAGGAGATGCTGTATTCTATGCTAATCAATTTCAACCTAAGATTATTTTAGATTTCGCTACATTAACAGGAGCTGCAGTTGCAGCACTAGGTGAAGATAAAGCAGCTTTATTTAACTCTAATGCAGATAAAGAGATTGAGGAAATACGAGTTAGTGCTAAAGAAATGGATGAATATGCTTTTGAATTACCTATGACTCAAACTGAGCAACGATTAATACGTCAATCTGACGTTGCAGATTTAGTAAATCATACAAACGGTCATGGAAAAGCACTCTTTGCAGCCACATTTATTACCCATTTTAGTGGATCTACACCACATATCCATTTCGATATTGCTGGTCCTGCGACAACTAACAAGACTAGCTATAAAGGTCCAAAAGGCCCAACTGGCAGTATGATTACTACTGTATTAAATTGGTTAAGATAAATAGAAAAGTAGCAATCATTTGGTTAAGGAGTAGAAACATGTGCTATTGCATGTTTCTACTCCTTATTTAATAAGAATAATCTTATTAACTTAGAATGTAATTCTACATTGACAACGTATCAGCTACTTGGTATGATAAGGAACATATTAAATACTTTAGTTCGGTAGAGAGATAAAGGATGTGTTGTTATGTTTAATGCAGTTGTAATAGCCGTATTATTAATGATTGTTTTATGCTTATGTAGACTAAATGTAGTTATTAGTCTGTTCATTAGTGCATTAGTAGGCGGTCTCATTTCTGGAATGAGTGTTGAAAAGGTAATCAGTGTATTTGGAAAAAATATTGTAGACGGTTCCGAGGTAGCGCTAAGCTATGCATTATTGGGTGGATTTGCAGCATTGATTTCATATAGTGGTATTACAGATTATCTTGTAACTAAGATAATCCGCGCAATTCACTCTGAAAATAGCAGACTATCAAGAATAAAAGTAAAAATCATTATTATCATAGCTTTACTCGCGATGAGTATAATGAGTCAGAACCTTATACCGGTTCACATTGCTTTCATTCCAATAGTTATACCGCCACTATTAAGTCTGTTTAATGATTTAAAAATTGATAGAAGACTTATTGCTCTAGTCATCGGATTTGGTTTATGTTGGCCTTATGTCTTATTACCATATGGCTTTGGACAGATTTTCCACCAAATTATTCAAAGCGGTTTCCAAAAAGCACATCATCCTATCGAATTCAATATGATTTGGAAAGCCATGTTGATTCCTTCACTTGGTTATATAGTTGGTTTAATCTTGGGTATGTTTTATTATCGTAAACCACGAGAATATAAAACAGAAACTTATGTAGAAGATGAGAATACAATTAATGAAATTAAACCGTATGTACTCGTAGTTACAATAGTCGCTATATTAGCTACATTCTTAGTTCAAACTTTTACTGATTCAATGATTTTTGGTGCATTAGCAGGTGTACTCGTATTCTTTATTTCGGGTGTTTACAAATGGAGAGAATTGGATAGTCAATTTGTTGAAGGTATTAAAATCATGTCATTTATAGGTGTTGTTATTCTTTCAGCTAATGGTTTCGCAGGTGTCATGAATGCAACAGGAGATATCGAAACATTAGTATCAAGTTTGACTGACATTTCAAATGGTCACAAGTTATTAAGTATTGTCATCATGTACATTATTGGTTTAATTGTAACTTTAGGAATTGGTTCATCATTTGCAACGATTCCTATAATTGCGACATTATTTATTCCACTTGGTGCTTCACTCGGCTTAAGTACTATGGCTCTAATCGCTTTAGTAGGAACTGCGAGTGCTTTAGGTGATTCAGGATCTCCTGCAAGTGATTCTACGCTAGGGCCAACAGCTGGGTTAGATGTGGATGGACAGCATGATCATATTCGCGATACATGTATCCCGAATTTCTTATTCTATAACATACCTTTAATGGTATTTGGTACGATTGCAGCTATGATATTATAGGTGTAATGGGGTGAACAATTAAATGACTAACTTATTGGAAACGTTCGAAATGAAGATTGAAGAAACATCAGAGGGTAAAGTAGTAATTTCAATGCCTGTTACTGATAAAGTTAAACAACCATTTGGTTATTTGCATGGTGGTGCAACAATTGCTTTAGGTGAAACAGCGTGTTCATTAGGCGCTGCTAATCTAATCGATACGAATTCGTTCATACCACTAGGTTTAGAAATGAATGCTAACCATATTCATTCGGTTAAAGAAGGTCGTGTTATTGCTACAGCAACGATTATTCATAAAGGAAGTACAACTCAGGTTTGGAATATAGAAATAAAAAGTGAACAAGGCCAATTGATAAGTGTTATGAGAGGAACAATTGGAATTAAACTTTTAAAGCAATAAAATACCAAACGCTGCTTTAGTTCAATTAAGTATCATTTTAAATATCCTAATTGTAAAAGTATTTGTCTAAGAAAGAACGCAGGCGTGGGACGATGGATTCATAAAGAATTCTGTCCTGCGCCTGCTTTTTTTATAAGAAATATACAAGAGATCGCATTTAAAAATAGTTTATAGTTGTTACGTTGACAATTACTTCTAATGAAATTATGCATGTTTTTGGATATGTTGAGCTGATAAACGTTTATAGGCCTGCGTAATTCTTTGAGCGGCTTCTCTTCCACCCATGATATTTCTAGCAAAAGGACCCAGTTCTAAATCTGCTAAACCACCTGACACAAACAATTGAGGTAACCACTCTAATTCAGAACTAATAGAAGGTAATCCACAATGTGCTAAAGGTGCACCTTCATTTTTAATTAATGATTGAATCATAGGCTGTTTTAATAGTGTTGGTTCAAAACCTGTTGCTAATAAAATGAAATCATACGGAAGAGACGCTTGTTCTGTATGAATTTGATGTTGGTCAACTGATAAAATATTGTCTTTGTGAATTACGAGTCGTCCAGATTGAATATGTTTCTTAAGTCGTAAATATAACTCTCTAGGCATTGAACCTTTATGTCTTTCGTGTTGAATGATAGACTGGCGTTCTAAAGAGGATTCAATATTTAAAAAGTGATTCATATTTTTAGGACCTAACCAACCTGGATCTGCATCGAAATGTTGGATATCAATGTCCTTATTCATCCATAAATGAATAACTTTATCATGAGATTGATTTATAAGTTTTAAAGTTAAATGGGCAGCAGAAATACCACTTCCTACAACGTGAGAACTGAGTCCATACATAGTTGTATTAAATGATTTATTGAAAATGTGGCACACATCATCAGCATCTTGATAAATATTAGGAATGTAGGGTTTATGCGTACATCCATTTGCTAATATAACGCAATCCGTGAGTATGACTTGATTATCATTTAATTGTATTTGCCATTGCCCATCTTTCTTTGCTAATGCTTCTACATAGCCTTGAATATGATTTTCATTTAAATCATAATGATGAACTTGTTCGTGAACATGATGCATAAACATGTCTGTTTGTGGACGTTGGTATTGACCATAAGTACCGTGTATATATTGTTGAACTTTAGCGAATTGTTTTAAATGGAATGGGTTAGGGTGGATATGATGTACAATTGGTGAACGCAAATAGGGCATGCTGATACGATGAGAAAAATCATTAAATTGTTCACATAGTGAGACATAAGGGTCTATAATTGTTAATTTCTCTTTAGATAGCCCTAATTCTCTTAGTTGAATCGCAATTGTTGTACCTTGTAAACCGCCACCGATAATTGTCCAATGCATAATAACACTTCTTTCTTTTTAAAACGTAATAATTACGATTTATATTATCATAAATATGTAGACTAGACAATAAAAAATGAGCGGAGACAGAAATTATTTTGAATTCTGCCTCCACCCGCAATTGTGACTTGAGCTATATAAAGTTTGCTATAAGAACTTTTTCAATTTAGTCAGTTGCTTGTATTAGTTAAATCATTTTATCTTTAAATTCATTTTTTAGTTCATCGATTTTCGTATCTTTAGTATAAGGTGTTTTATTATTATAAGCTGCTCTCATTATTAAATGACTTGAAAGTGGGCCAGTTATAAGAATAAAAAGAATACCAAAGATTAATTGCATATTAATATATCCATCTGTAGCGATAAAGTATAAGAATGTGCCAAACAATAGGAAAATAGCACCTAAAGTTGCTGATTTGCCTGCAGCATGACCACGCGAATAAATATCTTTTAATCTTATAATGCCAATAGCAGTAACGGCACTTATAATAGCTCCTAAAATGACAAAGATAACTGCTAAACTAATGATGATGTTCGTTATCACGTTCAATCACCTTACCTTTATCCATATATTTTGAGAAGACGGCTGTTCCTAAAAAGGCCAAAATACCAATTAATAAAATAGCAACGAGTAAATATTCTGAACCTATGAATATACTATATAACGCGATACACGCCATTAGTTGTAAACCGATTGCATCAAGCGCTAAAATTCTATCGGCTAATGTGGGACCTTTGATGATACGTACAAACATCGCTAACATTGATATTGCAACAACAATTAAAGCAATAATCATGATGATTTTTACCATTAGTCTTCGCCCACCTCTCTAACTACTCTCTCTAATGAAGATTTTATACCTTCAACTTCTTCTTCTTTAGTACTGAAATCTATAGAGTGAATATATATTTTTCTTCTATCATCACTAATACCTAATACGACAGTTCCTGGCGTCAATGTTATTAAATTAGATAATAAAACGATTTGCCAATCAGTTTTTAAATCAGTGTGATATACGAAGAAACCTGGTTCATTCTTAAGTTTAGGTTGTAGAACAATTTTTAAAACGTCGATATTAGCTTTTAATAATTCTACAAAAAATACAACCGCTAATTTTAATATCTTATAAATTTTTATGAAATAAAATCTTCCTGGTAATATTCTACTAAATAAATATACAAATCCGAGTCCTAGTATGAAACCGAGTAAGAGGTTATTTAATGTATAGCTACCACTTAAGAAAATCCAAATAAAAGCTAAGATAAAGTTTAAAATAATTTGAATAGCCATTATGATCTACCTCCCAAGACACTCTCAATATAGATGCTAGGATCGTAAAACGATTGAGCCGCCTCAGAAATTAATGGATATAATAAGTCAGCAGATAATCCAAATACGACTGTGATGACGACAGCAATTATTGAAATAGTAGTAGCGTGTTTAACGTTAACACTTTGAGTAGGCTCATAACCTTTAGGTTTCCCGAAAAAGCCTTTTAAGAAAATATGAATAACTGAATATAGCACAACTAAACTTGAAAGTAATACGATAATACCACTTACATAAAATCCTTTTTCAAAGGTTGCTTGTACGATGTAATATTTACCATAAAAACCACTTAGAGGCGGTATACCAGCGAGACTTAGCGCTGCGATGAAGAAAGTCCATCCTAGTACAGGGTAGTGTTTAATTAAACCGCCAAAGTCTTTAAGACTTGTAGATTTCGTAATTTGATACATCACACCTATAAGTAAAAATAGGGCAGTTTTGACTAACATGTCATGAATTGTGTAGTAAATCGCACCTATAATACCTGCTTCATTCATCATTGCTACGCCAACTAAGATAACTCCGACTGCAATCATGATATTATAAATAATAATTTTTTTAGTGTCATCGTATGCAATCGCACCTACCGAACCAAAAATGATCGTTAATAACGCTAAGAATAAAATTGTATAGTGCGAGAAACTCATTGTGTTGTGGAAGAACAAGCTCAAAGTTCTTAAAATCGCATATACGCCTACTTTTGTTAGTAGGGCACCAAAAAATGCAATGATTGCAAATGGTGGTGCATAATATGAACCTGGCAACCATACGTACATAGGGAAAGCACCGGCTTTAGTTGCGAACACGAAGATAAATAAAATAAAGACTATACTTAAGAGTCCGCTATGTGTGTTAGACAATGTAGATAACTTTTCACTAATATCTGCCATGTTTAACGTACCAACGATGGAATATAAAATCGCAACTGCAATTACAAAGAATGTTGAGGTAACTATATTAACTAATAAGTATTTGACAGTTTCACGTAATTGAATTTGAGTGCCACCTAGTACAAGTAGTGCGTAAGATGACATTAGGAAGACTTCGAAAAATACAAATAAGTTAAATATATCTCCAGTTGTAAATGCACCTATAATTCCTACTAACATAAATGTGATAGAGAAGTGATAATAATAACGTTCTCTATCAATTCCTGCTGTGGTACTTGAAAATGCAGTAATTAAAATGGTGATAATGATACTCGTCACAATCAACATTGCACTAAAACTATCTAGTAAAAAGATAATGCCATAAGGTGCAGACCAAGAACCCAATTCTACTTTAAGCGGACCATTGATATATACATTTCTTAAATTGATTATTGCCACAATTAGTGTCAGGACTAGACCAGTTAAAGTGATATATCGTTTCGCACGATAACGTTGTCCTAAAAAGACCAATATAATTGCTGTAAAGATAGGTACGACTAATGAAAGGACGACTAAGTTATTTTCAATCATCATCTAACACTCCTTTCATTCTTTCTACGTTGTCAGTACCTAATTCTTTGTATGTTCTAAATGCTAAGACTAAGAAAAAGGCAGTTGTCGCAAAAGCGATAACGATTGCCGTTAGTATTAATGCATGGGGGATAGGATCGACATATTGACTAATATTTTTTTCATAGATTGGCATTTCGCCATGTTTCAATCCACCCATAGTAATTAAAAATAAATTTGATGCATGTGTAATTAAAGTTGTCCCCATAACAATTCGTATCAAACTTTTAGATAAAACGAGATAGACACTAATTGAAGCGAGGATGCCACATACAAATATCATGATTATTTCCACTATTCGCTCTCTCCAATCGTTATAATAATTGTCATAATCGTTCCAACTACTGCGCAAAGAACTCCGAAATCAAAGAACATCGGTGTGTTCATATGAACAGGTTGAAGTAGGGGCAACGGTATATTAAATTCCGTGTGTGTGAAAAAGTTTTCACCATAGAACCAACTCGCTAATGGAGTACCAACACAGAATAATAAGCCAATTCCAATTAAAATTTTAAAATCCCACGGGAATACCTTTTCCATCGTTTTAATATCAAACGCAATTGCGATGATAGTTAGTGCACATGATAATAGTAGGCCACCTACGAAGCCACCACCAGGTGTATAATGTCCTGCAAAGAATAAAGTGACCCCAAACAAGGCGATTAGAAAGGCGATAATAACAGCAGCATATTGAAACATTAAATTATTGTTCTGTCTGTTCATCACTTTTCACCTCACTTGATTGATGTTTACGACGCAACTTAATCATTGTATACACACCTAAACCGGCAATACCTAATACAGATGATTCAAATAAAGTATCCATACCACGGAAGTCAACAAGTATGACATTTACCATGTTCTTACCGTGAGCTAAATCATAAACATGTGCTTTATAGTATTCTCCAATAGATGTAAAATGTCTGTTTCCGTAAGCAATTAAACCTAAGATAATGACAACAAGTCCGACACCAATTGAAATAAGTGCGTTCGTTAATTTAAATGATCGTGTTTCATTATAACGATTTAAATTAGGTAAATGATAGAAACATAATAAGAATAACGCTGTAGAAATCGATTCTACTACGAACTGTGTTAAGGCAAGGTCTGGTGCTTTGAAAAATACAAATAACACAGATACTGAATAACCGACCACACTTAGCATGATAACGCTAAATAAACGTGATTTAGCAATAACAACCATAAATGCTGCGATAATTAATAATATTAAAATTGCAATTTCATAAATATGAATATTATTTATATCTTTAAAATTAAAGTCAAAAGGAACACTTAGTAACGTCACAATCGTAACGACAATAAGCATACCGAATATAATGACTAAGCTATCTCTAACATAACCATTTACATAACTATTCGTCATATTCGCTGAATAATTAGGCAAGTATTTTCCAGTAGAATCGTACCAATGATTTAATGTTAGACGTGTTGGCTGAGCGTGTAAGAGTCGTATCCAATAACTAAATGTTAGTAATAAAAGAATACCCAATATCCAAATAATTAATGTTGAAATAAATGCAGGAGTAATACCATGGAATAAATGAAATTCCGCATTAACATTACTCATACCACTAATCGCAGTAGTCGCTGGATCTACAATAGATTGCGTTAATAATCCTGGGAATAACCCAAAGACAACAACGAGTACTGCTAAAATGATTGGAGATAATAACATCAATATTGAAGCCTCATGTGCTTTTTTAGGTAAAGCATTAGGTTGATGTTTACCAAAGAAAATATACATAATAAATTTAATTGAATATACAAACGTAAATATACTACCCACAATAGCTAAAATAGGAAAAACAATACCTAATGTATCTAAACTGAAAACATTAGCGTGAGAAATCTCAATCATGGCTTCAAGAAATTTTTCTTTAGAAAGGAAGCCGTTAAACGGTGGAATACCTGCCATACTTAATGCTGTAATAACAGTAATTGTAAATGAAATAGGCATAATCGTTAGTAAACCACCAAGTTTTTTAACATCTCTTGTGCCTGTAACATGATCTACAGCACCTGTAATCATGAATAACGCACCTTTAAATGTGGCGTGATTCACTAGATGAAACACTGCTGCAGTAAATCCGGCAATGTACAATTGGCTTTGACTTCCCTCGAAATGATAACTTACGGCACCAATACCTAACATCGACATAATCATGCCAAGTTGAGATACTGTTGAGAATGCGAGTATACCTTTCAAATCTTGTTGTTTTGTTGCATTTAAAGATGCCCAGAAAAGTGTGATTAGACCAACTAAAGTAATTGTCCAAATCCATCCTTGTGATATCGCAAAAAGCGGTGTAACACGTGCAACTAAATATAACCCTGCTTTCACCATTGTTGCCGAGTGTAGATATGCACTGACTGGGGTAGGTGCTTCCATAGCGTCAGGCAACCAAATATAAAATGGAACTTGTGCAGATTTAGTAAATGCACCCAACATAATAAGTACCATTGCGAAGATAAAGAATGGACTATGTTGAATCTCAGATGCATTAGCAATTAGCTCGTGTAAGCTAAGTGAATCACCTGCTAGAGAAATTAAAATGAATCCCCCTAATAAACTTAATCCACCAAATACGGTAATGATTAATGATTTCTGTGCACCATAAATAGATGCCTTTTTTTCTCTCCAGAAAGAGATAAGTAAAAAACTTGAAAATGAAGTCAATTCCCAAAATAGATATAAAATAATTAAATTGTCTGAAAGGACAACGCCTAACATTGCACCCATAAATAGTAATAAATAACAATAAAAATTACCAAGCTGTTCAGATTTACTTAAGTAACCAATGGAATATAAAACCACTAACGATCCTATACCTGTTATAAGTAAACTGAATAAAATGCTTAAGCCGTCAAGATATAAATCAAAATTCATACCTATATGTGGCATCCAGTTTAATGTTTTTATTACTGTATTACCTGACTGAGTAGTCGAAATAAGAGATAAGAAATAGATAAATAAGACAACAGGAATAGGTAATACAAACCAACCTAAATGAATCTTTTTAAAGAATCGATATAGAATTGGAATAATGAGTGCAAATATTAACGGTAAAATGACCGCAATATGTAACAAACTCACTATGTTATCCTCCTTAAAAAATATTTATGCAATATATTATACATGAATCATATTGTTCTGAAAAACGACGAAAACGCATATGAGTAGTGATTTTTCAGAACTTGTTAAATAAGAAGAAACACGTTTAAATGACCTATAAAAATTTTTGTTTATATTGAATGGAATAGTCATTTTTTAAATTTTCAAGATTGTTTAAGGCTAGTTTTGCAAATTCAGTATTTTGCTGTTTTAAATCATTTTCCATTTTTGTAATAGCTTGTTGAAGTGACGCTTCATAAGTCATTTCCTCAACAGTAAACTCACGCAATTGTGAACGCGTTGCATAACGTTTCTCATAATGACTTAGAGCACGTCTTTCATGGAAAAAGACACCTTCAGTTTGTCCTGGGTTATGTAAATCACCTTGTTTTGGATGTTTAATCACTTGCTCAACTTGAACTAGAACTTGGTCGTCATTCTCCTCTTTAATTGTAACGCCGTAAGCGCCAGTCTTATGTGAGAATCGGTATAACATGCTATATTATTTCCTTTCAAATGTGTTAAGATGTATCTATATCATCATAACATGAATGGAGAATTGAAATGACTAACTATCCACAACTAAACAAAGAAATAAAAGACAATGAAATTAAAGTTGTTATGCATACAAATAAAGGCGATATGACATTTAAGTTGTTCCCAGATATCGCGCCGAAAACTGTTGAAAATTTTGTGACACACGCTAAAAATGGTTATTATGACGGTATTACTTTCCACCGTGTTATTAATGACTTCATGATTCAAGGAGGAGATCCTACAGCAACTGGTATGGGTGGTGAAAGTATTTATGGAGGTTCTTTTGAAGATGAATTCTCTTTAGAGGCTTTTAACTTATATGGTGCGCTGTCAATGGCAAATGCAGGACCAAACACAAATGGTTCTCAATTCTTTGTTGTTCAAATGAAAGAAGTTCCAGAATCTATGGTTAACCAATTAGTAGATGGTGGCTGGCCTGAACCGATTGCCAAAGCATATGCGGATAATGGTGGCACGCCTTGGTTAGATCAAAAACACACTGTGTTCGGACAACTAATTGAAGGCGAAGCAACTTTAGAAGATATTGCAAATACTAAAGTAGGTGCACAAGATAAACCTGTACATGATGTAGTTATTGAATCTATTGATGTAGAAGATAAATAATAATTGATTATGAACAAATCTTACGAATCGACGGTTGATGTCGATTCGTTTTTTTATGGTTTAAACATTCAATTCAATTGCAATTTTTAAAACGATAACCTTAAATGCGAACGTTAATTTAGTATTTGTCGGAAGGGTTATTATATTTTTGAAAAAATGTGGATTTTTATTGGTTTATAGTTAGTCCAAGTTTGTGATTTATGCTATTATAATTATGTTAAGTAAATCGAAGTAAGGGGTTATCAAGTTGAATAATCACTATAAAGAAGGTCAGCATATTAAAGTGCGTGTGACTGGAATTCAACCGTATGGCGCTTTTGTTGAGACCCCTGACCATACTGAAGGACTTATCCATATTTCTGAAATTATGGATGATTATGTCCACAACTTAAAAAAATTTCTATCAGAAGGACAAATCGTTAAAGCAAAAATTTTATCAATTGATGATGAAGGAAAACTAAATTTGTCTCTTAAAGATAATGATTACTTTAAGAATTATGAACGAAAAAAAGAAAAGCAGTCAGTATTAGATGAAATTAAAGAAACAGAAAAGTATGGGTTTCAAACACTTGAAGAACGCCTACCGGTCTGGATTAAACAGTCTAAACGCGCGATTCGTAATAATTGATTGACTGTTAACACGCTAAGCTAACGTTATATTTTAATATAGCGTTAGCTTTTTTATGCGTTTGATTATAAAAAAGTGACACAAATATATGCATATACAGTCAAGCAGAATATTGGAGGAGCTTTAATTCTGTGTGCTATAGTCCAGTCATAATTAAAAAGGAAAGGACTTACCTATGAATAAAAAATATGAAAAATTATTTGAAACCATAACTTTGCCAAATGGGGTTGAATTAAAAAATCGTTTTGTATTGGCTCCATTAACGCATACTTCATCTAATGATGATGGTACAATTTCTGACGTGGAAATACCGTATATTGAAAAGCGCTCTAAAGATGTTGGTCTAGCTATCAATGCTGCAAGTAATGTTAACGATATTGGTAAAGCTTTTCCGGGACAACCTTCTGTTGCGCATGATTCAGATATAGAAGGACTCAAGCGTTTAGCACAAGCTATGAAGAAGAATGGTGCTAAAGCTTTAGTTCAAATTCATCATGGTGGCGCACAAGCATTAGCTAATTTAACACCGAATGGAGATGTTGTTGCACCAAGTCCTATCACTTTAAAAAGCTTCGGACAACAACATGAACATGATGCTAGAGAAATTACGCCTGAAGAAATTGAACAAACAATTAAAGATTTCGGTGAAGCGACGCGTCGAGTAATTGAAGCTGGGTTTGATGGCGTAGAAATTCATGGTGCTAATCACTATTTAATTCACCAATTTGTATCTCCATATTATAATAGAAGAAATGATGAATGGTCTGATCACATGAAGTTTCCAACTGCTGTTATAGATGAAGTATTAAAGGCTAAATCAAAATATGCGAGCGATGATTTCATAATAGGGTATCGACTTTCTCCTGAAGAAGCTGAATCACCAGGTATTTCAATGGAAATTACCGAACAATTAATTAATACAATTACTGAAAAATCAATTGATTATGTTCATATATCTCTTGGAGATATTCATTCAACTACAAGAGAAGGTAAGTATGCAGGACAAGAGCGATTGAAATTAATTCACCAATGGGTGGATGGTCGTATCCCAGTTATTGGTATAGGATCTGTATTTACAGCTGATGACGCATTAGACGCTATTAAATCAACAGGTGTTGAACTCGTAGCACTTGGTCGTGAAATATTATTAGATTATAATTTCATCAGCAAAATTCAGGAAGGAAAAGAAGACGAAATTTTATCAGAATTTGACCCTCATCGTGAAGATAAGCATGAATTACCACCTAATTTGTGGAAACAATTTAACCAAGGTTTTTATCCGTTACCTCGTAAAGATAAATAGTATTAATGAGTGAATAAATGTTAAACTTTGCGGTCAGTTTTAATCTAGTTAAAAAGAAGATGTTCAAAATATCTTTATAAATTTAATTTGATAAATGTAGATGAATTTAGAGTTTATAATAGATTATGGCAATCATTCTTGTCATAATCTTTTTTATGTAAATACCAAAGGAATCTTAATTCATTTTATTTATCGGAAAATTTTTAATATTTTGCTTGTAAAAATATTGATAGGTATGTCATTATATCTGTAAGGGCTTTCATTTAGAAACGAAGGGCATATTTGATGTAACAATGAGTCATTTTATGCTCTTATTAATTTTGCAAATATACTTCTTTGTAAATGACATCGAAAGCCGTATTCGTATGGCCATTAGTTTTAATATAAATTAAGCAAAGGGGAGATATTATGACTAAGTCAGAACAAATCATTGAATTAACAAACCATTATGGAGCTCAAAACTACGTACCACTACCAATCGTTGTTGCAGAAGCGGAAGGTATTTGGGTAACTGATCCAGAAGGTAATAAATATATGGATATGCTTTCAGCTTATTCAGCTGTTAACCAAGGACACCGTCATCCTAAAATTATTCAAGCACTTAAAGATCAAGCTGACAAAGTAACTTTGGTTTCTCGTGCTTTTCATAGTGATAATTTAGGTGAATGGTATCAAAAAGTTTGTAAATTATCAGGTAAAGATAAAGCACTACCAATGAATACCGGTGCGGAAGCAGTTGAAACTGCATTGAAAGCTGCACGTCGTTGGGCATATGATGTAAAAGGTCTTGAACCAGATAAAGCTGAAATTATCGCATTTAATGGTAACTTCCATGGTCGTACTATGGCGCCAGTATCTTTATCATCAGAAGCTGAGTACCAACGTGGTTATGGTCCGTTATTAGATGGTTTCCGCAAAGTAGATTTCGGCGATGTTGATAAATTAAAAGAAGCTATTAATGAGAATACAGCTGCTATTTTAGTTGAACCGATTCAAGGTGAGGCAGGTATTAATATCCCACCTGAAGGTTATTTAAAAGCTATCAGAGAATTATGTGATGATCATAATATTTTATTTATTGCCGATGAAATTCAAGCTGGTTTAGGACGTTCTGGTAAATTATTTGCGACTGATTGGGATAATGTTAAACCTGATGTTTATATTTTAGGAAAAGCGCTTGGTGGCGGCGTACTACCTATTTCTGTAGTCTTAGCTGACAACGAAGTGCTGGATGTATTTACACCTGGTTCACATGGTTCTACGTTTGGTGGTAATCCATTAGCTTGTGCCGTTTCAATCGCTGCGTTAGATGTCATATTAGATGAAGATTTACCTGGCCGTTCACATGAATTAGGGGAATACTTTAAATCTGAATTACAAAAAATTAATCACCCAGCTATTAAAGAAGTACGTGGTCGTGGTCTCTTTATTGGTGTTGAATTACATGAAAGTGCTAGACCTTTCTGTGAAGCATTAAAAGAAAAAGGACTATTATGTAAAGAAACTCATGATACGGTGATTCGATTTGCTCCACCTTTAGTTATTTCTAAAGAAGAATTAGATGATGCATTAGAAAGAATTAGAAGCGTGTTTAATTAAGTTCAAAAAGTTGTAACATTCATTTTGAAAACCCTTTAAAAAGCAAAGACATGTGTTACAATATGTATGAAAGCGAAATCATTTGTTAAAAAGAGGCGAAAGTGATCATGACTGAGAATAATAATTTAGTGACTTCGACACAAAGTATCATTAAAGAAGCTTTACACAAATTGGGATTTGACGATGGTATGTATGATTTAATCAAAGAACCATTAAGATTTTTACAAGTTCGTATTCCAGTACGCATGGATGACGGTACTGTTAAAACATTTACAGGTTATCGTGCTCAACATAACGATGCTGTTGGTCCAACTAAAGGTGGGGTCCGTTTCCACCCTGAAGTAGATGAAGAAGAAGTTAAAGCATTATCTATGTGGATGACTTTGAAATGCGGTATTGTTAATTTACCATACGGTGGTGGTAAAGGTGGTATCGTATGTGACCCACGTCAAATGAGTATTCATGAAGTTGAACGTTTATCTCGTGGATATGTACGTGCAATTTCTCAATTCGTTGGTCCTACTAAAGATATTCCAGCACCAGACGTATTTACTAACTCTCAAATTATGGCTTGGATGATGGATGAATATAGTGCTTTGGATAAATTTAACTCACCTGGTTTTATTACAGGTAAACCTATCGTATTAGGTGGTTCACAAGGACGCGATCGTTCAACTGCATTGGGCGTAGTGATTGCTATTGAACAAGCAGCTAAACGTCGTGGTAAGGAAATCAAAGGTTCTCGCGTAGTTATCCAAGGATTTGGTAATGCAGGTAGTTTCTTAGCTAAATTCTTATATGACATGGGTGCAAAAGTCGTAGGTATTTCTGATGCTTATGGTGCATTACATGATCCAGAAGGTTTAGATATCGATTATTTATTAGATCGTCGTGATAGTTTCGGTACAGTTACAAACTTATTCGATAATACAATTTCTAACAAAGAATTGTTCGAGTTAGATTGTGACATTCTAGTACCAGCTGCGATTTCTAATCAAATCACTGAAGATAATGCGAATGATATTAAAGCCGATATTGTTGTTGAAGCGGCAAATGGACCTACTACACCTGAAGCTACACGAATTTTAACTGAACGCGGTATCTTATTGGTACCAGACGTACTAGCAAGTGCTGGTGGTGTAACAGTTTCATACTTCGAATGGGTGCAAAATAACCAAGGTTATTATTGGTCTGAAGAGGAAGTTAACGATAAATTACGTGAAAAATTAATAGATGCTTTTGATTCAATCTACGAATTAGCACAAAATAGAAAAATTGATATGAGACTAGCAGCTTATATTATAGGTATTAAACGTACTGCAGAAGCAGCTCGCTACCGTGGTTGGGCATAAACCGATATATAAACATAAATAAACGCTATAGCTTGTTATGGGAATGAAACAAGTTATAGCGTTTTTGTTTTGATTCAAGAGCCTGAGACTTACATTATATAATGATGCTATTTTGCAAATTCGCAGTAGGTGAATGTATTAAAATTTTTACTTACTTTTGTGAACTTATTGCTTTATATTGATCAGCATAATTCGTAAACACACCATCAACACCGTATTGGTTCAAGCGCTGCATATCGGCAGTTTTATTCACGGTAAATGGATGTACGAGGAAACCTAAATCTTTTAAATGAGCTGTATTTTGTGCATTTAAATCACTATATTCGGGACCGACGCCAATTGCATAAGAATGAATACGTTGTAAATCTGTTTCACTTTGTTGAGCTAATTCACCTTTGTCCAATAGGCGTATTAATGGCACATTTGAATTTAATTGATGCATTTTTAATAAGCTAGCTTCTGAAAATGATTGTACCAGGACATGTCCATTTTCTAGAGAATTTGAAGTAAGCATGTTATGTCGATTTAGTGTGTTTAGCAGTTGCTGTTCCATACCTGGATACACATCAGGTTGCTTAGTTTCAATATAATAATTGGCATTTGTACCATAACGTGATAATATCTCGTCTAACGTTGGCACTGTAGCCCCTTTATAACTATCTTTGGCTAATTGAGGATTTTGTTCATTAAATGATGAACCTGCATCTAATTTCTTTAATTCAGCTAATGTATAGTCCTCGACACGTCCTGAGCCGTTTGTTGTACGATCAACTGTTTCGTCATGCATTGCAACTAAATGACCATCTTTAGTGCGTTGTAAATCTATTTCAATATATGAGGCACCTAATTCATTATGACTTTTATCGTACGCTGCAAAAGTATGCTCTGGTGCATAGCCACTAGCACCACGATGTGCAATAGTAGTATGGCGCTCTCCTGTTAAATTTCTTGACCAATTAGTATGATTGTTTTGAGTTTTAGATGCATTAGTTAGATTCGTAGTTGCAGTGTTTGATGATTCACCACCACTTGCTTCAACGGGCGTATGTATAATCGCTAGACTCAAACTAGCTACTGTTAAACATGAAATGATACCTTTATTACTTGCTTTCAACAAACTCATCCTTTCCATAGTTAAATGTATAATTAAAATCTATCAGAGCAATTTTGTGTAAGAAAGTGAATTTGCAGAAGCTTTAAATAACTATTATATACTTAATGTTAACTCAATATATTTAACAAAAAGGTTGGGAATGGATAGAATTCATTCAGAATTCGTTGGCCCATACCCAACCTCTAAAATTAATCGTTATTTAATAATTTTTCAGCAACTTTAAGTTGATGACGTACTGCGTCTTGGCCTGTTGAACCATAACTTTTTCTTCGGCTAAGACAGTTTTCCGGTTTAAGATAATCATAAACATCTTGATCAATATTTGAATTTAATTCTTTGTAACGTTCAAGAGGTACATCTAATAAATAGATACCTTGTTGAATGCACTCAAAGACAATTTTACCAACAATTTCATGTGCTTTTCTAAATGGTACATCTTTAGCTACTAAATAATCAGCTAATTCCGTTGCATTTGAAAAGTCTTGATGCACAGTTTCGTTTAAACGGTCTGTATTAACGGTCATTGTATCTAACATACCTTCAAAAATTCGTAGTGAACCTTTTATAGTACGTACTGAATCAAATAAACCTTCTTTATCTTCTTGTAAGTCTTTATTATATGCAAGTGGTAACCCTTTTAATGTTACAAGCATGCTCATTAAATGTCCTGTAGCACGTCCTACTTTACCACGAATAAGTTCTGCCATATCTGGATTCTTCTTCTGAGGCATAATAGATGAACCTGTAGAGAAAGCATCAGATAGGGTAATGAATTTCGCCTCATCCGTAGACCAAAAAATAATTTCTTCAGCAAAACGTGATAAATGAATCATAGTTAATGAAATATTATGCAAAGTTTCAATAATGTAATCACGATCACTCACTGCATCTAAACTATTCTCATAAACTGAACTAAATTCTAATAATTGTTGCGTTTCGTGTCTATCGATAGGGTGTGTTGTACCACTTAATGCAGCTGCACCCAATGGTGAAATATCAATACGTTTCATACTATCAACGAAACGTGAATAGTCTCTTTCTAGCATCCAGAAATATGTCATAACATGGTGTGCAAAAGAAATCGGTTGAGCACGTTGTAAGTGTGTATATCCTGGCATGATTGTATCCACATGTGATTGAGCTAGTTTAAGAATGGATGTTTGGAATGAACGAATAAGGTCTTGAATTTCAAGTACTTCTTTTTTTACGTATAAATGCAAGTCAGTAGCCACTTGGTCATTTCTACTACGACCTGTATGCAACTTACCTCCAGCGTCACCGACACGTTGAATGAGTTCATGTTCAATGTTTAAATGAATATCTTCAAGCGATTTTTTAAACGCAAGCTTCCCATTATGAAAGTCTTGTTGAATCTCTTTTAAGCCATTAATGATTGCGTCTTTATCATCTTGTGAAATGATATTTTGATTAGCTAACATGGTAGCATGTGCAATACTACCTTGGACATCTTCATCCAACAATGTTTGGTCGAAATCTATGGAAGCATTAAATTCATCTACCCAATCTTCCGGCTGTTGTTGAAAACGGCCACCCCATGCTTTACTACTCATTACTATAACCTCCATGAAGATATGCATTTACTTGAGTAGGTAAACCATAAATATCGATGAAACCTACTGCTGCTGATTGATTGAATGCATCTTCTTTAGTGTATGTTGCTAATTTTTCATCATATAGCGTGTATGGAGATTTTCTTCCATTAACAATGGCATTACCTTTAAATAATTTAATTCTAACATCACCTTCAACATATTGTTGCGTGCTATCAATGAATAATTTTAAGCTATCAGTTAATGGTGAGAACCATAAACCATTATAAGTTTGTTCAGCAAATTGTTTTTCAATCACTGGTTTGAAATGAGCTACATCTTTAGTTAACGTTAATGTTTCAAGTGCTTTATGTGCTTTTAATATTACTTCTGCACCAGGAGTTTCATATATTTCACGAGATTTAATACCAACTAGACGATTTTCTACATGGTCGATACGTCCAATTCCGTGTTTTCCAGCTAGTTCATTCAAAGTTAATATTAATTGATCTAAGTCATAATCTTGATGATTTAATTGAACTGGAACACCGTTTTTAAATGAAAGGATAATTTCATCAGGTGTATCTGGTGTATCATCTAACTCTGCAGTCAAATCATAAGCGTCCTTTGGAGGGGCAGCATACGGATCTTCTAAAATACCACACTCATTTGCTCTACCCCATAAGTTTTGATCAATTGAATAAGGAGAATCGTGATTGATGCCAACGGGGATATTGTGTTTAATGGCATAATCAATTTCTTCTTCACGACTCCAACCCCATTCTCTTACTGGCGCAAATGCTTTTAGGTTAGGGTTTAATGCTTTAATAGCAACTTCGAAACGAACTTGGTCATTACCTTTACCAGTACAACCATGCGCGATACCGACAGAATTAGTTTGTTCAGCAATCTCAACTAATTTCTTTGCGATTAGTGGACGAGATAAAGCTGAAACGAGTGGATAACTATTTTCATACATTAAGTTACCTTTGATTGCATAACTTACAAAGTCATCACTAAATTCTTTAGTAGCATCAATAATATGACACTCAACTGCACCCATATCTAGTGCTTTAGAATATACAACATCTAAATCTTTACCTTCACCAACATCTAAACATACAGCTACGACATCATAGCCTTTATCTATAAGCCATTTAACGGCTACACTTGTATCTAATCCACCTGAATATGCTAATACGATTTTCTCTTTCATTAAAATTCACCTCATAATTTTTCTGAAAATTGATATAAATTTATACTAACAGATATCAAATGAAAATAAAACCATTTTTTTACATAAATATACAAAAATTTGAAAATGCCTTTGTCATCAACATCTCAATTGTATTAAAGGATAAGTTACAGATTAATATAGAATTATAAGTATTATTTTATTTAGAAATTATTCATTTTAAAATTATTAAAAATGTCTTAAAATTGTTGAATTAATTTGAAAATATTCGAATAGTCAGTCATGTCAATTGAATAGCAGGCTTAAAGTTAGTAAAATTAAATCAACAAGGATATACAGGAGGCTTTTATAAAATGACTCATATTCAATTAGATTATGGAAAAGCATTGGAATTCTTTGGTCAACATGAAATTGATCAACAACAAGATATCGTTAAAACAATTCATAAAACGATTCACGAAGGTACTGGTGCAGGTAGTGATTTCTTAGGTTGGGTGAATCTTCCGGAAGACTATGATAAGAAAGAATTTTCAAGAATTGTGGAAGCATCAAAACGTATAAAATCTAATTCAGACGTATTAGTAGTAATTGGTATTGGAGGTTCATATTTAGGTGCACGTGCTGCTATTGAAATGTTAACTTCATCATTCCGAAATTCAAAGGAATACCCTGAAATTGTATTCGTGGGTAATCATTTATCATCAACGTACACTAAAGAATTAGTAGACTACTTATCAGATAAAGATTTTTCAGTAAATGTTATTTCTAAATCTGGTACAACTACAGAACCAGCAGTAGCATTTAGACTATTTAAACAATTAGTTGAAGATAAGTATGGAAAAGCAGAAGCTAAAAAACGTATCTTTGCTACTACAGATAAAGCAAAAGGCGCATTAAAACAATTAGCAGATAATGAAGGTTATGAAACGTTTGTAGTACCAGATGATGTTGGTGGTCGTTATTCTGTATTAACTGCTGTGGGTCTATTACCGATTGCAACAGCTGGCATAAATATTGAATCAATCATGATTGGTGCAAACAAAGCGCGTAAAGAATTATCATCAGATAAATTAGATGAAAATATTGCTTATCAATATGCGACAATCCGTAATATTTTATATAGCAAAGGCTACACTACTGAAATGTTGATTAATTATGAACCGTCAATGCAATATTTCAATGAGTGGTGGAAACAATTATATGGTGAGTCTGAAGGTAAAGACTTCAAAGGTATATATCCATCTAGTGCAAACTATACAACTGACTTACATTCATTAGGTCAATATGTCCAAGAAGGACGTCGTTTCTTATTTGAAACAGTTGTAAAAGTAAACAACCCTAAACACGATATTACAATTGAAGAAGATAGTGATGATTTAGATGGATTAAATTACTTAGCAGGTAAAACAATTGATGAAGTTAATACTAAAGCATTTGAAGGTACACTATTAGCTCACACTGATGGTGGCGTTCCTAATGTTGTTGTAAATATTCCACGCTTAGACGAGGAAACATTTGGTTATGTTGTATACTTCTTTGAATTAGCGTGTGCAATGAGTGGATATCAATTAGGTGTTAATCCATTTAACCAACCTGGAGTAGAAGCATACAAACAAAACATGTTTGCATTATTAGGTAAACCTGGATTTGAAGATAAGAAGAAAGAGTTAGAAGAGCGTTTATAATTCTCTAGTCATTCAATAGCGTCAATTAAATATGTCTTACAAAGTCGATATGGATCAAATTCCGTATCGACTTTTCTATTATATACCTTTATATTAAAGCTAAGGAATGAGTTCTAACTACTACCTGTGACTGATTTATTGTTATATAGGTAGATTTATAAATGAAACAGTGTACAATATTTCTATGAAATAATAACTGTTAATTCAATAGGAAGGATTTGATGTAACTATGTTTCATCAAATTGAACAATGGTTTGATTTATTACAAGGCTTTGGTTATCTGGCTGGATTTATTATTTTATTTTTTAGAGCCATTGTGCCAGTACTTCCTTTAACATTGTATGTTATTTTATGTGTTCATGCGTACGGCTTTATAGCAGGTACGATTATTAGTTGGTTAGGTGTTGTAGCAGGTACTTATACAGTGTTCTTTTTCTGTAGAAAATTTGTTAATGCTAACTTTATGAAGCGGATTAAATCAAGACGATCGGTTGAACGCCTAATTCATTTTATAGATAGACAGGGCTTAGTACCAATATTTATATTAATGTGTTTTCCGTTTACACCCAATACACTAGTTAATTTTGTGGCAAGTTTCTCTCATATTAGAGGCAAATATTATTTTATAATTTTACTTATATCTAAGTTAATTTCTATTACATTTTTGGCGATAATGGGGAAAAGTGTAACCTCATTTTTCACACATCCTGTTAGAGCAATAATGGTATTAATAGTTACTATAGCGTTATGGTTTATTGGTAAGAAAGTCGAGGGCTATTTCATGGGTTCGGACAAGGAGTGACAAGGTGCGTAGAGTGACAAGTTGGATTGTAGCATTCCTATTTGCTTGTCTGTTTGTCATGTTTATACAAATGTTCTTAGTTAAAGGTGCTGTAGTTCAAACTGATGATATGTCACCAACTTTGAATAAAGGTGACCGTGTCATTATTAATAAAATTAAAGTTACCTTTAACATGTTGAAAGATGGAGATATTATCATGTATTGACATAAAAATCAATTACACTTTGGTAGATTGGTCGGCAAGCCTGGTGAATCAATTGAAGTTAGAAACGGTAAATTGTATAGAGATGATAGACAAGTTAATAAATTTTATGCTAAAAATAGAGATATTAATAATTTTGCAATAAGAGATTTACATGATTCTGATGGTGATATTATTCCGCCAAATTCATATTTTATTTTAAATGATAATGGTGATAAACAAAGTGATTCAAGGACATATGGATTAATAGATAAGGACGATATTGTAGGAG
The DNA here is from genome assembly GCF_001810405.1 of Staphylococcus sp. HMSC069D12. Classification (NCBI taxonomy): domain Bacteria; kingdom Bacillati; phylum Bacillota; class Bacilli; order Caryophanales; family Staphylococcaceae; genus Staphylococcus; species Staphylococcus sp. HMSC069D12. Next base: position 264,196 of record NZ_KV801108.1, read on the forward strand.
ATGTTAGTTTAAAGTATTATCCATTTAAAGAATTTACCTATCAGTTAAATAAGTAGATGAGGTGTTAAAATTGAAGAAAGAAATAGTTGAATGGATTGTTGCCATAGCGGTAGGTTTATTACTTGTATGGGTAATGGTCAACTTCGTAGCTAAATCATATACTATAAAAGGCGATTCAATGGATCCGACACTAAAAGATGGTGAACACGTCATGGTTAACATTCTAGGATATAAAGTTGGAGACATAAAAAAAGGTAATGTAATCGTATTTCATGCGAATCAACAAGACGATTATGTTAAACGTGTCATTGGTGTACCTGGCGATAACGTTATTTATAAAAATGATAAACTATATGTTAATGGCAAAAAGATAAATGAACCTTATCTTGATTACAATGAAAAACATAAACAAGGTGAATATATTACGGGTTCATTTGAAACTAAAGATTTACTAAATGCAAATCCTAAATCAAATATCATACCAAAAGGTAAATACTTAGTTTTAGGTGATAACAGAGAAGTCAGTAAGGATAGTAGGGCGTTTGGTTTAATTGATAAAGATCAAGTTGTTGGTAAAGTATCATTTAGATTTTGGCCGTTTAGTGAATTCAAGTTTAACTTTAATCCAGATAATGAAAAATAAGAAAAATTAGTGATAATGAATTAATTTTTAACATAGCAAGACTGGTAATGGAATGTTCATAGAGGTTCCGCCAGTCTTTTTTTGTTCAATATTTGGACCTAACAAAACATTTTTAAGAACGTATGTTCTATGTTAAAATAAGTTCAAAGGAGTGTGGGAATAATGGAGTTGAACGCATACATTGGCAGAGCAGGGACAGGCAAATCTCATCATATGATTGATAATATTAAGCAACAAATGAAAGAGGATCCTCTAGGTGATCCAATTGTTTTAATAGCACCAACACAGAGTACTTTTCAATTAGAACAAGCATTTGTTAATGATAAAGAATTGAATGGAAGCCTAAGAACTGAAGTGCTTCACTTTGAACGCTTAAGTTATAGAGTTTTTCAAGAGGTTGGGGGATTAACTGAAGAACGACTAACGCAATCGGCTACCGAGATGATGATTTATGATTTAGTTCAACAACATCAATCGGAATTAAAACTATATCAATCACAAGTAAATTATTATGGTTTTAGTGAGAAGTTAAGTGAACAAATTCAAGATTTTAAGAAATATTCTGTTACGCCAGAACATTTACATACATTTTTGCAAGATAATGACTTGAAGACGAGAACTAGACATAAATTAGAAGATATATCGCTTATTTATCAGTATTTTGAGGAACGCATAAATGGCGAATTTATTACTTCAGAGGATAGTTTAAATCATTTTATTGATATTTTAAGTCAATCAGAATGGATTAAAAGAGCAGAGGTATACATAGATGGATTCCACAACTTCTCTACATTGGAGTATCAAATTATTAAAGCACTCGTTCAAAGCGCCAAAAAAGTTACTGTTCTTTTAACAACTGATGGTAATGAAGATCCATTTAGTTTATTCAGAAAACCATCAGAGGTATTAACGCATCTAAAGGAAATTGCCAATGATTTAAACATAGAATTACAACAACAATTCTTTAAACAACAATATCGTTTTAACAATAAAGATTTAATACAACTGGAACAACAATTTGATGCATTGCAAATTAATCCTATCGCTTACGATGGTAATATTAATATTTTAGAATCCTCAAGTATACGTGAAGAAGTTAATGAAGTAGCTCGCCAAATTATTAAAGATACACGTGATAAGCAATATAGATATCAAGACATTGCTATCTTGTATCGTGATGAATCTTATGCATTTTTATTTGACTCTGTTCTTCCACAGTATGATATTCCATTTAATATCGACACTAAAAGATCAATGACACATCATCCGATCATGGAAATGGTACGCTCACTTTTGGAAGTTATTCAAACAAACTGGAATATTAGTCCTATGATGCGTTTAATTAAAACCAATATTCTATCTAATCACTTTAAGGATAGTGCATATTTAATTGATTTATTAGAGAATTTTGTCGTTGAACGTGGTGTTTATGGCAAACGTTGGCTTGATGAAAAACTGTTTAGTATTGATAACTTTACGAAAATGGGACGTAAAGAACATAAATTAACTACTGAAGAGCGAGAAGATTTCGAGCAAGTAGTTCATTTAAAGAATGATATTATTGATAAAATATTAACTTTTGAAAAAGCAATGAACGAAGCAGAAAATGTGAGAGGTTTTGCAACAACTTTCTATGAGACAATGGAGGCATTTGATTTACCTAAATATTTAATGACTCACCGTGACCAATTAGACGTCGATGGTCGTCATGAAGAAGCTGAAGAAATAGATCAAATTTGGAATGGTCTTATTCAAATTTTAGATGATTTAGTCACTGTATTTGATAATGAAGAAATGACTCTTAAACGCTTTTTAGAGGTATTTGATATTGGTTTAGAACAATTAGAATTTGTAATGATTCCTCAAACCCTCGATCAAGTGAGTATAGGAACAATGGACTTAGCGAAAGTAGACAATAAAAAGCATATTTATATGGTTGGAATGAACGATGGTGCTATGCCACAACCGGTTTCTTCTTCTAGTCTTATAACAGATGAAGAAAAGAAAGTGTTTGAACAACAAGCACAAGTTGAATTAAGTCCTACATCAGATATCTTACAAATGGATGAAGCGTTTGTTTGTTATATTGCAATGACACGAGGCAGTGAACAAGTTACATTTTCATATAGTTTAATGGGTGCACAAGGTGAGGATAAAGAAAAAAGTCCATTTATTGACCAAATACAAGGGTTGTTCAATGGATTAGATGTAACGAATATTCATTATCAACATAATGCACAACCTTTATCGTTAATGGAGCATCCACATCAAACTAAAGTCGTCTTATTCGAATCTTTAAAATCTTGGCTAGAGGCAGAGATGGTTGCTGATGTATGGGTTGATGCTTATCAAGTCATGCGTGATAATGACAAATTGAATAACGGTTTAGAGTACCTGTTAACTGCGTTGACATATGACAACGAAACAGTGAAATTAGATGAACCATTGGCTGCATCTTTATATGGTTCAACAATTAACGCAAGTGTATCTAGATTTGAAGGGTATAATGATTGTCCGTTTAAACATTATGCGAATCATGGTTTAAGGTTAAATGAGCGAACGAAATATAAGCTTGAAAATTTTGATCTAGGAAATATTTTCCATACTGCATTGAAGTATATTTCGGATAAGGTAGATGGAGACTTTAAACATCTTGATAATAAGAAGATACATGCTTTAACTGTTGAAGCTTTAGAGAGTGTTTTACCTCAAGTCCAATTCAATCTCATGGATTCAAATGCATACTATCGGTATGTGTCAAAACGAATTGGTGTCATTGTCGAAAGTACTTTGAAAGCATTACGCTATCAAAATAAAAATACAAAGTTCAAACCACATCGTTTTGAAGCAGGATTTAGAAAGACACCGAACAACAGTGAAGAACTTATTGCGCAACCATTAATTACAAAACAAGGCATTCCAGTTAATATACGAGGACAAATTGATCGTATAGATGCTTACACTAAAGATGATAAGAGCTACATTAATATTATTGATTATAAGTCATCTAATCCCAGTGCGAAATTAGATTTAAAAAAGGTTTATTATGGTAAACAAATGCAAATGATGACTTATATGGATATTGCTTTGCAAAATGCCCAACGTCTGGGATTATCTAAAGAAATTAAACCAGGTGGCCTATTGTATTTTCATGTACATGATGAACGTCTCAGTTTTAAAGATTGGGGAGAATTGGAAGATGATGCTTTAACACAGGACAAACTTGAACAAGCATTTTTAAAAGAATATAGATTACGCGGCTTAGTTAATAGCGATATGGATGTAGTAGACGCATTGGATATTCGTTTAGAAGAAATTGGTAAATCCGACATTGTTCCAGTTAGCCTGAAGAAAGATGGAAGTATTGGAAGTAGGGGGAGCAGTGTTGCTGATGAAACAACAATTCATAAATTTATCAAACATAATAAAGACAACTTTATAAAGACTGCTACAAATATTATGGAAGGTCATACCGAAGTTGCACCACTTAAATTCGATGACCAATTACCATGCCAATTTTGTAATTTTCAATCAGTGTGCCATGTGGATACTATTATTGATAGTAAACATTATCGCCATGTAGATGAAACTATAGATCCTATCAAAGCAATACAAGATGTCGAGTTAGAAAGCGGTGATCATAATGAATAACATCCCAATCAAACCTAAAGGTGCTCAATGGACAGATGCACAGTGGAAGAGTATATACGCTAATGGTCAAGATGTATTAGTAGCTGCAGCAGCAGGGTCTGGTAAAACTGCAGTATTAGTAGAAAGAATAATTCAAAAAATTATTAGAGATGAAATAGATGTTGATAAGTTACTCGTTGTTACTTTTACTAATTTAAGTGCGAGAGAAATGAAGCATCGTGTTGATCAACGCATTCAACAAGCGTCAATAGAAGATCCTAGAAATGAACATTTAAAGAATCAGCGCATTAAAATTCATCGAGCACAAATTTCGACATTACATAGCTTCTGTTTAAAGATTATTCAACAGCATTATGATGTCATTGATTTGGATCCTAATTTCCGCACAATTAGTGATGTAGAGAATGTGCTGTTACTTGAACAGTCTATTGATGAAGTTTTAGAAAAACATTATGATACACCAGATATAGAATTTCTTACTTTAGTAGAACAATTATCAAGTGATCGTAATGATGATAATTTTAGAGATTTGTTAAAACGTTTCTATAATTTCAGTATAGCCAATCCTTCACCGTTCAAGTGGTTAGATTCTTTAGTTGAAATTTACACGGACGATAATAAACATAAATTATATCTAGACGAATTAGAAAGATTATCGAAAATTTATATCAAAGCTGCATATCATACTTTGTTAGAAGCGGAAAATAACTTTCTAAATTGTATAGAAGCGGAAAAGCATTTAGATGTTATCAAACTAGAAAAATATAAATGCGAAAAAATGATTGAGGGTAATGTGATAAATTTTGAAGAAATCATCAATTATACCTCTGAAAAATTGCCTACAATAAGTAAAAAATTAAAAGATACGAATGAAGATGAAGGTATAAGTTCTCAGTTTTTAACAAACGCTAAAGATTTTTATGATGATTATAAAAAATTATTGTCGGAAGTAAAAAATAAGTATCTAATACGTTCTTATGAAGATTTAAAAGTAGATATGAAACGTTTGGCTCCTAGAATTCAATACCTTGTACAAATCGTTAAGGATATTATTAATGACTTTGCTGAAAAAAAACGTAGTCGCAATGTACTGGATTTTTCTGATTATGAACACTTCGCTCTACAAATATTAACTGACCAAGAGGGCAATGCTTCATCAATTGCGAAAGAATATCGATCACAATTTGAAGAGATTTTAGTAGATGAATACCAAGATACGAACCAAGTACAAGAAGCAATCATATCTAAAATTAAACGTGGTGACGAATCTAATGGAAATTTATTCATGGTAGGTGACGTTAAACAATCTATCTATAAATTTAGACAAGCTGATCCAACGCTATTTATGGATAAATATCATCGTTTCACAAAAGATGGCGATCAATCAGGGTTACGTATCGATTTATCTAAGAATTTCCGTTCACGTAATGAAGTACTCGCCACAACAAATTACTTATTTGACCATATGATGGATGAAGAAGTAGGTGAAATTGAGTACGATGCTGATGCGAGACTTTATTTTGGTGCTACTAAATATTCTGATAAATCTATGCCTTTCGAACTACATGCATTAATTCAAGATAAAAGTAGCGATAATGATTTAGAAAAGTCAGAACAAGAAGCTCGCTATATTGCTGAGCAAGTTAAATATATTATTGAGCATAAACAAGTTTATGATATGAAGTCAGAAACTTATAGACAAGCTACTTTCAAAGATATCGTCATACTTGAAAGAGGGTTGAAAAATGCACGCAATTTACAACAAGTATTTAAAGACTATAATATTCCGTTCCATGTAAATAGTAAGGAAGGGTACTTTGAACAAACTGAAGTACGTCTCGTCTTATCATTTTTAAGAACCGTTGATAATCCTTTACAAGATATATATTTAGTAGGATTGATGAGATCGGTTATATACCAATTTACGGAAGATGAATTAGCAACCATTCGAGTTCAAAGTATGAACGATGATTATTTCTATCAATCCATATTGCATTATATGAAAGATCAAGAAGCGAACCCTACGTTAGTTGAGAAATTAGAACATTTTATGGATGATATAAACATGTATCAAGAATATAGTCAATCTCACCCTGTGTATCAATTAATTGATAAGTTCTATAATGATCATTACGTTATTCAATATTTTAGTGGTCTTATTGGTGGTAAAGGTAGACGTGCAAATCTATATGGATTGTTTAATAAAGCAGTAGAATTTGAAAGTTCAAGTTTTAGAGGGCTGTATCAATTTATTAGATTTATTGACGAACTAATAGAACGCAACAAAGACTTTGGTGAAGAGAATGTTATAGGTCCTAATGATAATGTGGTACGTATGATGACAGTTCACAGTAGTAAAGGTCTAGAGTTCCCATATGTTATTTATTCGGGACTTTCAAAGAATTTTAATAAAGGCGACTTACGTAAACCACTCATCTTAAATCAAAAATATGGTCTAGGTATTGATTATTTTGATTTAGACCGAAATGTAACCTATCCGTCATTATCGTCAGTTGTCATTAAATCAATTACTGAAAAAGAACTTATTTCTGAAGAAATGCGATTAATGTATGTAGCTTTAACGCGAGCGAAAGAGCAACTCATTCTTATTGGTACTATTGATAAGGAAGAAACATTAGAAAAACTTGAGCGATTGCCAATTTCAGGTAATCAAATTGCATTGCATAAACGGTTATCAGCAGATCGACCTTTTGATTTAATATATAGTATTTTGGCTAAATACCAATCTACATCCTTATTACCAGAGTATCAGTTTGAGAAATCCATTGATAATTTAGATGAGAGTCTGCGTCCTACTGTAGATATTAAAATTGCACAATTTGAAGAACTTTCGATTGATGACAGTGAATCAGAACAAGAAAGTCGCGATGTTTCAGATTTAGAAGTAGAAGGCTCGCATGATGAGACATTAAAGCAACAAATTAATGATCAATTATCATTTAAATATCCTTTTTTAAAAGATACGGAGAAACCATCTAAACAGTCTGTTTCAGAATTAAAGCGTCAATTAGAAACAGAAGAAAGTGGTACAAGTTACGAAAGGGTAAGACAATACCGTATAGGTGTATCAACTTATGAGAGACCTAAGTTTTTACGTGAAAATAAAAAACGTAAAGCAAATGAGATTGGTACTTTAATGCATACAGTTATGCAACATCTACCATTTAAAGAAATTCGTATGACTGAAACAGAATTGAATGACTATATTAATGAATTAATTGAAAAGCATATTATTGAAGAAGATGCAAAAAAAGATATTCAATTTGAAGCAGTTATGAATTTTATTAGAAGTGACTTGTATATGACTATTACACAAGCTGACAAAGTTTATAGAGAGTTACCATTTGTCGTAAATCAAGCGCGTGTAGACGAAATGCCTGAATTAGATGAAGATGTGTCAATTATTCAAGGTATGATTGATTTAATATTTTTAAAGGACGGTCAATATTACTTTGTAGATTATAAAACAGATGCATTTAATAAACGTAGAGGTATGACAGATGAAGAGGTAGGTATACAACTTCGTGATAAGTACAAAATTCAAATGAAATATTATAAAAATACATTAGAAACGATTTTAAATTCTAAAGTATACGGTTACCTTTATTTCTTCCAATTTGGTCAAATGAGTATTGAAGAAGATGTTTAATAGGTTTTTAATCCAATGAATGAAGTGTGTATTAAATTTCTAAAATTTCAGACATATATATTTGTGGTTTAGCAAAGATTAAAGTTATAATATGTATTAAGATATAGATGAGGAGTTGATACTGAATGAAATTTCTATCATTCAATTATAAAGACGCTGAATCTTACGGCGTAAAAGTTAAGCGTGAAGACGCAGTTTGGGATCTTAAAAAGGTATTTGAGGAATTTGGAGAAGGTGACTTCCACCCTCAAACATTATTAGAGGGATTACAACAAAACCAAACATTAGATTTCCAAGAACAAGTACGTAAAGCAGTTGTAGCGGCTGAAGATAGTGGTAAAGCAGATGAATTCAAAATCGCTTTTAATGACATTGAATTCTTACCACCAGTTACACCACCAAATAATGTTATTGCATTTGGTCGTAATTACCAAGATCACGCAAGTGAATTAAATCATGAGGTACAACGATTATACGTATTTACTAAAGCAGCATCATCATTAACTGGTGATGAATCAACAATTCCAAATCATAAAGATATCACTGATCAATTAGATTACGAAGGTGAATTAGGTATCGTAATCGGTAAATCTGGAGAAAAAATTCCGAAAGCATTAGCATTAGACTACATCTACGGATATACAATTATTAATGATATTACTGATCGTAAGGCGCAAAATGAACAAGATCAGGCATTTCTATCTAAAAGTTTGACAGGTGGTTGCCCAATGGGACCTTATATTGTAACTAAGGATGAGTTACCAACACCTGAAAATGTTAATATCGTAACTAAAGTTAATAATGATATTCGTCAAGATGGTAATACAAGTCAAATGATTAATAAAATTGATGATTTAATTGAAGAAATTTCTAAATATGTAGCATTACATCCAGGAGATATCATTGCTACTGGCACACCAGCTGGTGTAGGTGCAGGTTTACAACCGCCTCAATTCTTACAACCAGGTGATGAAGTCAAAGTTACTATTGATAATATTGGTACATTAACTACTTATATTGCTAAATAATAATTAATAGTTCAAAAATGTTATAAGGATTGTCTATCATAATTAGTTCATAATAAATGATTGAATTGAGACATCTTATATTATAAGTATTTCTTAATTGTAATCAGTTAATGCAGGTGAGCCTGGGACATAAATCAATGTCCCGGGCTCTAATTATATATTGCCAGAAGTTGTCAGAAATAAAAACGCACTTGTTATAAGCGTTTTAATTCAGGGACCCCAGCAGAGAGAATTTCACATGGAAGTTTTACAAAACCATTATTTTAGTTTTACATCCATCTCTTATAGCGTTTAACAATACGTTCAAGTGTTTATGTGATATGATAGGTAAGTAAAAAGGTAATAAATAGTATTGGGGGAATTCGGTCTTGTTACATATGCATATTGCAAGTTGGGCGTTGACAATTATTTTATATGTAATTGCATTTTTACATATTTCAAAATCACAAGGTCCTACACCTATGTTTAAACCTTTACAAATGGCATTAAGAGTCTTTATGTTACTCACTTTATTCTCAGGGTTCTGGTTGTTAATTCAAGAATTCATGGCTGCTAGCCATGGTGGTGGGGGCAACCATATGTTGTTAACATTGAAGATGCTTTGTGGTATAGCGGTAGTTGCACTAATGGAAGTATCTATTGCGAAACGCAAGAAACACGAAGCGAGTCATGGTTTATTCTGGGCAACAATTATTTTAATAATTATTACTATGGCATTAGGTATTATCCTACCATGGGGTCCAATTAGTAGCCTTTTTGGAATTAGTTAAAATTTAAATTATTAATGATATAGGGATAGCCCTTAAATGATTGAATTTGCAGTAATCATTTAAGGGCTATTTTTTATACATCTCTAGCTTTGTAACCAATCATATTAACTAAATCTTTTGGATGACTGTAAGGTGGTGCGTATGCCACTTCAAATTCAGTTAATTCATCAATGGTTAATTCGCTCATCATTGCCATTGATAATACGTCAATACGCTTATCAACACCTGTTTTACCTACTGCGGCAGCACGTAAAAGACGACGATTATTTGTGTCAAAGTAAACGCGTAAGTGGACATTAGTATTTCCAGGGTAATAACCTGCATGAGTGCCAGAATTTAATTCAACCATTTGATAATCAAAATGCGTTAATTCTTCGACTTTGATGCCGACGCTTGCTAATGTATAATCGAAAAATTTAACGATATTGGTACCTAAAAACCCTTTGAAAATGATATTTTTATTACCAGCTAGTTGTTCTGCAATGACGCTTGCGCCACGATGTGCTCCCCAAGCTAATGGAACTTGTGCGGGTAGATTTACATGACGGTACGAAGAGGTAATCACATCACCCAAAGCATAAATATTTGGGATGTTTGTTTCAAACTTATCGTTAACTTTAACGAAGCCTTTATCATCTAATTCTACGTTAGATGAGTCGATAAATTTCGAATTTGGATGTGTACCAACGCCTTCAATAATTATATCGTAGTCTTCTTGAATGCCTGATTTAAAAGTAACCATATGATCATTAACACTTACAATTTCCTCATTTAATCGATAAGATATGTGTCGCGAATCTAGCTCGTCAAAGATAACTTGATTCATATCTTGGTCCATCAACTTGTTAATTTTATCAGAGCGGTGAATTAGAGTAACATCTAATCCTCTAGCATATAAATTCTCCAAGACTTCTAATGAAATATAACCTGCTCCTACTACTAATGCTTTCTTAGCCTGATGTTGATCTATAAATCGATCGATGGCATCAGTATCCTCCATATTGCGTAAAGTGAATATGTAATCACTATCAAAGCCTAAAGAATTAGCACCTGCACCAGGACTCAATATTAATTCGTCATAACTCGCTTCAAATTTTTCATTCGTTTGACGATTTACTACCGTCACTGTTTGATCTTTGTCATTAATAGCAATTACTTCATGATACGTTTTAACTGTAATATCTTTCTTTTCTTTAAACACGTCTGGCGTAATTGGTAAAACATCTTTACGTTCATTAAAAATGTTACCTATAAAGTAGGGTAATCCACAATTTGCGAAACTCATGTCGCGGTCTTTTTCAAAAATAGTAATTTCACTGTCTTTATCTAAACGTCGTATTTGGCTAGCACAGGTTGCACCACCGGCGACAGCACCGACTACAATTATTTTACGCATCATACATTCCTCCAGAAAAAATATATTAAAAAAGTGAGACATTATAAAAGTATACATTTGTCTCACTTTAAGAATTGTTGTTTAACCTTTATAAGGTATATTTAATTTAAAGAAATTATTTAAATAACGGCCGATACCATCATCATTATTTGAATAAGTAATATGGTTTGCAATATGTTTTAATTCATCTAGACCATTGTCCATTGCGATACCATATTTAGCATATTTAATCATTTCAATATCATTATCCTCGTCTCCGAAGGCTATAATATGTGAAGGTTCAATTCCTAAATAGTCTTTGACTTGTTCAATCCCACGCGCTTTACTAATCCCGCGTTTAACGATTTCGATTACTGGGAAAGGCGCTCCCCAACGTCTGTGCTCAATATTCTCTGCATAGAAACGCGTCAACATTTGCTTGATTCGAGGTATGTAAATCTCTTCTGCTTCTACTAATAACGACGTTGGTGCTTCATCTAATTCTTCTAATAAATTACCTGTTTCAATTTTAGGATTACCCATTGAAAAACCCTCAAATAATCTAGGGTCATGATTATTAATAAACACGTGATCGCGAACCTCAGCAATAATATTTGTAACTTTTGCTTTTTGAAGTGTTTCGATCATGTTTCTAGCGAGGTCCACATCTAGTACCTCGTGTGTCGTTTTAAAATCATCTGATTTAGGATGATGAACATAAGCTCCATTGAAGTTTACAATAGGTGTGTCCATGTTTAATTCATGATAATAAATTTGGCTTGCACGGTATGGTCTTCCAGTCGCAATCATAATGCGATGACCTTGCTTTTTTAATGTTGTAAGTACTTGCTTAGTATAGTCGCTAATTTCTTTATTATCATTTAATAATGTCCCATCTAAGTCTAAACAAATTAAATAAGGTTTCATATATTTCTCCTTAAGCTACATATCTATAGAATAAAATACATTAACATTTCAGATTAAATGTTTTTAAAATTGATACATAAATCAACTTTATAATGTTATTATAACGTCTTTATTCGCTTAGTTGTATCATAGCATTTTATTGGCGTTTTGTCGGATATTTGATATATTAGTGTAAAGATAAATAATGAGAGGTGATACTAATGGAAGAGGCATTAAAAGACAGTATCCTAGGTGCACTTGAAATGGTTATTGACCCTGAATTAGGTATTGATATCGTTAATTTAGGTTTAGTATATAAAGTGAATGTTGATGATGATGGTTTATGTACAGTTGAAATGACTTTAACATCAATGGGTTGCCCACTTGGGCCACAAATTATCGAACAAATTAAAACAGTATTAGCCGAGATTCCAGAAATACAAGACACAGAAGTTAATATTGTTTGGAATCCACCTTGGAACAAAGATATGATGTCAAGATACGCTAAAATTGCATTAGGCGTTGGCTAATTAATCGCTTTTGAACAATAGTACACGATTAGGATGTACTATTGTTTTTTTATTTATAATAGAAGCAATTTAAATGTTCATTTTCAATGCTTTTAGTGACAAAGTTAAGTTGATAAATGACATAATTGTAATATAAATTGAATTTGTTTAAGCGTTATACTACAATACATAAGAATTACAATATAAAATAATTTAAATTGTACTTGCATTTATGAAAATTAATAATAAATGCGTCAAATTTTATAAAATATTATTATAGTTCAAGCTCAGACATCTAAGTATAAAACTCGATTCAATCATATACATTAAAATATAAAAGAATATTAACTTAAATCATATTTTTTCATGTTGTTGATCATCGGCTTTCGTTTTATCCTGATTTTCAGTGCTTTAGTAATTAATGAATTTATTAAAATTTATTATTTAATAGGGAAAGAATGTGAACAATGAAACAAGATTTTGAAAAAGGGAAACAACGTAAGACTAAAATGCGTTACATGCCTGGTTTAGATGGACTAAGAGCAATTGCTGTCTTAGGTATTATCATTTACCATTTAAATAGGAAATGGCTTACAGGTGGTTTCATAGGTGTAGATACCTTCTTCGTTATTTCTGGATATTTAATCACAAGTTTACTTTTAAAGGAATACGAGGAGCGAGGTATTATTAGCCTTAAACAATTCTGGATTCGACGAGTTAAAAGGTTACTTCCAGCAGTTGTTGCGCTATTAATCGTCGTTGGGATTGCTACATTAATATTTGAACCACAACAAATCGTTCGAGTTAAACATGATAATATCGCTGCATTATTCTATGTGTCGAATTGGTGGTATATTGCCAAAGATGTTAACTACTTCGAACAATTTTCATTTATGCCATTAAAACACTTGTGGTCACTTGCAATAGAAGAACAGTTCTATTTGTTCTTCCCATTTGTGTTGGTCATTTTACTCTTAACGATTAAAAAATATCGCAATGTTACTTTGATATTATGGATTATTTCTCTAGTGTCTTTATTAGCGATGGTCATTATTTCACAACCCAATGTTGGGTATTCAAGAGTTTATTTTGGGACAGATACTCGCTTGCAAACGTTATTATTGGGTGTGATATTAGCATTTGTATGGCCACCGTTTAAATTAAAAGCCAATCCACCAAAAGTATTGCAACGTTCTATTGATGGTATAGGTATCTTAGGTCTAATAATACTTATCTACTTATTCTTTACAGTGAAAGATACTAGTGAATGGATTTATAATGGTGGATTTTATCTCATCTCAGGTATGACATTATTTATTATTGCTAGTGTTGTACATCCTTCTAGTATCCTAGCAAAGGTCTTAGGTCATCGTATATTTGTTTATATAGGTAAACGCTCTTATAGTTTATATTTATGGCATTTTCCTGTCATAAGTTTTATACACATTCATTTTGTTGATGGGCAACTTCCTATTTATGTATACTTTGTTGATATCATATTTACAGTTTTATTTGCTGAGTTATCATATCGTTATATTGAAACACCATTTAGACGTGAAGGTTTAAAGGCATTTTCATTCAATTATTTAAAACGACCTAAATTTATTAGAACAATAGTGTCGATTATTGCTGTGATACCGATAGTACTGTTATTCTTAGGTGTCTTCGATCGTTTTGGAAAAGATGAAATTGAAAACAAAGCAAATTCATTCAACACGAGTGATCAAGATAAATATTTAGTAAGAATGATGCCTGGTGAAAATATAAAAATCGATGGCTCAAGTAGTAATAGTAAAAGTAAAAAACAAGTTTATACTAATATTAGTCCATTACTTATTGGAGACTCAGTGATGGTAGATATTGGGGAAGAATTTAAATCTCAAGTACCTAAAGCAACCATTGATGGTAAAGTTGGTCGTCACTTACAAGAAGCGTTGTCAATAGCAGGCAATTATTCAAATTATAATAAACCATCAGATAAAGTCGTTTTAGAACTAGGTACAAATGGTGATTTTACAGAGGAAGAATTAAATCAATTAATTAATAAGTTTGGTAAAGCACAAATTTACCTTGTTAATACACGTGTTCCTCGAGATTGGCAAGATAATGTTAATAAACAACTAGCTAATGCTGCTAAGAAGCATAAGAATGTAACTTTAGTGGATTGGCACCAACGTTCTGCAGAACATTCTGAATATTTTGCACCAGATGGTGTGCATCTTGAAAATAGTGGTGTAAAAGCTTTATCCGATGAAATAATCAAAGCTATAAAGAAAAATCCAAAAAACAAATAATTCATTCTAAACCAGTTTAGTGATTTTAAATCATTGAACTGGTTTATTTTATTTGCAGTTTTAACGAATATTTGATGTTTATAACAGAAAAAAGCGTGATAAAACAAGTAATGAAGGAGACTCACTAATCGCGTCAAACTAGCTTGAATAGGCAGTTTGAGAAATTTTTAAAAGTTGAGTGTAAGTGTTGCGTAATTATATAAGAGAGTCTATAATGTAATTAAGGTCAAAGAAAGTCAAAGTCAAAATGAACTAATTGACCTTGCTCTTATCAAATATATAGGGGTGAATAAATTTGGATATTAATCAAATGACATATGCAATTCAAGGTGCATTACAAAAAGCGGTTGAATTGAGCAAAGAAAATGAATTACAAAATATTGAAATTGAAGCTATATTAAAGGGAACTTTAGAAGAAACTGATAGTTTATTTAAAAGCATATTAGAACGAGCAAATATAGATACAGATGAATTAAATCAAGCGTATACAAATAAATTGAAAAGTTATCCTTCTGTACAAGGAGATAATATTCAATATGGACAATATATAGGATCTAAAGCAAATGAATTATTAAATAAAGCTGAATCATATATGAAAGAATATGAAGATGAATATATTTCAATGGAACACGTCCTTCGTGCTGCGATGGATATTGATGATACTACTAAACAATTTGTTGGAAATAAAGAAGAAGTTGTAAAAGAAGTAATAACTAAAGTAAGAGGGGGAAATCATGTGACTTCACAAAATCCAGAAGTAAATTATGAAGCTTTAGAAAAATATGGTCGTGACTTAGTAGAAGAAGTACGTCAAGGTAAAATGGACCCTGTTATTGGCAGGGATGAAGAAATTCGTAACACAATTCGAATCTTAAGTCGTAAAACTAAAAACAATCCAGTATTAATCGGGGAACCTGGTGTAGGTAAAACTGCAATTGTTGAAGGTTTAGCGCAACGAATTGTACGAAAAGATGTGCCTGAATCATTACTCGATAAAACAATTTTTGAATTAGATTTAAGCGCATTGGTTGCTGGTGCTAAATTTAGAGGTGAATTTGAAGAGCGACTTAAAGCAGTACTTAAAGAAGTAAAAGAGTCAGATGGACGTATTATTTTATTCATTGATGAAATTCATATGCTAGTTGGTGCAGGTAAAACAGATGGTGCAATGGATGCTGGTAACATGTTGAAACCGATGTTAGCACGTGGCGAATTGCATTGTATTGGTGCAACTACTTTAAATGAATATAGAGAATATATTGAGAAAGATTCTGCATTAGAACGTCGTTTCCAAAAAGTGAGCGTAAGTGAACCAGATGTAGAAGATACAATTTCAATTTTACGTGGATTAAAAGAACGCTATGAAGTTTATCATGGTGTACGTATTCAAGACCGTGCTTTAGTTGCAGCAGCTGAATTATCAGATCGATATATTACTGATAGATTCTTACCTGACAAAGCAATCGATTTAGTTGACCAAGCATGTGCAACAATTCGAACAGAAATGGGTTCAAATCCAACTGAATTAGACCAAGTTAATCGTCGTGTTATGCAATTAGAAATTGAAGAAAGTGCTTTGAAAAATGAATCTGACAACGCAAGTAAACATCGTTTAGAAGAATTACAAGAAGAACTTTCAAATGAAAAAGAAAAACAAGTTTCCTTACAATCTCGTGTTGAACAAGAGAAAGAAAAAATTGCTAAAGTACAAGAAAAACGTGCTGAATTAGATCGCAGTCGACAAGCTCTAGAAGATGCACAAACTGAGGGCAATCTAGAAAAGGCAGCAGAATTACAATATGGTACAATACCTCAATTAGAAAAAGAATTAAAAGAATTTGAAGAAGCTTATCAAGATGAACAAGGTGACAGCGAACGTATGATTCGTGAAGTTGTTTCTGATGAAGAAATTGGAGACATCGTAAGTCAATGGACTGGTATTCCAGTATCAAAATTAGTTGAAACTGAAAGAGAAAAATTATTGAACCTAAGTGATATCTTACACGAACGTGTTGTGGGTCAAGATAAAGCAGTAGACTTAGTATCTGATGCTGTTGTAAGAGCACGTGCAGGTATTAAAGATCCTAATAGACCGATTGGTAGTTTCTTATTCTTAGGACCAACTGGTGTAGGTAAAACTGAATTAGCAAAATCATTAGCTGCATCATTGTTTGATTCTGAGAAACACATGATTCGAATCGACATGAGTGAGTATATGGAGAAACATTCAGTTTCTAGACTGATTGGTGCCCCTCCAGGTTATGTAGGTCATGATGAAGGTGGACAATTGACAGAAGCGGTTAGACGTAATCCATATTCAGTCATTTTATTAGATGAAGTTGAAAAAGCACATAGTGATGTATTCAACGTTTTACTTCAAATATTAGATGAAGGTCGTTTAACTGATTCTAAAGGACGCAGTGTTGACTTTAAAAACACTATCATTATTATGACAAGTAACATCGGTTCACAAGTATTACTTGAGAATGTTAAAGATACTGGTGATATTACTGAAGACACTGAAAAAGCTGTAATGGATAGCTTACATTCATTCTTTAAACCAGAAATCTTAAACCGTATGGATGATATAGTATTATTTAAACCATTATCTATTAATGATATGAGTATGATTGTTGATAAAATCTTAACTCAATTAAATATACGCTTATTGGATCAACGTATTTCAATTGATGTGTCTGATGACGCGAAAAAATGGTTAGGAGAAGAAGCATACGAACCACAATTTGGTGCAAGACCATTGAAACGTTTTGTTCAACGTCAAATTGAAACACCATTAGCACGTATGATGATTAAAGAAAGCATGCCTGAAGGTACTGTGGTAAAAGTTGATATAAATGATGATCATGATTTAACATTTGATGTACAAAAGCCTGAAAATGAATAATGAATGTTTAGGTAAACCTAGGGAGTGTGATGAGCACTCTCTAGGTTTTTATGTTTTTAAGTGCAGTTCAGTGTATTGTTGCATTCACTTGCCTTAGTTATAACTTAAACTAAAGATTAGTAAGAATAAGTAATTCCTCACTTCAAAAATTTTTTCAAAGTCATGAAGCTTGTAATGTATCGCTGTAATAGTAAGGGTTCATCTATATCTAGTTTAATAAAGAAAAACACTTGAAATTTGATTAATGAATTCAAATTCCAAGTGTTTTTAACGTATTGTATTATTATGTAGTAATAAGACTATCTGTTACCTGAACGGGTAAAATCATCTGGTTTAATCATGGCAGTTAGAATAGCAATTACAATTGTAAAGATAACTGCTAGAACTATTGGCGTGATAAAGTTTAATGTTCCACCGCCATTTAAACTATTTAATACAAAGTTAACCATTTGTAATAAGATGACTGCCCAAATAAAAGTTACGAGGTATTTCATACCGATGACCTCCATTATTTATATACATTCATTCTAAAGTAAAGTAATCTATTTGTATAGAGATAGCAGTTAACTGATAAAAATTTGTAATCAAATCTATTTAATGAAATCTGTGTTTGTGAAAGGGTAACTACTTGAGTAGTGGTAAAAAAATGTGTTAAATTAATACCTGGTATTAAAAAATGAAGTAAGAAGGTGTACGTTCATGAACGTAGGTATAAAAGGATTTGGTGCATATGCGCCAGAGAAAGTCGTTGATAACGCTTATTTCGAAAGTTTTTTAGAAACTTCAGATGAATGGATTTCTAAAATGACTGGAATTAAAGAGAGACGCTGGGCAAGTGAAGATCAAGATACATCTGACTTAGCATTCGAGGCAAGTAAAAAAGCGATTGAAGATGCAGGAATCACACCTGCTGATATAGATATGATTATTGTTGCAACTGCTACTGGAGATATGCCATTCCCATCGGTTGCCAATATGTTGCAAGAAAAATTGGGTACACGTAAAGTACCAACAATGGATCAATTAGCTGCATGTTCTGGATTTATGTATTCTATGATTACAGCAAAACAATATGTTCAATCAGGTGATTATAAAAATATCCTAGTAGTAGGTGCAGATAAATTATCTAAGATTACTGATTTAACAGATCGTTCAACAGCAGTCCTTTTTGGTGATGGTGCTGGTGCAGTAGTTATTGGAGAAGTTTCAGAAGGACGAGGTATCATTAGTTATGAAATGGGATCTGATGGTAACGGTGGAAAATACTTATACTTAAACAAAGATACTGGTAAACTAGTAATGAACGGACGAGAAGTCTTCAAGTTTGCGGTAAGAATTATGGGTGAAGCATCAACACGAGTGGTTGATAAAGCTGGTCTACAATCAGATGATATTGATATGTTTATACCTCACCAAGCAAACATTAGAATTATGGAATCAGCTCGAGAAAGACTAGGTATAGAGAGAGAAAAGATGAGTGTATCTGTTAATCGCTTTGGTAACACATCTGCTGCCTCAATACCTTTAAGTATTTCACAAGAATTAGAAAATGGAAGAATTAAAGATGATGACACACTAGTATTAGTAGGTTTTGGTGGTGGCCTAACATGGGGCGCTATGGTTATCAAATGGGGTAAATAGGAGGAAATAATGTATGACTGAGAATAAACGAGTTGTAATTACTGGTATGGGTGCATTATCACCTATTGGCAATGATGCCCAGACAAGTTGGGAAAATGCCTTGAAAGGTGTTAATGGAATCGATACTATTACTAGAATAGATACAGAAGATTATAATGTTCATTTAGCAGGTGAACTTAAAGATTTTAATATTGAAGACCATATTGAAAAGAAAGAAGCTCGACGTATGGATCGTTTCACACAATATGCGGTAGTGGCAGCACGTCAAGCAGTTGAAGATGCTAAATTGGAAATCAATGATGAAACTGCTAATCGCATAGGTGTATGGATTGGTTCAGGAATTGGTGGTATGGAAACGTTTGAAACAGCACATACAACACTTCAAAATAAGGGACCAAGAAGAGTAAGTCCATTCTTCGTACCTATGTTAATTCCTGATATGGCAACTGGCCAAGTATCAATTGATTTAGGTGCAAAAGGGCCAAATGGTTCTACAGTTACAGCATGTGCTACTGGTACAAACTCAATTGGTGAAGCATTTAAAATTATACAACGTGGCGATGCAGATGCGATGATAACAGGTGGTACAGAAGCACCAATTACACACATGGCACTTGCAGGATTCAGTGCTAGTCGTGCCTTATCTACAAATGATGATAAAGAAACAGCTTGTCGTCCATTCCAAGAAGGTCGAGATGGCTTCGTTATGGGTGAAGGTGCTGGTATTTTAGTGATTGAATCATTAGAATCGGCACAAGCGCGTGGTGCTCAAATCTATGCTGAAATAGTTGGTTATGGTTCAACTGGTGATGCATATCATATTACAGCTCCCGCTCCTGAAGGTGAAGGTGGTTCACGTGCAATGCAAGCAGCACTTGATGATGCAGGTATTGAAGCAAAAGATGTTCAATATCTTAATGCACATGGCACGAGTACACCTGTAGGTGATATGTATGAAATTAGAGCAATCAAGAATACGTTTGGAGATGCTGCTAATCAACTAAAAGTTAGCTCTACTAAATCAATGACTGGTCATTTATTAGGTGCTACTGGTGGTTTAGAGGCTATCTTCTCAGCATTATCTATTCGTGACTCTAAAGTCGCACCAACTATTCATGCGAATACACCAGATCCTGAATGTGATCTAGACATTGTTCCAAATGAAGCGCAAGATTTAGAAATTACTTATGCAATGAGTAACAGTCTAGGCTTTGGTGGTCATAATGCAGTATTAGTATTTAAGAAATTTGAAGATTAATTTTGAAAAAATGATATTAGATCAAGGACACTAATTGATAATGTCCTTGGTCTATTTTTTGTATGTAGAATGATTTAAAGTAGAAATGAAATTATTATTGTCATCACAAAGTATGCAATATTACATATTAAAGCTGGAGCAATCCATGTAGATATAAAATAATGCTCCTTTTTAACTTGTTGAGGATTTAAAAATTCATCATCTGCCATTGTTCTCTTTTTTGAACGAGACGATAGTTGATATCTTATTCTTCTAAAACCATAGCTCGTTGCATCAAAAATGCCCTCTTGAACTAATAAAATGAAAAAAATGCATATAAATATGGATAAAGATGTATAAAACAAAATATTAATGTATGAAATGAATGTTTGGTTACTAATGATTAACCATATTATTAAAGAGAGTAGAGGCGTAATCATTGACCACACAACCCAACTTTTTTTATTTTTCATTACGAGACCTCCCAGATGAAACTTAATACCATTTTATCTTATTAGTATAAATAATAATATCTTAAATCTAAAACCTGTAATTAAAATACAAATGACAGTAAAAAGAACTATTATTTTAAAACTCAATTTTTAATATTTTTAAAATTATATTGCAATTATATGAAAATTAAATATATAATGTTACTAAATATTTCTGAAAATTTTGAAGGGAATGTTAATTTTGAAAATTCAATAAGGGGGTTATTTAATGACGCGATATATTTTTAAACGTTTGGGATACATGTTTTTATCGCTTTTCATTATTATTACAATTACATTTTTCTTAATGAAATTAATGCCCGGTTCACCATTTAACGATGCGAAACTAAGTGCTGAGCAAAAGGCAATCCTTAATGAAAAGTATGGTTTAAATGATCCGGTTGCCATTCAATATCTTCATTATTTAAAGAATGTCGTAACTGGAGACTTTGGGTATTCATTCCAATATCATAATCAACCGGTATGGGAGCTTATAAAACCGAGATTGATTCCTTCTATGGAAATGGGTATTACAGCTATGATTATCGGGGTTATTTTAGGGTTAATCCTTGGCGTAGCAGCAGCTACTAAACAAAATACCTGGGTAGATTATACAACAACTATAATTTCAGTAATCGCAGTATCAGTACCATCATTCGTATTAGCCGTACTTTTACAATATGTGTTTGC
Source organism: Staphylococcus sp. HMSC069D12 (assembly GCF_001810405.1). Lineage (NCBI taxonomy): Bacteria > Bacillati > Bacillota > Bacilli > Caryophanales > Staphylococcaceae > Staphylococcus > Staphylococcus sp. HMSC069D12. Next base: position 286,006 of record NZ_KV801108.1, read on the forward strand.
GGTACGTTTACGTTGGTTCCCAGTAGCTGGGTGGGAAGGATTTTCAACAGCAGTCTTACCTTCACTAGCATTGTCCGCGACAGTTTTAGCAACAGTAGCAAGGTATATTCGAGCAGAAATGATAGAAGTATTAAGTTCGGATTACATATTATTAGCACGTGCAAAAGGTAACTCTTCTATAAGAGTGCTATTTGGACATGCATTACGTAATGCATTAATTCCAATTATTACTATTATTGTACCAATGTTAGCAAGTATATTAACTGGTACATTGACTATTGAAAATATTTTTGGAGTACCAGGTCTTGGGGACCAATTCGTTAGATCGATTACAACAAACGATTTCCCAGTTATCATGGCTACAACAATATTATTTAGTACATTATTTATAGTTTCAATCTTTATTGTAGATATTCTTTACGGAATTATTGATCCTAGAATTCGTGTGCAAGGAGGTAAAAAATAATGACAAATGATAAATTTGAAAAGCCGTTGGATGATCATTCAAACGCGGCGATGACACATACCTCTGAAGGCATTGCAGCTTCTGACTTTGTTATTAGAGATTTAGATTTAAATAAAGAACCTGAAATGCAACGAGAAAGTAAAAATTTCTGGCAAGATGCATGGGCACAGCTAAAACGAAATAAACTTGCTGTAATAGGGATGATTGGCCTTATACTTATAATAATTTTAGCTTTAATTGGTCCACTAATAAGTAAACATGATTTTGCTGAACAAAATGTCGATTATCGAAATCTTCCAGCAAAAATTCCCGTATTAGACAAAGTTCATTTTTTACCATTTGATGGTACAGGTTCTGACGGTAAAGATGCTTATGCAAAAGTGGGAGCTAAAGAAAATTATTGGTTTGGAACAGATCAACTAGGTAGAGATTTATGGACACGTACATGGAAAGGCACTCAAATTTCTCTAGTTATTGGTATTGTGGCTGCCTTATTAGATATTTTTATCGGAGTAGTATATGGCGCTATTTCAGGATTTTTTGGTGGGCGAGTAGATGATGTAATGCAACGTATTTTGGAAATCATTGCTTCAATTCCAAACCTTATTGTAGTAATTTTATTCGTACTTATTTTTGAACCTTCTATTTGGACGATTATACTAGCTATGTCAATCACAGGTTGGTTAGGAATGAGTAGGGTTGTTCGTGGTGAATTCTTAAAATTAAAAAACCAAGAATTTGTAATGGCATCAAGAACTTTAGGCGCATCAAAAGTCAACTTGATTTTCAAACATATTCTCCCTAATACATTAGGGGCTATAGTAGTAACATCTATGTTTACTGTCCCAAGTGCGATTTTCTTTGAAGCATTCTTAAGTTTCATTGGTATAGGAGTCCCTGCACCACAAACCTCATTAGGATCTTTAGTTAATGATGGTCGTGCAATGTTATTAATTCATCCACACGAGTTATTCATTCCAGCAACAATTTTAAGTTTATTAATTTTATTTTTCTATCTATTTAGTGATGGTTTACGCGATGCATTTGACCCTAAAATGCGTAAATAATAAAGGAGGCACACGTTATGTCAGAAAGAGTATTAGAAGTCAACGACTTGCATGTTTCCTTTGATATTACTGCTGGGGAAGTGCAAGCGGTTAGAGGCGTAGATTTTTATTTGAACAAAGGGGAAACGTTAGCAATAGTGGGAGAGTCTGGTTCTGGAAAATCAGTAACCACTAAAGCAATTACAAAGTTATTCCAAGGAGATGCAGGCCGTATTAAAAAAGGTTCAATTGATTTTCTTGGTGAAGATTTAGCAAATAAATCTGAGAAAGAATTAATTAAATTACGTGGAAAAGATATTTCGATGATATTCCAAGATCCAATGACATCACTCAATCCGACGATGCAAATTGGGAAACAAGTAATGGAACCTTTAATTAAACATCGTAATTATAGTAAATCTGAAGCAAAAAAACGTGCTTTAGAAATTTTAAATTTAGTTGGATTGCCTAATGCTGAAAAACGTTTCAAAGCTTACCCACATCAATTCTCTGGTGGCCAAAGACAAAGAATTGTAATCGCAACAGCTTTAGCTTGTGAACCTAAAGTATTGATTGCAGATGAACCAACAACAGCATTGGATGTAACAATGCAAGCTCAAATTTTAGATTTAATGAAAGATTTGCAGAAAAAGATTGATACATCAATCATATTTATTACCCATGATTTAGGTGTAGTAGCTAATATTGCAGATAGAGTAGCAGTAATGTATGGTGGACAAATGATTGAAACAGGGAATGTTGAGGAAATATTTTATGACCCTAAGCATCCTTATACATGGGGATTATTATCATCAATGCCTGATTTAACTACTAGTAATGATACAGAACTAATTGCGATTCCAGGAACACCACCTGATTTATTACATCCGCCAAAAGGCGATGCTTTTGCGAGAAGAAGCCAGTATGCTTTAGATATTGACTTTAAACAAGAGCCACCTTGGTTCAAAATGTCGCCGACTCATTTTGTTAAGTCATGGTTATTAGATGAACGTGCACCAAAAGTAGAACCGCCTGAGATGGTTAAACAGAAACAACGTCATATGCCAAATAATTATGACAAACCACGTCAAGTAGAAAGGGTGTCGTTCGATGGATAAAAATAATGAAGTATTATTAGAAATTAAAAATTTAAAACAATATTTTAATGAAGGCAAACGTAATGAAGTAAGAGCCATTGAGGACATATCTTTTGATATCTATAAAGGGGAAACATTAGGGTTAGTTGGAGAGTCAGGATGTGGTAAATCGACTACAGGTAAAGCAATTATAAAGCTAAATGATATTACAAGTGGAGAAATTTTATATGAAGGACAGGATATTCAAAAAATTTCTAAGCGTAAAGATTTATTAAAGTTCAATAAAAAGATTCAAATGATTTTCCAAGATCCATATGCATCACTTAATCCTAGATTAAAGGTCATGGATATCGTTGCTGAAGGTATTGATATACATAAATTAGCAAGCAGTAAAAAAGACCGTAAACGTCGTGTTTATGACTTACTTGAAACGGTAGGTTTAAGTAAAGAACATGCGAATAGATATCCACACGAATTTTCTGGTGGACAACGTCAACGTATCGGTATCGCGCGTGCACTAGCAGTGGAACCGGAATTTATTATTGCGGATGAGCCTATTTCAGCTCTAGACGTATCAATACAAGCTCAGGTAGTAAACCTAATGTTGAAATTACAGAAAGAGAGAGGTATTACTTTCTTATTTATCGCGCATGACTTATCAATGGTTAAATATATTTCAGACCGTATCGCAGTGATGCACTTCGGAAAAATTGTTGAATTAGGTTCAGCTGACGAAATTTATTATCACCCATTACATGATTATACGAAATCATTGTTATCAGCGATTCCTCAGCCTGACCCAGATAGTGAGAGAACACGTAAACGTGTAGCATATCAAGAAGATGAATCTAAAAATTCTGAGCGAAAACTTCAAGAAATAAGACCAGGTCATTATGTGTTTGTCACTGATGAAGAAGCTGCTCAATTAAAACAAGAACATCAAACGCAAAGCGTTTAAATGCAGGGGAAGGAGGATGAATTTACTATGAAATCTTTAAAATATATAGCAACTTTATTAATAGTGGTTTTAGTACTTTCAGCTTGTAGTAATAATAAAAGTTTATATTCAGATGATGGCCAAGTCTTTAGAAAAGTTATCACACAAGATATAAGTACTTTAGATACGGCATTAATTTCAGATGCAGTATCAGGAGATATAGCTGGCCAAGCATTTGAAGGCCTATATTCAATTGATAAAGGCGATAAGGTTACTTTAGGTGTAGCTAAAGAAATGCCTAAAAAAAGTAACGGGGGCAAAACTTTAACAATTAATTTAAGAAAAAATGCTAAGTGGTCTAACGGTGACCCAGTAACTGCGGATGACTTTGTTTATGCATGGAGAAAAGTTGTGGACCCCAAAACAGCATCTGAATTTGCTTACATAATGAGTGATATTAAAAATGCAGATTTAGTTAATTCAGGAAAAAAACCAGTGAGTGAATTAGGAATTAAAGCACTAGATAAATATAAACTTCAAGTTGAATTAGAAAAACCTGTGCCTTATATAAATGAACTATTAGCTTTAAATACTTTTGGTCCTCAAAATTCTAAAATTGCCAAAAAATATGGAGAAAAATATGGTACAAAAGCCGATAGAGCAGTATATAACGGGCCTTTTAAAGTAATTAATTGGCAAGTGGAAGATAAAATTCAACTTGTTAAAAATGACAAGTATTGGGATAAAAAGAATGTTAAATTAGATAAAGTAAATTATAAAGTACTAAAAGATCAACAAGCTGGTGCATCATTATATGATACAGATTCGGTTGATGATACAATCGTAACATCTGAGCAGGTTAACAAATATAAAAATAGTAAAGCATTGAACCATCGTTTAACTGCTGCTACATTCTATATTAAAATGAATGAAAAAACTGTTCCGGAATTTAAAAATAAACACTTAAGATTAGCTATTGCGCAAGCTATTAATAAAAAAGGATATGTAAAATCTGTTTTAAATGACGGTTCTTTAGCCTCAGATAATTTCACTGGTATTGGAACTGCTAAAACACCAGACGGCAAAGATTTCGCAAGTACAGTTTCATCTCCATTAAAATATGATACCAAAGAAGCAAAACAAAATTGGGAAATTGCGCAAAAAGAATTAGGTAAAAAAGAATTTACTTTTACTATGAATACTCAAGACACCCCAGCAGCGAAGATTGCTGCTGAATATATAAAATCGCAGATTGAAACAAATTTACCTGGTGTTACTCTAAAAATTAAACAAATGCCTTTTAAACAAAAAATAACTCTAGAGTTAGCAAATAATTATGAAACGTCATATGCAGGGTGGAGTCCTGACTATCCAGACTCAACGGCTTTCTTGGAAATAATGAAAAAAGGTAATGCTCAAAATAATACTGATTGGGGTAACGAAGAATACGATAATCTTATCAAAGAAGCTAATGGTTCTTTACTACGTGAACCTGATAAGAGAAATAAAGCTTTACAAAAAGCTGAAAGTATTTTACTTCACGACGCACCAGTTGCACCTATATATCAAAAAGGTGAAGCACATTTAACTAATCCACAAGTTAAAGGGTTACAGTATCACAAAGTAGGCCCAGATACTACACTTAAGCACGTGTATATCGATAAATCTATTGATCGTGAAACAGGTAAAGAAAAGTGAATAATAGAAATAGCCATGGGAATGATTCCCATGGCTATTTCTATTACTAATGTATTATCTTTTACGTCCCAGTCCCATGGCACGTTCCATTTTTTTCAATGTTTTGAATGACGCTTTTTGAGCTTTATCGCGACCATGATCTAGGATTTCATCTAGTTTATCTGAATTGTAAAATTCATTATATTTTTCTTGGAAGTTAATTAAGAAATCTTTGACGATTTCTGATAAGTCTGTTTTGAACTTACCGTATCCTTCATTTTCGTACTTAGCTTCTAAATCTTTAATAGATTCATTTGTTAAGCTAGAGTATATTGTTAATAAATTTGAAATACCTGGTTTGTTATTACGATCAAATTTAATAATTCCATCTGAATCTGTTACAGCACTTTTAATTTTCTTTGCTGCCACATTAGGCTCGTCTAGTAATGAAATAAAGTTTTTCTGATTATCATCACTTTTACTCATTTTCTTCGTTGGGTCTTGTAAACTCATGACGCGACCACCTACTTTAGGCATACGAATTTCTGGTTTAACCAAAATGTCATTATAACGACTATTAAAACGTTCGACTAAGTTACGTGTTAATTCCATATGTTGCTTTTGGTCTTCACCAACTGGAACAATATTAGTATTGTATATCACAATATCTGCAGCCATTAATGGTGGGTAAGTTAGTAAACCTGCTGGAATACCATCAGTACGTTTTTGAGCTTTATCTTTATATTGAGTCATACGTTCAAGTTCTCCAACACTTGAAATTGTTGTGAGCATCCAACCTGCTTGCACGTGTGCTGGTACTTCAGATTGTATAAATAAGGTAGCTTTTTCTGGGTTTATGCCAGATGCTAAATAAATAGCCGCAAGTTGACGGATTTGTTTACGTAACTTGATTTTATCTTGTGGCACAGTAATTGCATGTTGGTCGACGATGCAAAAATAACAATCATAATCATTTTGAACATCAGCAAATTGTTTTAATGCTCCAATATAATTACCAATTGTGGGTATTCCACTAGGTTGAATTCCTGAAAATAATGTCTCCATATTAGATGCCTACTTTCTTAGTTTTAATTCATATTATTTAAATTATAACAGTATTTCTTTAAAATGTAAGTTATGTTAGTATGTAGTTATACGATAATTCTAAGCTTTTAAATTTAGGTTTTTAGAAAATTTGAGATTTCTCAGAAAAATTAGGGTTTTCTCATTTAATTTTAATGTTAGTTGGTTATACTAATATTGTAAGGTTAAGAGGACTAAATAAATTATCATTTCTTAATCAATAAATTCAAAAATAATGAATAATATTCATTCAATAGGAGAGTGAGATGTATGGTAACATTATTTACTTCACCAAGTTGCACATCTTGCCGTAAAGCGAAAGCATGGTTACAAGAACATGACATTCCATATACGGAGCGTAACATTTTTTCTGAACATTTAACAATTGATGAAATCAAACAAATTTTAAAAATGACTGAAGACGGTACTGACGAAATTATTTCTACTCGTTCTAAAACATACCAAAAATTAAACGTTGACATTGATTCTTTACCACTACAAGATCTTTATGCGATCATTCAAGATAATCCAGGACTATTACGTCGTCCAATTATTCTAGATGAAAAACGTTTACAGGTTGGCTATAACGAAGATGAAATCAGACGTTTCTTACCTAGAAAGGTTCGTACTTTCCAATTACAAGAAGCGCAACGTCTTGTTGATTAATTTTAAAATTTAATTGAAGATTATAATAATATGAAACAGCACTATTTTAGTGCTGTTTTTTGTAACTAAAAAAGGGAATATGTTAGTATATATAACGATTGTAAAATAGTTAAATTTAATCAAACAAATAAATTGTAATTTCCACTACGTTCTAATACAATATGGTTACTATTCATCGACTGTAAGGAGTGAGATGATATGAGAATAGAACGCGTTGATGACACAACAGTCAAATTATTTATAACTTATAGTGATATTGAAGCTAGAGGATTCAGTCGAGAAGATTTATGGACTAACCGTAAGAGAGGCGAAGAATTCTTCTGGTCAATGATGGATGAAATCAATGAAGAAGAAGACTTCGTAGTTGAAGGACCTCTTTGGATACAAGTACATGCCTTTGAAAAAGGTGTGGAAGTTACGATTTCTAAATCTAAAAATGAAGAAGCTATGAATATGTCTGATGAAGATGCAAACGAGCAATTTGAAGAACAAGTTAACGAATTACTTGCAAATACATTAGAAAATGAAGAGAGCATTGAAGATTTATTCGAACAAAGAGCACAACAACAAAAGCACTCTCATAAGTCTGAACAAAAACAAACGAAACAACGTCCGAACATAAGAACAGTTATCGTTAAATTTGATGATTTAGAGCAAGTTATTAGTTATGCATATCACCATAATTTATCAACTGATGAATTTGAAGATTTATTATATATGAATGACAATAAATATTACTATGCTATTCACTTTGATGAATCAGTCAGTCAAGAAACAATTAACGATAGTTATAGTCAGATGTTAGAGTTTGCATATCCAACAGATAAAACTGAAGTATACTTAAATGATTATGCTAAGATTATTATGAGTCATAATGTAACTGCTCAAGTGAGACGTTATTTCTCAGACACAGTTGAATAATGAAAGTTTTTACCGAGGCAATGAATATTGCTTCGGTTTTTTTGTTGAAAAGTAAAATCACCATTTCATACGTTTATTCTTATGAGGTGAGTGAAATTTATGTTAATCGCTATAAATCAACAAGGCGAGCAAGTATATGCACATCGTGCAAAGAAACAAGACAGCTATTTTTGTCCGCATTGTAGCTCACAACTACTATACAAATGTGGCACAAAAAAAATCCCGCATTTCGCGCATAAGGTTGATAGCGTATGTTATTGTGCAAAACAAGAATCCGAACAACATTACTTTGTAAAGTGTTTTATTGCGAAGATGTTATCACAACTACATTATCACGTTCAAATTGAACCTTATTGTCCAACTATTCAACAATACCCAGACATACTAGTGAATTCAAAATATGTAATTGAAATTCAATTTTCTAGAATAGGTATTGAAGAGATCATAGAACGAACAAAGGGATTTAAACAGCTGAGTATGGAAGTCATTTGGTTAATTCAAGATTGTCGATATCATATGGGAAGGGTATATCTCAATTCATTTCAAGCACATTTTATTCATCCAATTAACAGGTGTTTATATGTATGGAATCAAAAGAACAAGTGTGTTGTTTTATATAGTCAAATTCAGCATATTGGTGGCAGACAATTTATCGCAAAACGAACAGTAATTAAAATCAATGAATTAGTGAATCAGATTAGTATAATGCCTACGCCATATCAACACATTTTCAAGCTAACTAAATCTGAAATACATTATTACTTGAATCAATGTAGAAGAAAAAATTCTGTCCTTGAACCATCGTTAAGCGCAATGTACCAGTTAAGATTAACAGATGAGGCTATTTATCATAACTTCGGCTACATATTCCCTTATCAACTCTATATTGAGAATCATCCAGTTCAATGGCAATTACAATTTAAATTATTTAATGAACAAGAGTGTGATGTACATCAGCGTTTAAAAGCCTTTCTTAAATTTAGACAGATGTACCTTAACACTATTTCTATGGATTGTGTTGTCTCAGAACTCATTAATCATTACATTAAATATAGTTAAAACGTGCAATTTATAAGGAATAATGAGAAAATTATAACATTAGTTATTATAGGAGGTTTACTATATGAGTCAACAATTAACAAGAGAAGAGCAAGAACGTAAATATCCAAATGATACGTGGGATTTAACAACGATTTTTAAAAGTGATGAAGCTTTTGAAGAAGCATTAAAAGAGGTTGAAGGTTATCTAGGTAAAGAAGAGCAATTTAAAGGGCACTTAGCAGATAGTGCTGATACATTATATGATGCGCTTGCATTAGAAGATGAAATTGGTACTAAACTAGAGAAAGTATATGTCTATGCACATTTAAAACAAGACCAAGATACTTCAAACGATAAATATACAGGATTCGAGTCACGCGCACATCAACTTATAATTAAAATTAGTTCAGCATGGAGTTTCTTAGTACCAGAAATTCTTCAAATTGATGAAGATAAACTTCAATCATTTATCGAAACTAACGACAACTTAAAACGTTATGAATTTGATTTAAAACTTATCAATGAAAAACGACCACACATTTTAGATGCCGAGCAAGAGAAATTACTTACTGAGGCTCAAGATGCCCTATCTACACCAAGTAATGTGTACGGTATGTTTAGTAATGCAGATTTAGAAATTGAAGATGCAGTAGATAAAGATGGTGAAAAACATCCATTAACACAAGGAACTTTTATCAAATATTTAGAATCTGATGATCGCGAGTTACGTCAATCAGCATATAATAATTTATATAAAGCTTACGGTGCCTATAATAATACTCTAGGTTCAACATTAGCAGGGGAAGTTAAGAAGAATGTCTTTAATGCTCGAACACATAACTATAAAACAGCTCGTGAGCGTGCGTTAAGTAATAATCACATACCAGAAGAAGTTTATGATAATTTAGTAAAAACTGTGCATAAATATTTACCGTTATTGCACAGATACACGAAACTAAGAAAAGAGTTATTAGACGTTGATGAGCTGAAAATGTACGATTTATATACGCCAATGGTTAAAGACGTTAAATTCGAAATGCCTTATGAAGAAGCAAAAGAATGGATGTTAAAAGCGTTAGAACCTATGGGTGAAGAGTACCTTGATGTAGTAAAAGAAGGTTTGAATAATCGATGGGTCGACGTTTATGAAAATAAAGGCAAACGATCAGGCGGTTACTCATCTGGTGCACATTTAACTAACCCATTCATTTTATTAAATTGGTCAGATACTGTATCTGATTTATATACGCTAATTCACGAATTTGGTCATTCAGCACATAGTTATTTCAGTCGTAAACATCAACCATCTAATTCTAGTGATTATTCAATCTTTGTTGCTGAAGTTGCATCAACTTGTAATGAAGCATTACTAAGTGATTATATGGATAAACATTTAGACGATGAACGTCGTTTATTATTATTAAATCAGGAACTTGAAAGATTCAGAGCGACTTTATTCCGTCAGACTATGTTCGCAGAATTCGAACATAAAATTCATCAAATTGAAGAAGGAGGCGAACCATTAACTGCAACACGTATGAATGATGAATATGCTAAATTGAATAAACAATACTTTGGTGATGTTGTTGAAACAGATGACAATATTAGCAAAGAATGGTCAAGAATTCCTCATTTCTATATGAATTACTATGTATATCAATATGCTACCGGATATAGTGCAGCACAAAGTTTAAGTCATCAAATTTTAACTGAGGGTAAACCTGCAGTTGAAAGATATATTAATGAATTCTTGAAAAAAGGAAGTTCTAATTATCCAATTGAGATTCTGAAAAATGCCGGTGTGGATATGACTTCACCAGAACCTATTGAGCAAGCTTGTGAGGTCTTTGAACAAAAGTTAGATGCTTTTGAAAAACTTATGAAAGCTTAGAATGACTGTATCCGTTTACAATATGTCAAGTTTGTGACAATTTTGAAGTAAGGGATCTTTAATATTGAAATACCTATATTAGCGTGTTATATTATGAACATGAAATTAATCACATAACAAACATACCCCTTTGTTTGAAGTGAAAAAATTTCTCCCATCCCCTTTGTTTAGCGTCGTGTAATCAGACACGGCGTTTTTTTATGCTCTTTTTTAATAACTACCACTATCAATTAATTCCCCATTGTAGATAAATTTTATCATTGTACTTCGACGCCATTACTATACATTGCAATTGATTTATATAACAATAATAGAAACAGAGTCGTTCAACCTTAAATTGATAGGTACACAAAAATAAGCCATCCAATGCATGAATATGATCATCATTGAATGGCTATTGTTAGTTACCCTATATTCTAGGCATTTTTGATTGCCAAAAATCTCCTTCAGGATATTGAAGTTTTTCTACTTTTTGTTGTAACGCCAATTTCTTAAGTTCTTTTGTCATTAACTTTTCGGGCCACTCATATATGGTCAATAGTTCTTCCATAGTAACGAGTTGTTTCTTTTGAATATAATGTTCAATTTTAGGTGGAAGATTTTTTTCAATTGGCGTACCCATTAATTCATTAATAATATATGTGTAAATGTGATATGGATATAATCCTTCTACTTTCAGGCCTTCCTCATGAACATCTTCACTGAAAAATACGAGTGAAGGTGCTTGCTCAATTTCCATTTCTCGAGCAATGTGTAAATCTATTTTTAAACTTTCGGTTAATTTGCTTTTTTGTAAATCTTCTTTGAATTCATTGTAATCTAAACCTGCATTAATGATGCAGTCACAAATCATTTCTTCCGTAATAATATCCTTCTTAGGAATAATTTCATTTTGCATTAAATGGATGAAACGTTCCGCTCTTAAACGGCCTTGTAATTCAGCAGCTTTATAAGCTAAGGCGATATTATCAAAATCAGATGTACTTTGCGCTTGGCACTTAGTAAGTACTTTCAATGAAGGGTTTAGAATATGTCTGATACGGATATATTGATTATATTCAATTCTTAATTTAGAAATAATCGCTGATAATTTAAAGCAATCTGTATTAAATGGATCAAAAAATGAATAAATTTCAATTTTATTTACAGGTGACAGATTAGCATCTTCACGACTTCTATTGTCTACAATTTTTAGTTCTTCAGCCATGTTTTACTCACCTTCAATTATATTTAGGAATTTACCATATGGTTTGCGGTTAGACGTAAACGTTCATATAAATAGTCTCCAACACCAGCTGGAAACTGTGCTTCGGTTATTGCAGCATGCATATTTTCTAACCATGCATCTTTCTCATAAGTTGTAATTTTAAATTCCATATGTCTTTTTTTTAACATCGGATGTCCATGTTCTTTAGTATATAGGTTCGGTCCACCTAGAAATTGAGTGAGAAATTGCTTTTGTTTTCTACTCGTTTCGGCAAAATTCCCAGGGAACAAATGATTGATTCTGTCATCTTTCTCAACTAGAGCATAGAAATGATCAATCATATTATAAAGTGCTGTTTCACCTATAATATCGTATGGCGTTTTAGACATAATATCACCAATTTCCGTTAATATATTACTAATATAACATGAATTTTTACATTTAAAAGTAATTTGACTTTTTACAGCGACGTACTGCTATTTGTCAATTTGATTCTTATAGTCAAAGAAACGTTGAACTTTATTGTTAGGTACGGTGTGCTTAAGATTAAATTCTTCTAATAAACTATGAAATTTTTTTAAACCATTGTTATAGTCAGTAACTTCAAATTCTAACTCATAATCAACTTTGTCGAAATAATCACTTCGATCTAATACTAACAATTCATTTTTATAGTTCGTTTCTAAACGAGCTGTTCTCAATGCGCCTAATATAGTTAATTCATTGTCATTAATATCATATGATTCGACAATTTCTCGTATATCTTCTGGTAGTGAGTTATTGGATATTATATCACCTGTTTTAGGAATATATTTGACCATATGATTATATTCCATCAAACCTACGTCGGCTGGCACTTTTAAGGTCATTTCATATGTGTCGTTTTTAACACGGATTCGTAATGCAGATTTATGATCTCGCAATATGAAGTTAGGAGTATCAATATAGTAGTTTATTTGAATAAAAGGTTCTTTATGTTCAAAAAAAGTATATTTAAATTTATCGTACACATCTTTACTTAGTAATTGTTTGAATTCTATTTCATTATTTGTCGCCATAATTTGCACCTCTAAATCCATTTATTGTAATTCATTATGACTGAGTTATATAAATATTTAAAGTAATTATATATGAATGAAAAAGTAAATCTGAGTACATAAGTATAGTTTATAAATTGATTTGATTTGTCACAACATAATGAGCTTCGTTCAATAGTGGATAGACGAGTAAGAAGTGCATTTCAAACGTGTGTTATACAGTTAAATTATGTTAAACTAATAAAGAATAATAAGGAGGAACAAGCATGCGTATTTATGTAAATGAAATTAAAATTAAAGATGATGGCATTTATTGCTACTCAGAAGATCCAACTGATGGATTAGTAGAAGTAGGACAAATGCTTGTTGATAGTGATAATTACGGATTTGCCTACTTATTAGATGACGGACAATCATATGATTACTTGATTTTCGTTCAAGAAACATGGTCCATGTTGCATGAGAATAGAGGCAAGAAACTAATAGTGAACGATGACTTGGTTTTAGAGCATTTTCAAGAGGAATTAGATTACATACTTGAGAATGTTGAAGGAAATAATAACTATGGTAAGGAGTTTGTTTCAGCTGTTGAAGAAACTTTTGACCTAAAGTGAAGCGGAGTGAAACAATATGAATCAATGGGATCAATTTTTAACACCATATAAACAAGCCGTTGATGAATTAAAGGTAAAATTAAAAGGTTTGCGTAAGCAATATGAAGTTGGAGAAGATGCTTCACCCATTGAATTCGTTACTGGTCGAGTAAAACCAATTACGAGTATTATTGATAAGGCGAATAAAAGGGGAATACCGTTTGATAGACTACGTGAAGAGATGTACGACATTGCTGGTCTTAGAATGATGTGTCAATTTGTGGACGATATCGATGTGGTTGTTAATATGCTTAGACAACGACAAGATTTCAAAGTGATTGAGGAACGTGACTACATCAATAACACAAAACAAAGTGGTTATCGTTCATATCATGTGATTATTGAATATCCAATTGAAACATTAAACGGTCAGAAAGCCATTTTAGCGGAAATACAAATACGAACATTAGCAATGAATTTCTGGGCTACAATTGAGCATACATTAAGATATAAATATGACGGGGATTATCCAGCGGAAATTCAGCATCGTCTTGAGCGTGCAGCTGAAGCGGCATATCTTCTAGATGAAGAGATGTCTGAGATTAAAGATGAAATTCAAGAAGCACAGAAATATTATTCTCAAAAACGTGCAAAAAAACATGACTAATGAGGTGTGGGGATGCGTTATACTATCTTGTCTAAAGGTGATTCAAAATCCAATGCATTAAAGCATAAAATGATAAATCATATGAAAGATTTCCACATGGTAGAAGATGCCGTTAATCCAGAAATTGTTATTTCTGTAGGTGGAGATGGAACTTTATTACAAGCCTTTCATCAATACAGCCACATGCTTTCTCAAGTGGCATTTGTAGGTGTACATACAGGACATTTAGGTTTTTATGCTGATTGGTTACCTCATGAAGTTGAGAAATTAATTATTGAAATTAATAACTCTGAATTTCAAGTCATCGAATATCCATTATTAGAAATTATTGTCAGATACAATGATAATGGTTATGAAACACGTTATTTAGCTTTAAATGAAGCAACAATGAAAACGGAAAATGGTTCAACCCTTGTAGTTGATGTGGGAATTCGTGGTAAGCAATTTGAACGTTTTAGAGGTGACGGTTTATGTATATCAACCCCTTCAGGTTCAACTGCTTATAATAAGGCATTAGGTGGAGCACTAATACATCCCTCACTTGAAGCTATGCAGATTGCAGAAATAGCCTCTATCAATAATAGAGTATTTAGAACAGTGGGTTCACCACTTGTTTTGCCAAAGCATCATACATGTTTAATTACACCTGTTAATCACGATACCATTTTAACTACAATTGATCATGTTAGTTTAAAACATAAAAATGTCAATGGTATTCAGTTTAGAGTGGCTAATGAGAAAGTGCGTTTTGCTAGATTTAGACCTTTCCCATTTTGGAAAAGAGTACATGATTCATTCATTGAAAGTGAAGATGGACGATGAAATTTGAATACGTGATACAGCATAATGAAATGCTTAAGTCTTTTTTGCAGCGTCACCAATATTCTAAAAAGACAATTAGCGCCATTAAACATAATGGCGCTTTAATTATTAATAACAGTCATGTAACTGTCAGAAAAATGATGATGCCAGGTGATGAGTTAACTATTGCGTTACCTGATGAAACACCCAGCTCATATTTGATTCCATCACGTAATCCAATTGAAATATTGTATGAAGATGATTATTTAATTATTGTGTCAAAACCAAACTATTTAAATAGCACTCCGTCAAGAGAACATCCGCACGATAGTTTGATAGAGCGTGTACTTTATTATTTAAATGTTGGTCAGTTAATCGATACATCAATCGTACCGCATATTGTTACACGTTTAGACCGTAACACTAGAGGCATTGTAATATTTGCTAAGCATGGGCATATCCATCATTTAATGACGACGAGTGCAATAGATAAAAGGTATATGTGTGTATGTTATGGTCAAATGCTATTGAGTGGTGTTATAGAAGAACCGATTGCTAGAGATAGCCAGAGTATTATTACTAGGAAAGTTGATGCTTCAGGAAAATACGCAAAGACTTCATATGAAACAGTAATGACCAAACCTGAAGCGAGCTTATGTGAAATTAAATTACATACTGGAAGAACGCATCAAATACGCGTTCATTTTAATTATGTAGGACATCCTCTTGTTGGTGATGATTTATATGAAGGAAATCATCCTGAAATTCATACGCAATCTTTACAATGCTATAAAGTGACATTCATACATCCAATTTATAATAGAGAAATTGAGATAGAAATAGATTATAAATGGCTACAAAACATTTTTGCAGAATTATAATAAGATTTGGAGGTGTTGATGTTGTCATTAGAAACAGAAAATAATGACTATAATACTGACGAAGTGTATAACCAAAATTTGTTAGATGATCTTTTAAAACAAGACGATATTGATAGTTTTAGAGAAGAATTTCTAGCAATGCACGAATATGAACAAAGTGAATATTTTGAAGACACTACGAATGAAAATAGACAAAAGATATTTGAATTTTTATCACCTCAAGAAGTAGGAGAATTCTTTGAACAATTAGAAATAGATGATGAAGCATATGAAGACCTTTTTGATACGATGAATGCACATTATGCTAGTAAAGTTTTAGAAGAGATGTCTTCGGATAATGCTGTAGATATATTAAATGAACTTTCGAAACCGAAAGTAGCTAGTTTGCTAACGTTAATGAACCGTGACGATGCTAATGAAATTAAGCATCTATTACATTATGAAGAAGATACAGCCGGCGGTATCATGACGACGGAATATATCTCATTAGATGTCAATACTCCGGTTAAAGAAGCATTAATGTTAGTAAAAGAACAAGCACCAGATGCCGAAACGATTTATGTTATTTTTGGCATTAATACCGATGGACAATTAGTTGGAGTATTATCTTTAAGAGATTTAATTGTAGCTGAAAATGATGCATATATAGAGGATATAATGAGTGATCGTGTGATTAGCGTTAATGTAGCAGATGACCAAGAAGATGTAGCTCAAAAAATGAGAGACTATGACTTTATTGCAATGCCAGTAATAGATTATCAACAACATTTACTTGGTATTATTACAATTGATGATATTCTAGATGTTATGGATGAAGAGGCAAGTGAAGACTACTCTCGTTTAGCTGGGGTATCTGATATTGACTCAACAAATGATTCTGTAGTGAAAACTGCTACTAAACGATTGCCTTGGCTCATCATTCTTACATTTTTAGGAATGATTACCGCTACTATATTAGGTGGTTTTGAGGCAACATTATCACAAGTTGCATTATTAGCTGCATTTATACCTATTATTAGTGGTATGTCCGGAAATTCTGGTACACAATCACTTGCGGTGTCTGTACGTAATATCTCTACTGGGGAAATTGATGAACAAAGTAAATTTAAGGTTGCATTGAGAGAAGCGGGAAGTGGCTTGCTTTCAGGATTAGTTTGTGCCACTGTTTTATTTATTATCATCGTTGTTATATATAGACAACCATTTTTAGCACTAATAGTTGGAGGCAGTCTTACTATTGCAATGACGGTTGGTACGTTAGTTGGTTCTATGATTCCATTATTTATGAATAAACTGAATATTGATCCAGCCGTAGCCAGCGGACCATTTATTACAACAATTAATGATATTGTAAGTATGTTAATTTACTTTGGTTTAGCAACAACATTCATGTCATATTTAACATAGGGGGACAAAATGGAGTTCTTTTCACTAGTCATTGTAGTTCTAGCAGCATTTTTAACACCAATTATTATAAATAGACTGAACATCAATTTTTTACCAGTGGTTGTAGCCGAAATCATCATGGGTATTATTATTGGACAGTCTATCCTAAATCTAGTACATAAAGATAGTATGCTTAATATATTATCAACGTTGGGCTTTATCTTTTTAATGTTTTTAAGTGGTTTAGAGATTGACTTTAGCACTTTTAAAAAAGATAAGAGAAATCGACAAGGTACGAACAAACATGAAAAAAATGTACCAAGCCATCTTAATTTAGCGCTAACCGTATTCGCATTTATTATGATTATATCAGTAATATTAGCTTACGCGTTCAAATGGTTAGGACTCGTAGATGATGTGTTATTAATGATAATTATCATATCAACGATATCACTAGGTGTCGTAGTGCCTACTTTAAAAGAAATGAATATAATGCGTACAACTATCGGTCAATTTATATTATTAGTAGCCGTATTGGCTGACCTAGTAACGATGGTACTGTTAACTATTTACGGTGGTATCAATGGTAGTGGTAACGGTTCAGTTTGGCTTTCAGCAATTTTACTTGTATTTACTGCTATTTTCTATATATTAGGCGTTGTATTTAAGCGTATGAAATTTTTACATCGCTTAATTGGTGGTACTACACAAATAGGTATAAGAGCAATCTTTGCATTAATTATTCTATTAGTTGCACTTGCAGAGGGTGTAGGCGCTGAATATATACTAGGCGCATTCTTAGCTGGTGTGGTTGTATCCTTACTGAAACCAGATGAAGAATTAGTGCATACACTCGATTCATTTGGATACGGGTTCTTTATACCAATCTTCTTTATCATGGTTGGTGTTGATTTAAATATTCCGTCATTAATTAAAGAACCATCATTATTATTAATTATTCCAGTGCTCATTCTAGCTTTTATTATTTCAAAATTAATTCCAGTTTTCTTTATTAGACGTTGGTTTGATAATAAGACAACGATAGCATCAGCATTTTTACTTACTTCAACATTATCATTAGTTATAGCATCTGCTAAAATTGCAGAGCAATTAAATACAATATCATCTGAAATGTCAGGCATTTTGATTTTAAGTGCAATCATCACGTGTGTGTTTGTACCGATTATTTTCAAGAAAATGTTTCCAATTCCAGATGAGGCTAATCGTAAAATTGATATTGCATTAATTGGCAAGAATCAATTGACGATTCCAATTGTGCAAAACTTGTCACCACACTTATATAATATTACATTATATTATCGCAAAGATTTAGGAGATAAGCGTAATTTATCTGACCATATAACTGTTGTAGAAATATCGAATTATGAAGAACAACTCTTAGAAAGATTAGGGTTATTCAATCAAGACATCGTAGTTTGTTCTGCTAATGATGATAGTCTTAACCGTGATGTGGCAAAATTAGCCAAAGCACATGATGTTAAACGCGTAATTTGTCGACTTGAAAATAGTAATGAAGATGAAGAAATGAAAGGTGAAGGTATTGAAGTATTCAGTAATTTCATTAGTAATAAAATCTTCCTACAAGGCTTAATTGAAACACCAAATATGTTAAACATTTTAAGCAATGTTGAAACATCATTGTATGAAATTGAAATGTTAAATCATCAATATGAAAATATTCAACTACGTAATTTCCCATTTGGTGGAGATATTATCTTCGTTCGAATTATTCGTAATAATGAATCAATCGTGCCCCATGGTGATACACAACTTAGATACAAAGATAGACTTATCGTAACGGGTTCAAAAGAATACGTAGATGAATTAAAATCAGATCTAGAATTTTATTATTGATTTAGAAAAAATCAATAACAGGTGTAAGGGGTGGGACAGAATTCTTTTTAAATTCATGGTCCCACCCCAACTTGTTTATCTTGTAGAATTTCTTTATAAAAATCTTTCTTGCTAGGGCACCGCTCGAAAGGATGACTATAACTGAGAATACGCAATTTTTGGCTCTCTCAGTTCAGTCAGCTTCTGCGAATTTGAAAAATAGCATCATTATATTATTTATGGACCAAGCTCTCATGTATGACCAGGTTATAATATTGCTTTATCATTATGAAGCAAAAATGGTAAAATAATAACGTTAGATTAGTCTACATTGTTTGTACAGTGAGATTAAGATATAAAAAACGATGATTAAGGAGTTATTTCGAATGATTAATCTTGAAAATAAAACCTTCGTAATTATGGGTATTGCTAATAAACGTAGTATCGGATTTGGTGTTGCAAAGGTATTAGATCAATTAGGGGCTAAACTTGTTTTCACATATCGTAAAGACCGTAGCCGCAAAGAATTAGAAAAATTATTAGAACAATTAAACCAAGAAGATCCAAAATTATATCAAATCGATGTTCAAAAAGATGAAGATGTAGTAAATGGTTTCGCTAAAATTGGCGAAGAAGTAGGCAATATTGATGGCGTTTATCACTCTATCGCATTTGCAAATATTGAAGACTTACGTGGACGTTTCTCTGAAACATCACGTGAAGGCTTCTTACTTGCGCAAGATATCAGTTCATATTCATTAACAATTGTTGCGCACGAAGCGAAGAAAATAATGCCAAACGGTGGTAGTATTGTTGCAACAACATACCTTGGTGGTGAATTTGCCGTTCAAAACTATAATGTAATGGGTGTAGCTAAAGCAAGTTTAGAAGCTAATGTTAAATATTTAGCTTATGATTTAGGCCCGGACAACATTCGAGTAAATGCTATTTCTGCTGGCCCAATTCGTACATTAAGTGCTAAAGGTGTTGGTGGTTTCAACACAATCCTTAAAGAAATTGAAGAACGTGCACCATTAAGACGAAACGTGGATCAAGAAGAAGTAGGTAAAACTGCTGCTTACTTATTGAGTGATTTCTCAAGTGGCGTAACTGGTGAGAATATCCATGTAGATAGTGGTTTCCACGCAATAAAATAATAAATTAATTCAATTACTTGGTGTGTATAGCACCAAGTTTTTTTGTATTTATAAAAAGAAGTGAACTTGAATGCATTGTAAATTCAAGTTCACTCCTGAAACGTTTTTTAAATTTATATTAATCTAGTCTTTAACGTCGCTATTAGCTTTATCAATAATGCGTTGACGATATTTAAAGACATTGCTCGCAATAGTCTTAAGTACTGCATAGAGTGGTACGGCAATTAAAATAAGTGTGAACCCACCTAAATCTCCAGCGGCTAAAATAACAACAATTATTGTAAGTGGGTGAATACTTAAAGATTTACCCATAACATTTGGTGTAATCACATTACCCTCAAGTTGTTGGGCGATTAATGTAACAACACAAACCCAAATAAATGTAGTAGGACTATCTATGATACCGAGCAAAGCTGCAGGTGCAAATGATAACCATGGTCCTAAGAAAGGTATTAAGTTAGCTACACCAGCAAATAGTACTAATAAAGGTGTATATGGTAAACCAATAATGGTATAACCAATATATAAAATGACCCCTAAAATAACACTTACAGTCACTTGTCCTTGAATGTATGATTTTAATGTGAAGTTTAAATCTTTCATTAAGTCGACTACAAATACTTTACGTTCTCCCTTGAAAAATTTAGCAAGAGCAGGAATGAATTTTTCATGATCTTTTAACATGTAAATTAAGAAGAACGGTACCATGATAAGTAAGAAGACAGTTGAAATAAATGACGTTAAGTATGTAAATGAATTAGCCAAAATTCCAGTCATACTATCACCAATTGATTTTACAGCAGAATTAATTCTATCTGTTACATCGCTTGGAAGTTTATCCATTTGCGTAAGTGAGAAGTTAACAATTTGTTCAGCTTCTTTTTGCAGTGATGGTGTTGCTTTTATTAAACTATTAACGTTAGAGATAATAATTGGTGCTATAAATGCGACTACGATAGCAATAATAGCAATTAAACCAATAAAAATTGTAGTGATACTTGCCCAACGCGGGAAACCCCACTTTTCAAGAATACTTTGGAAAGGTAAGCAGATATAGAATAAAAATCCGCTAATCATAAATGGAAGAAATACAGAACCGATAATGGTTACAATAGGTGAAAAAACACTTTGTACTTCCATAAACAATTTAATTAGCACGAACAAGATAACTAGGGCAATTCCTGTTCGGAACCAAACTTTGTTAAGCATAAGCTTACGTCCTCCTATTTTCATTTGTTCATTATTTAATTAGTATATATCAATTAAGACGCGTTAAAAAGGGAAATTTTAACTTCTAGACAGATACACTGAGATTAATGAAGTTCATATTTAATATTGTAATTAATAAATATAGAGCTACATTTTGAAAAAAAGTGTTATAACTATGTATAAGTTACCAAATTTCGTGAGTATGGAACATTAGATTTTTATCAGAGATTTAAAAGTCATCATTATCTTGATACAATAAGTATATTCTATTTAGGGGGCATCAATATTATGTCGAATTTCAAATCAGGCAAAATTAATAAACATATATTACATAGTAATATCTTAGAAAGAGATGTTACATTATCAGTATATTTGCCTGAAGATTACTCTGAATTATTTAAGTATCAAGTCATTATATGTTTTGACGGGCTAGATTTTTTAAGATTTGGAAGACTTCAACGTGAATATGAACGGTTGAGAAGAGAGGATGAAATTCAACGAGCCATTATAGTTGGATTTCATTATGAAGATGTTGATAAACGTAGAGAAGAATTTCATCCACAGGGTACTAGAAGTCATAAAACCGTACAAGCTATTGGTAAAGAGTTGCTGCCATTTATTGATAAGACGTTTCCAACTTATAAAGTAGGTAATGCCAGAATTTTAATGGGAGATAGTCTTGCTGGTAGTATAGCACTTTTAACCGCATTGACTTACCCAACTATTTTCAGTCAAGTAGCAATGCTTAGCCCGCATTCAGATGAAACTGTAATAGATAAATTTAATAAGTGTATACAATATGGTGAATTGTCTATTTGGCACGCTATTGGTTTAGAAGAAGAAGATTTTGCTTTGCCAACAACTGGAGAACGTGCAAACTTTTTAACACCAAATAGAGATTTAGCAACAGTCATTAAAGACAAAGAGCTCACATATCATTATTTAGAATTTGAGGGTGGACATAACTGGAAATCTTGGAAACCTCTATTATCAGACATTCTTAAATATTATTTAAGCGATGAAGTAACTACACAAGAGTCAAATGAAGTTTAATTACTTGTATTTTTAATAGTATCATCAATGCTAAGATTTAATTGAGATAATTAAATGTACAATACTACGAAGTAAATGTTTAGATAATGTAAACCTTTTCAAAAAATTCAGCTAACTAATAACGTAATATATAGAATTTTGCTATAATAGTAATATGTTAAACAAAGGAGGAATTTCAATGAATATAGGATTAGCATTAATTCCGTCAAAATCATTTCAAGATGAAGTGAATGGTTATCGTAAACGTTATGATACTGAGTATGCACGTATCATGCCTCATATTACGATCAAATCACACTTTGAAATCAATGATGATGAATTAGATTCAGTAAAAGAAGAAGTTAAAAAAAGATTAGAAGGTTTCGGACCTGTAGATGTTCATGCTACAAAAGCTTCAAGCTTTAAACCAACTAACAATGTAATTTATTTTAAAGTTGCTAAAACTGATGAATTAGAACAACTTTTCAATTTATTTAATACTGAAGATTTTCATGGTGAAGCTGAGCATCCATTCGTGCCACACTTTACGATTGCTCAAGGTTTAACAAGCCAAGAATTCGAGGATATATTTGGTCAAGTAGAATTAGTAGGGGTAGACCTTAAAGAAAAAATTGAAGAACTATCATTATTACGCTATGACGAAGAAGAGGATAAATGGAAAGTGATTGATACTTTCAAGTTAGCGTAAAATTAAATAATATGTAAAATAAAAATCTAGCTAATGTACAATGTATGATGTACATTAACTAGATTTTTAGTATTTTATCTACTTTTTATTAGAAACGATTTGCTTTGCCTCGATACTTTACAAAATAAACACCGTAGAATATCGCTAATACTAAAAAGATTGCTGCAGAAAAATAAAATGTATTATTTAAACCACTAGAAAACTGAGCGATTAAGCCTCCAAATAAAGGACCTATCATAGAACCAAATCCTTGAACACTATTAAATACGCCCCAAGTTTCTTCTTGTTCAGCGGGATCAATTTGCCCTGCCATAAATGTATTCCATGCAGGCAATAATATCCCATACATTAAACCTATAAATATCGCTACAATCCAGACGATAAGGATATTTGTTACTAAAGATAAACCGAAGATAAACGCTGTGAATAGTATAAAACCTGTAAAAATAACTGCATACATAAAGCTTTTACTATTTTTATCAATAATCTTAGATAAAAATAACATTGCAAAGGCACAACCGGCGCCACCTATAGCGATGGCAATGGTGTACTCAATAGTACTTACGCCTACTACCTTTGTAGCATATGTAGGTAGTATAGGTAGCAATGCTGAAATAGAAGCACCTTGTAATAAAATACCAGGGAATAACACTAAGTGACGTTTCATAACATTAACGATTTGTTCTAATTGTTCACTAACAGGTTTAGTATTGTAATTTGTTAATTTAATATCAACAAAATAATACAATACCCATGCAATGACTACAACAAGTAACATCATAAATGCAAATCGAGTAGGATGTAATTTAACTAGAACATTCATAAATGCCCATCCTACGAGTAATCCTAATAACCAAGCAAAGTAAACATAGCCCATTTGTTTACCACGTTGTGCTTCCTCTACACTAGATAACATGATAACCCATATAGGACTAACAGCAATACCCAACATGATAGCACTCAAAATGATAACTATTGGATTAGTTGGGAACCAAATGACTAAGAATAAACTAATAAAAGCTAATAAAAAACCTAAGGTTAATACTAGCTTAGTACCAAATTTTTTCAAAAGAAATCCGATGACAAAATTCGTTGCCGCATCGGATATAAAGTGAATTGATAATGCCGCTGAAGTCACTGCAACAGCAATAGAGGTAACGGTTGGTAAATAATTAACGTAACTTAATACATACATTCCCCGTGCAAACTCCATTAAGAACAAAATAACGAGCATTATCTTGAAGTTCTTACTAATTCCTTTATTACTTAACGAAGAATCTGGCATATAAAGGAACCTTTCCATATATTTCTTGTTGTTGTGATGAACTGTCTAAGATATTTAATAAATCGGTACATAGTCTATAAGTTGAATGGTTAACCTTTTCTTCAGTCATTTTATTAGTCATAGCTTGTAAGCGGTACTCGTGATTTGTTAAATCAGAAACAATATCTATAGCTTCTTCAGGTGTATTCGCGATTTTACCATATGATTTATCTTGGAAATATAATGCATTTTCAAGCTCTTGACCTGGAGCCGGATTCAAGAAGATCATTGGTAAACTACGTGTTAAACCTTCGGAAATCGTTATTCCACCTGGTTTTGTAATCATAAGTTGACTTGATGCCATCCATTCATTCATATGTTTTGTATATCCTAGAATAAGGACATTGTCATATGATTTAAATTGCATTTCTAAAGTACGTTTTAACCCTTTGCTACGACCACAAACCATTACGATTTGTGATTGTGGACTTTTCTGAAGAATGTTATCAATCATATAGTCAAATCCTTTTGATACACCAAATGCCCCGGCAGACATCAGAATAGTTGGTTTATCAGGATTTAAATTATGTTTCTTCAACCAAGCAACTTTATCGATGTCAGATTCAAATTTATCGGATATAGGTATTCCAGTCACTTTTATATCAGAAGCAGGGATACCAGCATTGACGAAATCACGTTTGGTATCGTCAGTAGCTACATAATATCTATGAGAGTTAGGCGTTATCCAGTTTTTTTGTAGACGGTAATCTGTCATAACAGTTGCGATTGGAATATTTATGTTAAACTGCTCTGTTAGCACTGACATTACTGGAGTAGGGAATGTCAATAAGATTAAGTCTGGTTTTTCTTTAAGTAGTAGATTGATTAATTTATTTAATCCATAATATTTATAAAAACATTTATCTAATTCATCAGGGCGACTATAATAAAAGTTTTTATACATATTTCTAAAATACTTAAAGCTATTGATATACCATTTTTTGCAAATAGAAGTTAAGATTGGGTGTGCTTCCATAAACAAATCATGCTCAATAACTGATAGATGAGACAAGTTCATTTCATTAAGTTGATTAACAACACTTTGTGTCACTTGTAAATGTCCATTTCCAAATGAGCCGGTAATAATCAATATCTTTTTATTTTGAGTAACCATTAATAGTCACCCTCCATTAATTTAAATTTAAAACACGCAATAACGCATTCTGATTTAACTATAGTAGCAATAAACATACTTACATAGTTTTCATAATATATATACCCTTTATTGAAAGTATAAAATTCATTTATAGTGCATTATAGCATATTAAGGAAGTTAACATCATCTTTATATAACTATCCTAGCATTAATAGATTTAAAAGTATTGAATTAAAGTGATATATATAGGAAATTTTAAAATAATTAACTATTAATTAATAATTCCTTCAATTATATTAATGAAATCTTTAGTTTGAGGTGTAAAACATATCAAGTTCGTATTAAATCTAATCAATATTTTAATGATTATAAATTTATCAACAACTTCAAAACGTGTATAATAAAATTATTGTAAAAAAAGGAGCGATACATTTTGAATGCGAATGAGTTGTTCGAAAAAATACGAGTTAAACAAGTAATAGGTACTTTAGATATAAATGTTACTGATATCACTACAGATTCACGTACCGCTAGTGAAGGGAGTATATTCGTCGCATCAAAAGGCTATACAGTTGATAGCCATAAATTTTGTCAAAATGTTGTTGAACAAGGTGCAAAAGTCATTGTGGTTAACCATCAACAAGACATTAACGGTGACGTGACGCAGGTTATCGTACCAGATACATTAAGAGTTGCTAGCCTGTTAGCACATACTTTATATGATTATCCTAGCCATCAATTAACTACAATAGGTGTAACAGGCACTAATGGCAAAACTTCAATTGCTACTATGATTCATCTTATTTATAGAGGTTTAGGTAAAGGAAGCGCATATTTAGGAACAAATGGTTTTCAAATAAATGAACATAAAACTAAAGGTGCCAATACAACACCAGAAACAGTGTCTTTAACTAAAAAGATTAAGCAAGCGGTTGATGAAAATGCGGAAGCTATGACTATGGAAGTATCTAGTCACGGTTTATCACTAGGGCGATTAAGAGGTGTAGAATTTGATGTTGCGATATTCTCAAATTTAACACAAGACCATTTAGATTTTCATGGCACAATGGAGGCCTATGGACATGCTAAATCATTGTTATTTAGTCAACTGGGAGAAGACTTATCGAAAGAGAAATATGCTGTTTTAAATAATGATGATGATTTCTCCAAATATCTAGCATCAGTTACACCATATGAAATATTTACATATGGAATAGACCATGACGCTCAATTTATGGCTAAAAATATTAAAGAATCTTTACAAGGTGTTCAATTTGATTTCGATACGCCTATAGGTACATACATTGTTAAAACACCATATGTAGGTAAATTTAATATTTCAAATATTATGGCTGCCATGATTGCCGTCTGGAGTAAAGGAATATCTATGGAAGATATCGTCAGAGTAGTTGAGAATTTAGAGCCAGTTGAAGGGCGTTTGGAAGTTCTAGATCCTTCGCTACCAATTGATTTAATTATTGACTATGCGCATACTGCTGACGGAATGAATAAACTTATAGATGCAGTAAAACCCTTCGTGAAACAAAAATTAATCTTTTTAATTGGAATGGCTGGAGAACGTGACTTAACTAAAACACCTGAAATGGGCGCAGTAGCTTGTAGAGCAGATTACGTAATATTTACGCCAGATAATCCTGCTAATGATGATCCTAAAATGTTGACTGCTGAACTAGCAAAAGGCGCAACTCATGATCGTTATGTTGAATTTGATGACAGAGCTGAAGGGATCAAACATGCCATTGATATAGCTGTACCGGGCGATACAGTAGTATTAGCTTCTAAAGGAAGAGAACCATATCAAATCATGCCTGGACATATTAAAGTGCCACATAGAGATGATTTAATTGGACTTGAAGCGGCATACAAAAAATTTGGCGGTGGCCCAAGTGAAAATTAAACAATTATCTATAAATGACGAAATTGTTAATGTTTACTTATATATAATTGAAGATAAAAATCAAATCATGTTGGCTATTCCAGATATATTTTGGTCAATAGAACTTGATTTGAATATGGACAGTAATGATGTTAAGGAAGAATTGGTAATGCAATTATTTGCTTTTATCGAGGAAAATGAAGCAAACAAAATTGCTTCGAATTTAACAAACTGGATTGTGAATGATTTTAAAGGAGATTAATAGATGAGTTTAAAAGAAGAAGTTGAATCAAGAAAGACGTTTGCCATAATATCTCACCCGGATGCTGGTAAAACGACACTGACTGAGAAGTTATTATATTTTAGTGGTGCAATTAGAGAAGCGGGTACAGTTAAAGGTAAAAAAATAGGTAAATTTGCAACTAGTGACTGGATGAAAGTGGAGCAAGAACGTGGTATTTCAGTAACGAGTTCAGTGATGCAATTTGACTATGATGATTACAAAATTAATATATTAGATACACCAGGACACGAAGATTTCTCAGAAGATACTTACCGTACTTTAATGGCAGTAGATAGTGCAGTGATGGTTATTGACTGTGCTAAAGGTATTGAACCTCAAACTTTAAAGCTATTTAAAGTTTGTAAAATGAGAGGAATTCCAATTTTTACATTCATTAATAAATTGGACCGCGTAGGTAAAGAGCCATTTGAATTATTAGACGAGATTGAAGAAACATTAAACATTGATACTTACCCTATGAACTGGCCAATTGGTATGGGTCAAAATTTCTTTGGTATTATCGATCGTGAGTCTAAATCTATAGAGCCATTTAGAGATGAAGAAAATGTTTTACATTTAGATGATGATTATGAACTACAAGAAGAGCATGCTATTCGTAATGACAGTGCATTTGCTCAAGCTATCGAAGAATTTATGCTTGTAGAAGAAGCAGGTGAAGAGTTTGATAATGATGCGCTATTAAATGGTGAATTAACACCCGTATTCTTTGGTTCTGCATTAGCTAACTTCGGTGTTCAAAACTTCTTGAATGCATATGTTGATCATGCACCGATGCCTAATGCACGTCAGACAAATGAAGAAGTTGAAGTAAGCCCATTTGATGATGAATTTTCTGGATTTATTTTCAAAATTCAAGCTAATATGGACCCTAAACATCGTGATAGAATTGCATTTATGCGTGTTGTTAGCGGTGCATTCGAACGTGGTATGGATGTAACATTACAACGTACGAGCAAAAAACAAAAAATTACGCGTTCAACATCATTTATGGCTGACGATAAAGAAACTGTTAACCATGCAGTAGCTGGAGACATCATTGGTTTATATGATACAGGTAATTATCAAATTGGAGATACTTTAGTTGGTGGCAAGCAAAAATATAGTTTCCAAGATTTACCTCAATTCACACCGGAAATATTTATGAAAGTTTCAGCTAAAAACGTAATGAAGCAAAAACATTTCCATAAAGGAATTGAACAGCTTGTTCAAGAGGGAGCAATCCAATATTATAAAACGCTTCACACTAATCAAATTATTTTAGGTGCCGTTGGTCAATTACAATTTGAAGTGTTTGAACATCGAATGAAAAACGAATATAACGTTGATGTTGTTATGGAACCTGTCGGTAGAAAAATTGCGCGTTGGATTGAAAACGAAGATGATATTCAAGATAAAATGAACACGTCTCGTTCAATATTAGTGAAAGATAGATATGATAATTTCGTCTTCTTATTCGAAAATGAATTTGCAACACGCTGGTTCGAAGAAAAATTCTCAGAAATTAAATTGTATAGTCTTTTATAAGATTATGATTGAAAATAATGGGTATTTAAAAATATCTCTTTAAATAGACAATTTGTTAAACGTTAATTGCTTATTTATATTAAGTATAGTGTATAATACACTTAACAAATGAATACCTATGACAATCTGTCAGAGGGGAGTAACTTGAAGACCATTAAATACTTGATGGTTAACGCTTTATCGTCATTACGAAGTATTATCTTCCGGTAAAGTGGGCATTTATTTGCTAAGTGAGACCTTTGCTATTATTTAGCATAGGTCTCTTTATTTGTATTAAAACAAAAAGGAGCTGTCCACTATGGATCCGAGTTTAATTTTACCTTACCTATGGGTAATTCTCGTTCTTGTATTTTTAGAAGGGCTATTAGCAGCTGATAATGCAGTTGTAATGGCTGTTATGGTAAAACATTTACCACCTGAACAACGTAAAAAAGCGTTATTTTATGGTTTGCTAGGTGCATTTGTATTCCGTTTTCTTGCCTTATTCTTAATTAGTGTTATCGCAAATTTCTGGTTTATCCAAGCACTTGGTGCCGCGTATTTAATTTTTATGTCAATAAGAAATCTCTGGCAATTCTTCCACAAAAAACATGAAGATCAACCTGAGGGTGACGACCATCATTTTGACGAGTCTGGCGTAGAGAAAAAAGTCGGACCTATGCAATTTTGGGGCACTGTTTTAAAAGTTGAATTTGCAGATATAGCTTTTGCAATTGACTCAATGTTAGCAGCGATGGCAATTGCTGTTACATTACCTGAAGTTGGCATTCATTTTGGTGGCATGGACCTAGGTCAATTCTCAGTAATGTTTATTGGCGGAATGATCGGTGTTATTCTAATGCGTTTTGCCGCTACATGGTTTGTTGACTTACTAAATAAATATCCTGGATTAGAAGGAGCTGC
Source organism: Staphylococcus sp. HMSC069D12 (assembly GCF_001810405.1). Lineage (NCBI taxonomy): Bacteria > Bacillati > Bacillota > Bacilli > Caryophanales > Staphylococcaceae > Staphylococcus > Staphylococcus sp. HMSC069D12. The sequence continues at coordinate 316,412 of NZ_KV801108.1, forward strand.
CTTCGCAATTGTAGGTTGGGTAGGTATTAAATTAGTTGTTATAGTACTTGCTCATGAAGATATAGGTATTTTACCTGAACATTTCCCTCATAGTACATTATGGCAAGCTATCTTCTGGACAGTTATGATTCTTTTAGTCGTAATCGGTTGGTTAACGTCAGTACGTAGCAACAAGAAGAAATCCAATAAATAGTATTAAATAAGTGATTCGAGCCTTTTAGATTTGATGTGTATCATCAAGTTTAAAAGGCTTTATTATTATAAATTGTGCAATTTAGTGATTTGATAAGAAAAATTCAATTTTGAACCTTCAATTCATTGCTAATTGGCGATATTGATATTAAACTTTAGTTAATGAATAAATTAAATAAAGCCACAACCACAAAACATAATTTAACGTTAGCATGATAGATTGTGAGTTAGTCGATAGGAGTGGACACCTTTGGATAATGATAAAAAACACGTAATACCACGTGAACAGTATCGTAGAAAACGACATGAGTATTTCCATAATGAAGAACGCGAAGAACGATTAGAACGTGAGAGAGAACAACGTGAGAGACTTGCCAAAAAAGAGCAAGAACAAGCAAAAGTTAATGAAGAACGTGTTAAAGATAACATGCGAAAAGCAAGAATTGAGAAATTAACACAAGAAGAAATTCACCAGCAACAACATCTAGCTAAATTACGATCTGATAATGAGTCTGATCAAGAATTAAATGATACTAACACGCATCATTTAACACTACCGGAAGAGCAACAACTAAAAAATGAACATAAAGAAAATAATGATAAGGTAACTAAACCTACTGACGAAGTGGAAAAACAGGAGAAAGAAGACAATAATTTTACCCCTTCCAAACATGCTGAAATAGAACCCAAATATAGTAGAGTTGAAAAGAATAAAGGAAAACAACAAGCTAATATTAATAAAAGTGAAGTTAATCATCTTGATAAAAGTGAACAAACTAAAAAACAAAAAGAGACTAAAGCATTATCGGATGACGTTTTAGAAACAAATGAAAGTCAAAAAATTGAACAAAAGGAACAAAAAGCAAGTTCTAATGAAACTTCTAACAAGGAATTAAATTCCCATACTAAAGATAAAAGCAATGAAGTTGAAGATAATCAAGACATAAAGAAAGCATCTAGTCAAAATTTAGCTCATTCTAATAAGTCAGAAGAAAATGGACACTCAGAAGATAAGCCTAAGAGCAATGATACGATGGACAAAGTAAAAGACTTTTTAAAATTGCATTGGCTTAAAATAGTCATAGTAGTTGCAATCATATTAATTGTTATACTAATTAGTGCAATTATCTCAACGATTAATCAAAATAGTAGTATTGAACAAAGTAGTAACAATGATACGAAATACACAACAACAATGAAGAATGCAGAAACAGCTGTTAAATCAGTGGTAACAATTGAGAATGACACACCTAAGAACATAACAACACAAACAATTGATAAAACAAATACAAACTCAAATAATGAAGTTGGTTCAGGTGTCGTCTACAAAGCTGTAGACGATACTTTTTTTATTTTAACCAATACACATATAGTTGGAAGTAATAAAAGAGTAAACATTACATATGATGATGATAAAACAGCTACTGCTACAGTCGTTGGGAGAGATATGTGGTCAGATATTGCAGTGCTTAAAGCAACGATAAAAAATAAAAACGTGCTGCCAATTAAAATAGGTCATTCAAAACATTTAAAGCTAGGTGAATCCATCTTAGTTGTTGGTAATCCACTTGGAAATGATTTTAAAAATACAGTGACGAAAGGTATTATTTCTGGATTAAATAGGGCAGTACCTGTCGACTTCGATAAAGATAATAATAATGATGAATTGGTTAATACCTTTCAAATTGATGCTTCAGTTAACCCAGGTAATTCAGGAGGTGCTGTCGTCAATAGAGTTGGAGAATTAGTAGGCTTAGTATCGCTAAAAATAAATATGCCTAATATTGAAGGCATGGGCTTTGCAATTCCAATTGATAATGCACGAGAAATTGCTGAGGAATTAGAGAAAAATGGTGAAATTCAATATCCTAATACTGGTATTGGAATTAAAAATGTTTCAGATTTATTACCTTATGAAAGAAATTTATTAAAAGTGCCCGAAGATGTTCAAAACGGAATCGTAGTAGAAATATTAAAAGAAAATGGTTTAGGTAAAAAATCAGGTTTAAAAATTGGTGATGTAGTTGTAGAATTAGATAGTAAATCAATTCAAAATAATTTACAGTATAGACAAATAATTTTTAATCATAGACAAGACTTAAAAACATTGTCGGCTGAAATTTATAGAAAAGGAAAATCTCAAGATATAAAAATAAAATTGAAATAATGTTGAGGTGACAAATGAGTGTCTATTTTCAGTAAGTTATTTAAAAAATCTAGCCCTCAACAGGGGATAGTTTTATATTATTTGATAGCCATAGTTGTCGCTTTTTTATTATTAAACCTCCCATTTGTGCATAAACATGGTGTTGATGTTAGCCCAATCGATACGCTATTCGTTGCTGTATCAGGCATTAGTGTTACTGGACTATCTCCCGTTAACATAGTAGATACATATTCAACATTTGGCCAAATTATTATATTAATCATACTTAATATAGGCGGTATTGGCGTCATGGCGATTGGTACAGTACTATGGGTTGTGTTAGGGAAACATATAGGTATCCGCGAACGCCAATTAATTATGTTAGATAATAATAAAGATACAATGAGTGGAACCGTTAAGCTGATATTAGAAATCATCAAAACGATATTAACAATAGAATTTATAGGTGCATTGTTATTAGCTTTTTATTTCTATAGAGATAATCCAGATTTAAAAAATGCACTCATGCAAGGTTTATTTGTGTCTGTCTCTGCTACAACTAACGGTGGACTAGATATCACAGGGCAATCATTAATACCTTACGCTAAGGATTATTTTGTTCAAACGATTGTTATGTTTCTAATCGTATTAGGATCAATAGGATTTCCTGTATTACTTGAAATCAGAGCATATGTAAGGAATAGAGTCAGTCATTTTAGATTTTCACTATTTACCAAAATAACTACATGCACATATCTATTTTTATTTGTTTTTGGTGTTTTAGCCATATTAGCATTAGAACATCACCATGCTTTTAAAGGATTAAGTTGGCATCAATCCTTATTTTATTCATTATTTCAATCTGCAACAACACGTAGTGCTGGATTACAAACCATTGATGTAACAAACTTTAGTGATGCAACGAATGTAATTATGAGTATCCTCATGTTTATTGGTTCATCTCCAAGTTCAGTTGGTGGTGGTATACGTACAACTACATTTGCGATACTAATTCTCTTTGTAATTAATTTTAATAATAATGCTGAAAAAACAGCTATAAAAGTATTCAATAGAGAAATACATGTAGTTGATATTCAACGTTCATTCGCCGTATTTACTATGGCGTCAATTCTAACATTCGTAAGTATGATTGTTATTCTCGCTACTGAAAAAACAAATTTAACATTTCTACAAGTATTCTTTGAAGTCATGTCAGCCTTTGGAACATGTGGTCTATCTTTAGGTATTACAGACGATATTAGTGGACTTACTAAAGTAATACTAATGATATTAATGTTTATAGGTCGTGTTGGTTTAATTTCATTTATTATTATGATAGCTGGACGTAAAGAACCGGATAAATACCATTATCCTAAAGAACGTGTTCAAATTGGTTAAATAGATTAGCATTCACAGAAATTATTAATTCTGAGAATGCTTTTTTGATTAGAAATAAATAGCACCTACAGATTAATAAATGTTAAACTAGCTTTAAATAAGGGGTGTGTAAATTGGAGAAAAATGAACATATAAATATAGATATCTTGGCAACATCAGATATGCATAGTCATTTTATGAATGGAGATTTTGGATCAAATATATATCGTGCTGGTACCTATGTTAAAAATATTAGAGAAAACAATGATAAAGTCATTTTATTAGATAGTGGGGGAAGTGTAGCTGGCTCATTGGCTGCGCATTATTATGCTATTGTCGCACCTTATAAACGTCATCCTATGATTAAATTAATGAATGCTATGCAGTATGATGCTAGTGGTATAAGTCCGGATGATTTTAAATTTGGATTATCATTTTTGACTAAAGCAGTATCACTATCAAGGTTTCAATGGTTATCTGCGAATATAGAATTTGCATTAACAAAGGAACCATACTTCTCAACACCTTATATAATTAAAGAATACGATAATGTTCGAATCGCAATTGTAGGTTTAACTGCAGATGGATTAATGAAAAACGAATTCGCTGAAATGGAGAAAGAGGTTAGTATTGAAAAAGCACTATTATCTGCTAAACGCTGGATTAGATATATACATGAAAGTGAACATCCTGACTTCTTAATTGTAATCTATCATGGTGGACTATATAAAATAAATCAAACGAATACAAGACATAGAAAAGGTTCTCATGAAGCGGAAAAAATAATGAAGGAAATAGGTGTGATCGATTTAATGATAACAGCGCACCAGCATCAAACGATTATAGGTAATGATTTTGAAACAGTGTATGTTCAAGCAGGACAAGATGCTCAAGAGTTAGTACACGTCAAAATTAAATTTAAAAAACGTACGAACTCGTTCGAAAAAGAAGATATTGAATCTACAGTAATTAATTTAAGTGAGTATCCAGAAGATCAGGAATTACTTGAGACAACGTATTATGATCGTAAAGCCTTAGAACATTGGTCAAAGGATATTGTTTCAGAGAATAAAGTCGATTTACAAGTTAATGGTTTGGAAGACTTACTAAGTAGTCCACACCCATTTATACAATTATTACATGATAGTCTACATTTAGCCTATGAGAATAATATTACTTGTATTAACGTGCCTAAAAATGGTGAAAAAGGATTAAAAGGTATAGTAACTAATGAGGATGTCTATAATGCTTATCCACACCCTGATAAAGCAATAGATATAACACTTAGAGGCCATCAAATTAAAAAGATGCTTGAATATACTTATTCTTATATTCAATTTGAGCAAGATCAATTAAGTATGACTATTATTGATGAAACATTATGTACATTGTGGCAAGGATTTGATTATGAGGTAGATATGTTAGCGCCTCGTTTTGATAGAGTTAATATAAAAAATATTGAGTTAGATGAAAAGTATAGAGTTACAATGACAGATTATTGTTATAGAAATTATCGTCAATACTTGGAAGATGAATCAACACTTCATTCCACATATGATCGACCGATGAGTTCACTTATCGCTGAAAAGCTAAATCAACCTAATTATTATTTAAAGTTGGACTCTAATTTTTCAGTAACGTATTAAAAATAGTACTCATATAAGTAAACGTATTTAAATTGTAACTTACTTCAAAAAAACTTTTCTTAGTTAAAACTAAGAAAAGTTTTTTATCCATGAAATATTAATAATAGTATAATTGCCACAATTTGTCCTAAAGAGGTAGTTACGATGCGACGCGTATATTGATAACTCAATGATAATACTAATTGAGCTACAAAAATAAATGCTACTATCCACCATTTATCTAAATAAATAAATAAAGAACTAGAACATAATGCAGTAATCAAGATGATTAACCAAGTAGGCAATTTAAATTGAGTCAGTTCTTTTTGCAAAACAGTTCTCATGTATAACTCATGACAAGGAATTACAAAAATTAACGTCACTAACATTTGCCATTTGAAATAAACACCTGTTCTTGATAATTCTTTAATAAGTTCTGCATATGTTATTTGTGGTGAAAGTAATGAAAAAATTAATTGTATTATAACCAAGACGATGCCTGTAGCGATACCAACTCCGATAGAAGTTAAAAGTCTTTTAGATTCTATGTCCCTTTGGTAAAATACATAACTAATACCTGCAATTAACATAATACCAGTGTATAGATACCAGTATTCTTGATGCTCTCCCCACATAACAAATAAAATCAAATGGAATACAATGAAACTTGCTATAAACCAAATTAAAGCTTTTGATATATTTTTCATTTTAATGTATACCTTCTTATTCAACGATAGTATATCGTTTATGATTAATAACTGTTTTTTCTGGTAAGTCTAATTCATTGAAGTTATCCATAATTGTTAAGTCTACAATAACTGAATTGTCATTAATTTTCTCAACACGGCCTCTTAAACCGTCATAAAATTCTACGATATTTCCTACTTCTGCAACAGTCATACGGAGTCCTCCTAAATTCATAACTAGGCTATATTGTACTAAAAATTTGCATAATAATAAACAAATATATGCTAAAAATGGCAAATAATATTTTAATTATGAAAATAATGTCAAATTTGAGTAAATAATTGGCAAAATAAATAAATATAAGGCATAACTAAACTAAGAGCATATACGAGAGAGTCAAAGGAGAGATATAGATGAAATTTGTAAGCAATAATAATATTACTGATCCTACAATTAACCTTGCCATGGAAGAGTACGTGTTAAAACATTTACCTTCGGATGACAGTTACTTTCTATTTTATGTAAATGGACCGTCTATCATTGTCGGAAAAAATCAAAATACTATAGAAGAGGTTAATAAACAATATGTAGATGAAAATAACATACATGTTGTACGCCGTATTTCAGGTGGTGGCGCTGTATATCATGACCAAGGAAATCTAAATTTTAGTTTTATTACAGATGATGACGGTAATAGCTTCCATAATTTCAAAAAGTTTACAGAACCAATTGTACAAGCACTTCAATCAATGGGTGTAGATGCTGAAATGACTGGTCGTAATGATATTCAAGTAGGGCAAGCTAAAATTTCTGGGAATGCCATGGTTAAAGTTAAAGATAGAATGTTTAGTCACGGTACATTAATGTTAAATAGTGACTTGGGAGAAGTACAAAATGCATTGAAAGTTAATCCTAAAAAAATTCAATCTAAAGGTGTTAAGTCAGTGCGTAAGCGTGTAGCAAATATCGATGAATTTTTAGAAGAATCGATTTCAATTGATGACTTTAAACAAATCATTCTAAAAACAATTTTTGGTGAACATGAAGTTGAAGAATATAAGTTAACAGACGAAGATTGGAAGAATATAGAAGCATTAAGTAATAAGAAATACCGTACCTGGGAATGGAACTACGGTCGAAATCCTAAGTATAATTTTGAACGCGATGAAAAATTTGAAAAAGGATTTGTACAAATCAAATTTGATGTTAAAAAAGGCAAAATTGAACATGCTAGAATATTCGGAGATTTCTTTGGTGAAGGTGATGTAACAGAGTTGGAGAACGCACTTGTAGGTGTATTGCATGACTACAATCACATTAAAGAAGCAATGGAAGAGTTTGATTTCTATCATTATTTCGGCGCTATTGAAAAAGAAGATATTTTAAAATTGATGTCTTATTAATATAACTAAGCGGCTATATAGGATTTAACCTATAGCCGTTATATTTTTATTTATTTAAATGATCTATAGCATATTGCGCTTCTTCTTGCGTGAACTTTTCACCGTAGCTAGAAGTGAGTTGATCATAAATTGCATCATTAGACATATCTTGTTGATTTGCATAATCCTTAGCTTTTTCTAAAGCATTTTTCTTATAATCAACTTTAAGATTATCAATTGCATATTGAGCAGCATCTTCTGGGAATTTTTCTCCCGCATCAGATGTTAATTGATCATAAATACCTTGTTTAGACATGTGCATAACATCAGAATATGTCTTAGCTTTATTAAGAGCCGATTTTTGTTCTCTAGTAGCATCAGAATCATTTGAACTTTGTTGCTCAGTATTATTAGAATTAAGATTATTATTAGAATTACTAAAAGAAGCAGTACAAGCTGATATTCCTATTATGATAAGGATTAATAAAACTAGGCAACCACCACAACCACCACATCCCCATAACCATCCTTTTTTCTTATTGGACATATGCTGTTGGTAATCTTGAAATTGTTGCCATTGTCTTTGCTCTTCATTGCTCTCAAAATGTCGATCAGCCATTATTTAACATTCTCCTTTAAAATTTATATTTTATACAAATAAGTATATTATATAAAATAGACATATGGAACGAAATATTTTTAAATTTTAAAGTTTTAATATTTTAAATTAATGTAAATTTTAACATTAAATTAATGCTAAAGAGTAAATTAATAATTTAATAGATAATTTATTTGAAAATGCAAAAGGAGTAAATTAGCTTTTATGAGCGGAAAATAGAAATGTAAAAAACCCTCCAATAAATGGAGGGTTTGAAATGACGGAAACGGAGGGATTCGAACCCTCGCGCCGCTCTCGCGACCTACACCCTTAGCAGGGGCGCCTCTTCAGCCAACTTGAGTACGTTTCCATATGGCTCCGCAGGTAGGATTCGAACCTACGACCGATCGGTTAACAGCCGATAGCTCTACCACTGAGCTACTGCGGAATAATATGTATTTATATAATGTATCTCTATGAGCACAAATATTATTATATCAATAAACTTAAAATTTGCAAGGGATTATATTTAAAAAATATACGGAACATTTACACTATATTAATATAAAAGTCCCGTATGATTTAAAATTAAACGTAAAACTATTTATCTTGTAATAGTGAATAATGTGAAAGTGCTTCGAAAATATTTAAAGTCGTTTTTTCATAATCAATTGGCATTTCTGGATTGTTTGACTTCATACGAGATTGTTTATCGACCATGTAATAATAAAAAATGCAGTTAGAGTATTGGTGCCAAATACTGTGGTAGGAAACATTAAGTGTTAATGTTTGATGATTTGCAAAAATAATTTTACATTTTCGATTTTTAAGAGGCTTAATTTCATGTACATAATGCATATTTATCCACATGTTTTCTTCTAAACGGTCTGAATGCGTAGGGAAAAAATAAGTGGGGAAGAGAGGAGTCAATAAAATAGGTGGTTTACTAGTAATGCCGGCAATTCGTTGTGTTTCGGATTTCTTACTAATATAGCTATTACCATAAAATTTACATGAGCGTTCGACGATTTTTTGAGTTTTGAAAGGGCTTGAAACTATTGTGGAATCATATTTCCATATTTCAGATCCTTTTGTTTGCTCATAATCATCAATGACGGGTTTGATTATCATATCTCCTTTTCGAATAATATATACAGTATTTTGGCTTTGAGAAATATTTGTCATCTCTTAACCTCCTTAAATTTATATCATTATTAAGCGCTAAAAACCCAACGATTAATAATATAAATTTATTATATAAAATTTTTATATGTTGTCAAGGTAATCATTACATATAAAATTACACTTATTTTTTGTGAAAAGTCAGAATATTCTATTGATTTAAAAAATATAAGCTTGTATACTATCCTTATATAAAAAAAGAAAGGCAGTGATTACAATGAATCACAACACGAATGTCAAAAATACGACACTAGAAGATTTTGTAACGACAGTTAATGATTTAGGCGTTGAGCTAGTCATTGAAGAGGCGCTTCGTCAAGGACGAAAGAAACAGTTAATGAAATTGATTGATGAAGCGTTGATTAATAAGAACCAGGAAGATTTTATTAACTTTACTAATGAATATAAAAATCTGGAGGCATTTCTCAATGAGTAAATTAGGATCCTGTAACTCATTATAAAAGGTCTATTCACTACTTAAATCAAAGTTAGCGAATAGACCTTTTTACATTTTATTTTTGACCACCGTTTGATTTTCCCTCAATTTTATTACGAATCCATTTTACTAAATATCCTGTTATAACAATTCTAAGTACGCGTTTGATAATATTCATACTAGCTTACTCCTTTTTTTATGTTTATTTGAGTTTACCCGTTCTACACATTATTAAAGATAATTTCTAAAATTACTGATTAAATTTTTGGATTGCGGTTATTTGGTATAAATATATAGCCATTTTGATCAGCTTTAGTTGTAAAGATTATGATAATACCATGGATAATTGAAATAATGGTTGGAATAGTAGTCCAAAAGAACACTAAATGAAGCACGCCTTGCCACACTTTGTCTGCGTAAAATTTATGAATGCCGACACCACCCAAAAATAAAGAACATAATACATATAATGTTTTATTAACTCTCATAACTATGTTGCCTCCTTAATCTCATATTTTAAGCATTTCAAAAATTAAATCAAATATTACTGAGGTGATTGAAAAAATGATTATAATTACAATTAAAATGTTTCAATTTACTGCAATTAATTTATTAATATTTGTAAATTTTATATAATAAAGTTAACAAATTTATGGAGAGGAGAATGATAAATTGATCAGAAAAGCACGTCCGAGCGACAGTAAGCAAATAGCGGAATTATGTTATATCATTTGGGATGATATGGAACTAGATATTGTACAAGAAATCACTAAAGAACGTGTTATTCATGCAATTGAAGAAAGTATAGTCAATATTAATTATAGAACGAATTATAATAACATTTGGGTATATGAGCAAGACAATCATGTTGCAGGATGCATCATAGCATATAAGGGTGATAAAGAATTAGAGTTAGAAGCAGCATGGAATAAATTGCCGTTGGAAGAGGACATAAAAGCAATAGGTACGCCATTACCTTTGAAAGAATCTAAAGATGATGAATGGTACATTGAGACTGTTGCAACATTCTCGGAATATAGAGGACAGGGTATTGCAACTAAATTATTTAATTATCTAATATCTACATACCCGGATAGAAAGTGGAGCTTAAGTTGTGACTACGATAATCGAAGAGCTAAGAAATTATACGAACGTTTAGGTTTTAAATGGACTGAGGATATAGAGTTGTATGGCCATCAATATTTACATATGGTCTATTCATCATAGGCAAAAAACGGAGGAGACAGAAACTATAATTAGTTTCATTGACTCACTCCGTATCATCTTACAATGAAATGTTTGAAATTTATCTGAGGATATATTAAATGCCACCTAATAGGGCACTAATATAAATACCTAAAGCGTATAATACACCAAAAATTGTGTTTGTTTTTCCAGTAGCAGCCATAGCAGGCATCATACTCGCAGGTGTATCATTCTTTTTGAAACGACGAATGGCTTTAACTGGCATAGGGAATGATAACAAGACAAGTAGATAAAATAGTGAACCACCATCTACAAATAATGCAGTATAGACAACGAAAACGTATGCAATGATATACATAACTGTCATAAATGTAATTGAGGCGCGTTTACCTAATAAAATAGGTAGAGTTTTACGTCCACTCGCTTGGTCTTTGACTCTGTCGCGTATATTATTAGCCATGTTAATTAGACCAATTGTAATTACTATTGGAATACTAATCCAAACCACAAAGCTATTGATATTGCCAGTTTGTATGAAGAATGCTAATAAAATAATAATCATACCCATGAATAAACCAGAAAACAGTTCACCAAAAGGTGTCCAAGAAATTGGCATTGGACCACCTGTATATAAATAGCCAATTGCCATACAGACGATTCCTACTGGAATGATCCAAAATGAACTATTCGCTGCTAAAAAGATACCAAGCAATGCAGCAACGATATAAAAAGCAATTGCTAGATTCATGACAAGTTTTGGACTCATACCATTTCTTACGATAGCACCACCGATACCAACGGAAGTGTGATCATCTAAACCTTTTTTAAAGTCATAGTATTCATTAAACATGTTTGTTGCAGCTTGGATAAGTAAACAAGCGATTAACATTGCAATAAATAACATGAATTTGATGTTATCTTGACTACCTAATAAAAAAAGTTTTGCAGTTGCAGTACCAACTAAAACTGGTACAACAGCAGCAGTTAAAGTATGAGGTCGCATCAAATGCCAATATTTTCTAACAGTAGAATATTGTTGATATTGATTTGCCATAATTTAATCTACCTCTTATTGTATATTGTTTTAACATATATATTTTAAAGGAATAGTAAATAAAGGTCAATTAAGGTAAAATATTTCTCCAGAAGATTAAGCAATTATGCCACCATAAATAGTTAAAAATGATACAATATTGTAATGAGAAAAAATAGATAATGAAAGAAGTGAAATGAATGGCTGCGAATATAAAGGAAGATGACATTATTGAGTCAATATATGAAAGTAACAAAAGCTGGGTATCTGTTGAAGTGAAAATTGATAGAGAACTTACACCTGATGAATTATTCAATTTAACAGAATCTCAGGCAGGAGATCGCTTTTATTTTCGCTTAAATGATAATACGTCTTCATTTTTCGGCTATCATGCTGTTCAAAGATTCAAAAATAACTTTGATAATAAGCAATCGATCTTTCGTGAGTGGGAAAAATTTAAAAAAGATATTGAATTGGTACACCCGAATATAGAAAAGCATCATTTGAAAGTCATTGGAGGATTTCAATTTTCTAGCCATAAATCTGATGATGAATGGCGTGAATTTGGCATTAATCATTTTGTGATACCTCAAGTTTTAATATCAAATATCGGACAAACTACTTATCTGACATATACAGTTGAAAGAGCCCAATTTGATATTGAACAGTTTAAAGAAGTAGTAAATTACTTTGAAAAAACTCAAATTGCTAAAGCTGAACATGTTGAAACAATGGGGAATATCTTACGAATGGAAGATATCTATGTTGATGAGTGGAAAGAACTCGTTAGGGATGCGATTGCTCAGCTTGATGAAACTAAAAAAATCGTTCTTGCAAGACGTCGTATGATTAAATTTGATAAACCAATTAATATACCTTATGTGCTTAATCGAGCATTACAAAGTGAAAGAAACAGCTATTTATTCATTTTAGAATCCAATCAATCTGTATTCTTTTCACAAACGCCAGAACAACTTTTAAAAGTAGAAGACGGTGTTCTATCTACAAAAGCTGTAGCTGGTACGATTAAGCGATCTAACGACATAGACGAAGATGAAAAAAATATACAAGCATTTCTAAAAGATAAAAAGAATTTAGGTGAACATGATTTTGTAGTTAAAAGTATTCTAGATGACATAACGCCTTATGTTGATAATATTGAATATAATCATTCACCTAATATTTTAAAAAACGACCATCTATATCATTTATATACTCAAATTCAAGGTCAGTTAAAAAACAATTCCTTTATAGGATTAATTGATGAAATGCATCCTACACCAGCTTTAGGTGGCTACCCTAAAAATGAAGCACTCAAATTTATTGAAGAAAATGAATTTGGAACACGAGGCTTATACGGCGCACCAGTTGGTTATATCGACATGAATGATGATTGTGAATTTATTGTAGCAATACGCTCAATGTTAATAAAACAAAATCAAACCACGTTATTTGCAGGGTGTGGTATCGTAAAAGATTCTGACCCTGATAGTGAGTTAGCTGAAACTGCAGTTAAATTTTCACCGATGATGAATGCTTTAGGAGTAGTGGATAAGAATGAATCATAATGACGCACTAACAAAACAAGTATATACATTTGCTTCGGAGTTATATGCCTATGGCGTACGTGAAGTTGTAATTAGTCCCGGCTCAAGATCAACGCCATTGGCCATTGCTTTTGAAGCACATCCTAATATTAAGACATGGATACATCCTGATGAACGTAGTGCAGCGTTTTTTGCTTTAGGCTTAATAAAAGGTAGCGAACGCCCTGTAGCTATTTTATGTACCTCTGGTACTGCGGCGGCAAATTATACACCAGCAATTGCAGAGAGCCAAATCAGTCGTATACCTTTAATTGTATTAACAAGTGATCGTCCACATGAATTAAGAAGTGTGGGGGCACCACAAGCAATTAATCAAGTTAATATGTTCGCAAATTATGTTAATTTTCAATTTGATATGCCTGTAGCAGATGGTACTGATTACGTGCTAGACGTAATTTATTATCAAATGCAAATTGCAAGTCAGTATCTATATGGTCCACATAGAGGTCCTATTCATTTTAATTTACCATTTAGAGAGCCATTAACACCTAACTTAGAAAGACAAGAGTGGCTAACATCTTATTCTAAAAAGCTGCCGCATTATCAAAAAAATATTAATGTTCAAGACATCAGACATATATTAAAAGAGAAAAAAGGGTTAATAATAGTTGGTGATATGCAACATCAAGCTATCGATCAAATACTTACTTATGCGACCGTGCATGACATACCTATACTTGCAGATCCATTAAGTCAATTACGTAAGTATAATCATCCAAATGTGATTACGACATATGATTTATACTATCGTGCAGGACTCGACTTAGATGTTGATTTCGTAATAAGAGTTGGTAAACCTGTTATCTCAAAAAAATTAAATCAATGGCTTAAGCGCACAAATGCATATCAAATTTTAGTGCAGAATAATGACAAGATAGATGTATTTCCAACGCCACCGAGTATTTCATATGAAATATCTGCAAATGATTTCTTTAGAAATCTTATCGAAGAAACAGCTGTCGATCGAAAAGACTGGATAAACATGTGGCGAACACTTGAATCACAGGCTAGAAATACAATCGATAAACATATGACAAATGCAACAGATGAAGCGGCATTTGTAAAAATATTAATTGATAAATTAACTAAAGATGATGCTATTTTTGTAAGTAACAGTATGCCAGTTCGTGATGTCGATAATCTACTTTATAATAGTGAAGTTGAAGTATATGCGAATCGCGGTGCAAATGGTATCGATGGAGTTGTATCAACTGCTATTGGAATGGCTGTACACAAGAAAATCACTCTGATAATCGGCGATTTAGCATTCTACCATGACATGAATGGTCTTTTAATGGCTAAAATTAATAATATTAATTTAAATATTGTTTTACTTAATAATAATGGTGGCGGTATATTCTCATATCTTCCACAAAAAGCATCTGCTGAAGCATATTTTGAACGTTTGTTTGGAACGCCGACTGGATTGAATTTTGAATATACAGCATTGCTTTATGATTTTACATTCAAACGATTTAATACTGTGGCAGATTTCACTCAAGAAAAGCTATCACATATGAATTCACATATTTACGAAATGGTAACAAATCGAGATGACAATATGTCACAACATCAAATTCTATATAAGAAATTGAGTGGTATTCTAAATGTTACACTATAACTTCTATCAATCACAAAATAATTCAAATCAGTTATTAGTACTTTTACATGGCTTTATTAGTGATAGTCGTACGTTTAATGATGATGTTCAATATTTTTCACAAGAGGCTAATGTTCTTACAGTCGATTTACCAGGACATGGACAAGATCAATCACCAATTGATGTAATTTGGGACTTTCCATACATTACGACACAATTAGATGAGTTATTAGATATATACAAATCTTATGATATTACTTTACTCGGATATTCAATGGGTGGCAGAGTGGCCTTGTATTATGCATTGTACGGTAATTGCTCTTTGTCAAAATTGATAATTGAAAGTAGTTCTCCAGGAATTAAAGATGAAAATAATCGATATGAGCGTCAACAAATAGATACAGCAAGAGCAAAAGTATTAGATATTGCTGGGTTAGAGGTATTCGTTAATGATTGGGAAAAATTACCATTATTTTATACGCAATATGAACTAGATAAAGATAAAAAGTCGGCTATAAGAGAAATGCGATTATCCCAAGATCCACATAAATTAGCAAAAGCTTTGCGTGATTATGGCACTGGTCAAATGCCTAATTTATGGGAACAAATTGGTAATATTCAAATACCTTGCTTTATTTTAACTGGTGAATTAGACCAAAAATTTGTGAAAACTGGACAAGCTATGAATAAGGGTATGAAATACAGTCAAATCCATACTTTTTCAAATGTAGGTCATACAATTCATGTGGAAGATAAAGCGGAATTTGATACAATAGTATTAGGTTTTTTAAAGGAGGAGCAAAATGACTAGACAGTGGGAAACACTTAGAGAATATGATGAAATAAAATATGAATTCTACGAAGGAATTGCTAAAGTAACGATTAATAGACCTGAGGTAAGAAATGCATTTACACCTAAAACAGTAGCTGAGATGATTGATGCATTTAGTCGTGCACGTGATGATCAAAACATTTCTGTAATCATCTTAACAGGTGAAGGTGACAAAGCATTTTGTTCTGGCGGTGACCAAAAGAAACGTGGACATGGTGGCTATGTAGGCGAAGACCAAATCCCACGTTTAAATGTATTAGAATTACAACGTTTAATCCGTGTCATTCCTAAACCAGTTATCGCAATGGTTAGAGGTTATGCCATCGGTGGTGGTAACGTATTAAACGTAGTATGTGACCTAACAATCGCTGCTGATAATGCTATTTTCGGACAAACAGGTCCTAAAGTAGGTTCATTCGATGCTGGTTATGGTTCTGGTTACTTAGCAAGAATCGTTGGTCATAAAAAGGCACGTGAAATTTGGTATTTATGTCGTCAATATAATGCACAAGAAGCTTTAGACATGGGCTTAGTTAATACAGTGGTACCATTAGATCAAATCGAAGATGAAACAGTTCAATGGTGTAAAGAAATTATGAAACACTCTCCAACAGCTTTACGTTTCTTAAAAGCTGCTATGAATGCGGATACTGATGGCTTGGCTGGATTACAACAAATGGCTGGAGATGCTACATTACTTTACTACACTACTGATGAAGCTAAAGAGGGTCGTGACGCGTTTAAAGAAAAACGTGATCCAGACTTTGATCAATTTCCTAAATTCCCATAAATCAGTAACGGTAATATAAAAAAGTATAATTTTAGGACACTTATACAGTGATAAACTGATTGACAGTTAACCACTATTTTAAGTGTCCTTTTTTAATTAAAGTTATATACTGTAGTTTGCTTTTAAGAATCTTTTTAATCGACGCATGCCCTCTTTTAAAACATCCATGTCATATGCATAAGAGATACGAATGTAACCTTTACCCATATCGGTGAATGATGATCCGGGAACCATTGCTACGTGTGCTTCTTCAAGCACTTTGACGCAGAAATCGAAATCATCAGAAGTATAGTTACGAATACTTGGGAATATATAAAAAGCACCTTCTGGTTGAGCATCCAATTCGAAACCCAATTCTTTTAATTTACTTACTAAATAGTTACGACGCTCTATATAAGCTCGGTTCATATATTGAGGCGCATCTAATCCTTCATTAAGTGCAGCAATACATGCGATTTGTGACGGTACATTTGCACATATACAATTATATGCATGCATAAATGTTAACTTTTCAATTAGGTACTCAGGACCTAGTAAGAAGCCTATACGAATACCGGTAGCGGAGTGAGACTTACTTAACCCACCAATAAGTAATAGTTGATCACGAATTTCCTCAAATTCTGCAAATGAGACATGATTACCTTTGAAAGTATTTTCTGCATAAATTTCATCGCTAATAATAAAAATTTCTTTTTCTTTCAAATAATTTACAATGCCTTTTACTTCATCACGTTCTAATATCACACCAGTTGGATTCGTAGGATAATTAAGCAAAATTGCTTTTGTTTTATCAGTGTAATGTTGCGCAATTAATTCTGGAGTGATTTTAAATTCTGTATTTGTAGTATCTATATAAATAGGCTTACCACCTAATGTTTCAACTAAAGGAATGTAGCCTGCATAAATAGGTCCTGGAATTAATATCTCATCACCAGGTTCGATAATACTTCGCAATGACGTATCAAGTGCTTCACTCGCACCATTCGTAATAATGATTTCCTCTTCACTATAATAAAAACCGTACTTATTTTTGAAATAATTACTTATTGCCTGTCGAGTTTCCGGCAATCCCTTATTGTGTGAGTAACTAGTTTTATCTTCTTTAATCGCATTGATGTATGCCTCTTTTACCATATCTGGCATAGGAAAGTCGGGTTGACCAATCGTTAAATTCACACAATCATCAATGTGCTTCATACGATTAGAGAACTGACGTATACTTGGTGCTCTTAAAAATTTGGAATTCGTATTTAAAGATAGTTTCATTTTTTACACCTCAAAAAACCAAATTATAGTAACTTTAAATGTTACTATAAAATTTTTAGAATAATCTTATAATAACATATTTTTTAGTCACCATAATTTGGTAAGTCCTTTTGTATTTAATTTTTCATTATCCTCTAAAAGAAGAAGGTTTCTTTAAATTAATCAAAGGATTCGTCCATTTACAAACAAGGTTCGTCGATAGTAAATATACAATTAATACTGAAATGAGAATTAAATAACCGTAAGTGAATACTGATATATGATCTTTAAAAGGATATATTTCCAATCCTCTAACTATACCTATAACTAAACCATGTAATAAATAGACGTACATTGTGCGATTTCCTATATAAGTATAAACACGTTTATGATTACTCATTAAATTGAGGAATGAGAACATAGCTACAAAGATAACGAAGTATAGCA
Organism: Staphylococcus sp. HMSC069D12; assembly: GCF_001810405.1. Classification (NCBI taxonomy): domain Bacteria; kingdom Bacillati; phylum Bacillota; class Bacilli; order Caryophanales; family Staphylococcaceae; genus Staphylococcus; species Staphylococcus sp. HMSC069D12. The sequence continues at coordinate 334,797 of NZ_KV801108.1, forward strand.
ATAGTCTTTTCAATGGGCTGTACACATTTTCATTATTATTTTCAAGTGAAGTATAGGGACTACTACCTAAAAGCCAATCTGAATTGATAGGGTGTATATAGTAGACGATGAAAAATATAATAAGTACAATGATTGAAATTAGCCTTAATTTTTTATTTCTCAATAATTGAGTATGAGCTCGCGTTGTTAAATAACCAACATAAAAAATCGGAAAAAATACGATTGTTCTTGAAATACTCATATAACCATCGATATCATCAGAAAAACCTGCAAGTATTGAAATAATCAAAGCGACAGATAATACATAATATGCTTTATAGCGACGTACTATGACAAGTATGACATGGAAACAAAATAATGTAAGTAAGAACCACAAAGCAAATACAGGATTAAAAGGGTCCATTTGAATTGCATCACTTTTACCAGTTACAAAATAATAGATAGAAAAGAATGCATAAAATATAGCGTAAGGTGCAATTAACTTTTTAGCTACATTTTCTAGGTAATGTGGTTTATCTAAATGTTTCGCAAAGTATCCAGAGATAAATAAAAACGATGGCATATGGAAACTATAAATTAACAAATATAATGCAGATAAGTATTTACTTTCAGAAGTATAAGGTTGAATCATATGACCGAATACGACTAAAAAGATAAGGATGGCGCGCGCGTTATCGAAAAAGTAATCTCTTTTTGTATCCATCGACATACGATTGTCTCCTTTTTTAATTAATAACTGTATTTAATTTAGTATATATTATCATTGAAATGCAACAATTTAGGATGAAATGTTGGGTAATAACTATTATTTGTATGTAAATTCTATTTGATTTTAGAAAAATAGATTTAAATATGAATAGTGTTTGCATAATAGGAAGAGCAAGTTATCACATTAAAGGAGTGGATTAATATTAACACGTTCAAAGACATCATTAAGCTGATACATCCAATGGTAGGTGGGAGTATCATCAGTCGAATCATAGCAAAGGAATTACAACAGGACTACAAAAATTTTAGAAAACCACCATTTTCTCCACCTACAAAAGCATTTCCGATTGTATGGCCAATATTATATTTATTAATGGGCGTTTCTTATTTAATCACTACTAAAAATAAAAAAAGACAACTCGAATTAAAGTGACACATTATACGCAGTTAACTTTAAACTATTTGTGGTCGATACTTTATTTAAAAAAGAAAGTAAGATGTATTGCATTAATTGAAAGTATCATGTTGTTTATCTCAGTAGTTGCTAATGCAGTATCAATGTTTAAAATACATCGAGTGACTGGATTATTACAGATTCCATATGTACTTTGGTCTGCATTTGCAAGTTATTTAAAAGCAGGTAATTATTACCTTAATAAGGACAATCCTAACTATAAATAGCAATTGAATATATCAATGATTCATAGTTTAAATATATATTCAGCGAGATGCTTTAAAACTTAATGAAATTAAAATTGAATTATTTAGAATTGTATTGTGACAAAATATTGAAAGTACATGACATATAAAAAAATCATAGTATAATAGTATTATCAATTACAAATGTGGAGTAGAACAACAATGTATAATCAACTAGAAAAACTTATTACACTAACTAATAATGACCTTAATTTGGTTAATAGACGTTTTGGACAGCGTACAGATATTACAAATGATCAATTAGAACTATTGAGAATTTTATATAGTTATGATCGATTGTCGCAATATGATTTAACGATGAAGATTAGTAGAGAGCAATCCATTGTATCTAGATGGATTAAGAAATTAGTGCAAAAAGGATATATAACTAGTCAACAGTCTCATGAAGATTTACGTTGCAAAGACTTATGCCTAACAGAAGAAGCTCGTAATTTGATTCAACAAATCAATACGGCAAGATGTGAGTTAATAGAAGCGCGTTGTCAGTGTCTAAGTAAGGAAGAAATACAAAGTTTAAATCAACTATTAGATAAGCTAAATAGTCGTCACATATATATTTAAATAAATGAGTCCTATTGTCTTAATGAATTTAGCCAAATGATCATTATAGTGATAGGGCTTTTTTAGTACAGTTAAATGGGCACAAGAATATAATTTTTAATTGAATATTTAAAATTGTACGAACTAGCAACATATATATAATAAAATAATTATAAAAAGACAATTTCTATAGTTTATCAATAGAAATTGTCTTTTTAATTTGTCCAAGAACTTAATGTCCTAGAATCTTGGTTATTCAAATGAGAATTTTATGTCTCATTCATTTTATTAGTAAATATAGTTATTTATTTGCTATAGCTTGAGATATCAAAATATTTACCAACAGCTTTAATTTCATTATAAAGTTGTTTTAAATATTGAGCGTTAGAATTAGCCCAATTAATATCAGTTGCATATTGGTGTGTAGCAGGGTGGTCTGGATTCCAACGCATTTTATATAGCGTGTTTTGGCCTGCTTTAATATAGTCTTTACCTATAAATTTAGCACCACCAATAATCGCTTTAGATACTGAATTCCAACCAGCTTGCTTAGCATAATTAATACCATTATATATTGGATTAGCATCAAAAGCGGCTATACCAAATACATTATGATATTTTGTAGCACTATTAGTAGTAACATAGTTATTTACGATGTTTGCACCTTTAGCTAATTGAGATTGACCATTACCAGTTTCAATTAATGCATGTGCAATTAAGTAAATTTCATTGATACCTGAAGTAGCAGCAGCTTGACTGAATGCTTGACCTTGATTTTCAAGAACACCTTTACCTTTAAGTAATTGATTCAAACTTGCTACAGAAAGGTTTTGCGGGCGATCTAAGCGTAAGAATTGGTATTTAAGCGTATCATCTTTAGCTAATTTTTCTGTGTTCATAGCATTTTTAATTTCACTATAAGTCGCGTTTGACCAACCATAACCATTTCTTTGAACTTGTGGTGGAGCCCCGTACGCATTTTGTTGAAGTGATACAGCTTGATTTAATGTTCTATATGATTTTGAATATTTAACTAATTCTTTTTTCAAATCAGTATCTTTAATCCATACATATTTGCCATTACTTAATTTACCATAATACCAAGTTTTACCATTAGCGACTTTACGAATTGTTACTTGGAAAATTTGTTCATTAAAAGCTTTTAATGAAGTTGCTTTAGCTGAACTAGGGTCATCATAGTAATAACCATTAGTTGTGTTGATAATAAATTCATATTGATATTTTTCACCATTATCTGATGAAGTATTTGATGAAGTTAAGTCATTCTTAGCAATCCAACCAGTTTTACCGTTAACTGTACCGTATAGATAAGTTGTGTTTCCAATAACAACTGATTTAGATACTTTAATTGATTTATTAGCTAAATCTTTATTATCTAAACGTTGTTGGTTTGTACCCCACGCAATTGAGTATAGACCATTATTTTTGTTGTTAATTTTATAAGTACCAGATGTTTTTTGTTCAGAACTAGAGTTTTGAACTTTCAAGTCTTTGACATTGAACCAACCTAAAGGTGTATTTGTCGTAGTATTTTGAAGTAACACAAAAGTATTACCATCAATTGTTTTTTCTTTAGAAACGTTGAAAGTACGATTAGCATACTTAGTTGCATTTTTACCTGTTTTATCATAAACAGTTGCACGTGCACCGCTGTTGTTCGCATTAACTTGAGCTACTTTCGACACAGTTTGAGTTGATGCAGTAGATGGCTTAGTAGCTTTAGTGTTTACAGCAAATTTAGCATTTACTTTAGGTGTTTGTTTAACATCAGTTGATTTAATCCAACCCCAAACATTGTTGATTACACCGTGTAAGTACGTTTCGTTACCAACTTTAAGGTTATCAATTGATTTTAACTGTTTACCACTTGAAGGTACTGTAGCTTTAACTTGTTTAGCTGTTCCCCAAGGTGTGTCGTAAATATTTGCATTTCCATTAATATCGTAATAAGTGGCATTAGTTTTGTTAGGTGTTGTAGTTTTAACAGAAATTTCCGAAGCAGGTACCCAACCACGTGAAGTATTACCATTATAATCAGAAATTAAGTAATAATCTTTATTTTTCAACGTAGCTTTCTTAGTTATGTTGTACGTTTTTCCACCAATAGTTGCGTTAGCTTTCACATTTTTATCATAAACAGTTGTATACGTTCCTTTATTCTTAGTAGAAACTTGACCTAATGTATTCTTAAGATTCGATACTTTTAAAGTATTATCTACAGTAGGTGTTTTACTTCCAGAAGCTGGTTTAGTTATATTAGATAGAAATGCTTGGCTAACCCATCCATTTTTACCATTTAAAGACCCATATAAATAAGTGGCTGTGCCAACTTGTTGAGACTTTGTTGCTTTAAATGGCGCTGTATTAGATTTTGAAACAGTTCCAGCTACTTGATTATAGTTACCCCATGGCACTGTATATAGCGTAGCACCTGATTTTATATTATATGATTGGTTTACTTTTACAGGAGATTTTACTGTATTATAAACGGTTTCTCCTTGCTTAACCCAACCGTACACTTTACCACTATTGTAGTCAGATACTAGATAATACTTATCTTTACCAAGTGTGGCAGATTTAGTTACAGATAAAGTGTTATGAACTTGGTTAGTAGCTTTACCTTTATCATCATAAACTGTTGTGTAAACACCACTATTATCAGTTTTAATTTGAGCTAAGCCACTATTTGACTTAACAGTTAATTTTGGTGATGTAGTAGTTGAACCACTATTACTTGAACCACCTTTATTGGTATTAGATGAGCTACTACTTGAAGTAGTACCCCAAGGTGCTACTTGGCCTGTTTTAATTAAATATTTTTCATTAATTAAATCGTATAATTCATTATAAGTATAGTTATGGCTTTGTAGGTAAGCGTGTGGGTCAGAATGGTCTGTACCACCTAGGAATCGACTAATTGCATAGTGAGTCCAAACTGTACCTTGACCATCATTTTCAGCACTATTAGGTGTTAATCCATAATATTGTAATTGTGTTGCAGCATAATCTGCATAGTTATTCATTGATTTAGCGAATGAAGCATAGTCATGTGTATGAACAATTTCAACATTTATAAAACGATCATTAGCATTTGGACCCGCACCCCATGATAAGTAGTCAGTAGGGGCAGTTTCTATAATACGGTTACCGTCTACAAATGCATGAACGAAAGCTGAGTTGTAATTGTTTTTCATGTAATTAATTTCACCATCAATAGTTGAGTTATCATTAGCCGTTTCATGAACTACAATACCTTCAGGTTTACCTACACCATTACGATATCCATATTTAGGGAAATAAGATGAATAATTTTCTTCGATTTTAGGTGCTTGTAAGTTATTCGAACGAATATAATTGTTGATTGATGAACTTACTTGTGGTTTATATTTCGGTAAAGATGATGTAGTTGCTTTAGCTGCATAACGTTTAACTGTTTTTACTGAAGTTGCTGGACCACCTTTGCCACCAACAGATCTAAATCCAGAATAACCTGATTGTGTACTGTTAGATGTAGATGTTTGAGTTGTTTTTGATGCTGATGCATTCTTAGTATTAGCTTCTTGTGATGTTTTAGCTTGATCTACGTTTATTTGAGTTGAATTATTATCATTATTACTATAAGTACTAACTCTCTTATCACTGCTTTGCTTAGACTCCATTTGGTTGTTAGACTGAGTCATTTGATTAGATTGTGATGGAGTAACAGTTGATGAATTCAATTGCTTCTTATTTGATGAAGTTAAACTATTCTCTTGTTGTGAGTTAGAGCTACTTTCATCAATTTGATTATTAACATTTTGTGTAGTGTTTTGATTACTATTAGCAGACGTATCATTATTTGGCTGAACTTGAGATGATGATAAAGCGTTTTTAGAAGCTTGCAATGTTTTCTTATTAGCATCAGTATTACTTTGTGTGTTATTGATATTAGTTTTTTGATCAGATTTATTTGAAGATGAAACTTCTTGCTTGCTATCTTTAACATTAGCTAGCTCACTATTTGAATTAGTAGCGTTTGTGTTAGCAATACTTTGATTTTGCGTACTTTGTTGATCTTGAGTCTGTGTTGTTGAAGTTAAATTATCTAATTTAGCATCATACGTTTTGCTTACTGTAGCAACAGATGCTTTAACATCAGAAGGATTTTGATACGTTTGTACCCCTGATACATTTTGAGCTGAATTAGTTACTTCTTTTTTAGCTTGCTCAGCATTTTCTATATTTTGTTGATCATCAATAACATTATTTGTATTATTCGAATTTTGATTAGCTTCAGCTGCATGTGCATGTTGTGAAGTAAATGCAGCACCAAATAATGTAATCGCAATCATCGAAGGAAATTTTAAATTAAACTTTTTGGTCATTTTGTTACTCCTCGTTATTATTAATATTACAAATTCATTATAGTATTTAAATTAAGGCTATGATTAGATTTAACTTATTTGTAAACTAACTTTAATACTTTCTTACATATAGTAAACAAATTATGATTTTACTAAGGACTACATTACGAAGCACAGATAATTTAAAATACATTAGTTTAAGCTACTATTAAAAAAATGAGATAGTCTATTTAATTAATTACAAGTACTCTATGAATTTAGAATATAAATAGTTTAAATATTCTTATACATTTTTATATGATCGATATTTTCCTCAATAAAAACTGGGCCCGTTTGAATATAACCTAGTTTCTCATAAAAGCCTTGAGCTTGTACTTGAGCATTTAAAACTAATTGATTGTATCCTTTATCTTTTGCAAAACGTTCAATAGCGTGCATCATTGTTTTGCCATACTCATCTTTTCTATAAGGTTTTAAAATAGCAACTCTTTCTACTTTTGCTGCGTTGTTATAAGGTCTAAATCTCGCACATGCAAAAGGTACATGATTTTTGTCGTAGCCAATAATATGTGTAGATTCTTCCTCAAATGAATCTAATTCATTTTCCAAGGGAACACCTTGTTCTTTCACAAATACTTCTCTTCTAATATAAAAACATTCTGATAACATATCTTTGTTTTTTACTATTTCAAACATCTTAATTCCCCCATATATATGTAATTATTAAAAGTTTCAAAAATAAAATTTATAAAAGTATAAAGTTATTCTATATGATTTAAAGATATAAAAAAAACTCCTTTTTACAGCAAATTTGTAAAAAGGAGTGGAAATTGTTTTATTATAAGGCTTCTTGGCGAACAATCGCACTGTACTGCCAAAATATTCTCATTTGAGCAATATTCCAATTATTCATGCCCATTGTAAAACCTGAAGGCTTGAATAATGTTACATCAGTAACTTCTAATGCTGCCGCAATAAGATATTGAAGAGGAACGCTAATACTTTGCATTGTCTCAGTAATACCATTTTCATCATAAACCCATGAGAACGGTAAATCCGATTCAAAAACATCTACTTTATTGAAGATTTCTGGTAAAGCAAGAATGTAGCACGCACCATTTACAATTGGATTAACAGAATTTTCACCATAGTAGACTAATAATGCTTCAAAATTTTCACGATGTTCATGATTAACGTAAAAGAATTCACTTCTAAATAATGCCATGTCTTTGCTATGAATAATTTGTTGCTCTAAAACATTAAACATACCATTAATGTTAGCAGCTTTTTCATATGTTTTACGTGACATAGTTTATGCTCCTCTCAATTAGTAAATTTGATTCATTTGATCTTGATTGTTATTGAATGAATCAGAACTATTTGTCTGATTGTAGTTATCACTTTGAGTACTACCTTGACTACTTTGGTCAATACCTTCATTTGAGTTTGAACTATTTTCTTCAGATGATTGTATATTATTATTGTTATCTGAATTTGTTGAATCCTTGTTGTTATCATCAGAAGAAGATGAATCTTTTTGATTATTTTTCAATAAAGACTGATCAAGAGGTGTAAGTGGTACAAGTGTACCGTAATGTTTAATAACGCGTTGATCTAAGAATTCATCCTTATCTGTTATTTTAGATAGTCCTAAATCAGAACGCAATATATTTGAATATTTCATAATACTACTAACGCTCGGATTATAATAGTAAATATTTTGTAAGTAATCATCTTTACCCTTGAGTTGAGACTTTTTAAATTCAATGTCATCAGATAAGTACATAGATGCTAGAGATTTGATTTCAGAAGAAGTTAAATTATGTTTCGCATTTTTTCCAACTATTTGTACTAAATCATCTAATTTATCATATGAATCAAGGCTCTTAGCTTTTTGGAATAATAATTTAATTAAATCCATTTGTCTTTCGCCACGTTTTAAATCAGAATCGTGATGTCGTGTTCTTGCAACGGCTAGCGCTTCATCACCATTAAGTTTTTGATAGCCTTTTTTAATTTTAATTCTACCGCTATCGTCTGTATTAGGCTCATTTAAGTCGTAAGGGACGTCATAATAAATACCGCCAAGTTCATCAACTGCCTCAACGAAGGCATCCATATTTACTCGTACATAATAATCAACAGGAACGTTTAATGTCGCCTCGACAGAATCCATAGCAGCTACAGGTCCTCCGTAAGCATGTGCGTGAGTTATCTTGTCGTAATAACCAACTTTTGGTATATAACTAATCGTATCACGTGGGATACTAAGTAATCGTATTTGACGCTTTTCAGGACTGAGGGTAGAAAGAATCATAGAATCCGTTCTTGAATGTTCTGTAGTTTGGCCATTTTTACGACGACCTTCATTATCATCAATTCCTAAAAATAAGATTGAAACTGCATCTTTAGAAGGGTTTACTTTTCCTTCGCGTATGTTTGATTGACGCTTCGAATCAGATTTATCATATGAGGCTTGCATTGCACTTTCAGAAGTTTTATACAAATTGATGATAAAAATTACAGGAACAACGATTAGTACTAGTGTAAGTAACATCATAAAATATTTTAAAAATCGGTTCATAGCATTTGCTCCTATACATATTATCTTTTATAAGAGATTTTATGATTTGAAAAATAAAAATCGTTACATTTTTATTTAACATGAAGTATAAAATCAAAAATAAATTTATATTTTTTGCTTGTATTCAAAGTTGTAAGGATGGTGCAATTATATATAATGTATACTCTCATAGCCTTAAATTGTATTACTTTTTGGAGAGAATTACAACTTTAAGTTTAATACAAAATTTACATTATTAAAATAGAATTTACAAAAGATGATTAAGCAATATTAGATAATACTTTATCATACTAAAGTACGATGTAATAAAAAATTATAACTGTATGATTAAAGTAAGATGAATTCAATGGTGTTGTGTTATATAATATAAAATATTAAACGAATAAAAAATGATTTAGATAGAATAGGTTTTAATTTAGATATACTTCTATATTAGACGTAAGAGGGACCCCATGAAAAATAACAAATTAAAAATTATAGCTTTTATTTTAGTATTAATTGTTTTAATACTTCTCATTATATTATTCGTCATTAAAATTACTAACTATAGTATTAAGGACAGTGAATATAACAATGTTAATGATAATAAGGCTTATATAGAACATCGTGATAAAAGCCATAAAACAGTTGATAAGCTCAAAACGGTTCAAGCAAAAGATGATAATATTGAACAAATTAATACGTATTTAAAAAATGTTCATTTCAATGGATCAATTACAGTTTTAAAAGATGGAAAATTAATGCTTGATAAAGGGTATGGTTATCAAAATATTAGCAGTAAGAAAAAAAGCAATGCAAATACGATGTATTTAATTGGATCAGCTCAAAAATTCACTACTGGCTTAGTACTCAAACACTTAGAATTATCAAACAAAATTAATATTAATGACCCTGTTACTAAGTATTTGCCATGGTTTAAGACAAATAAAACAATTACATTGAAAGATTTAATGTTACATAGAAGTGGTTTATATAAATTTAATGCTAATCCTAATACAAAGAGTTTAGATGGGGCAGTTCATGATATTCAAAGAAGAGGGATTAATAGTAAATATTATCATAAGCATTTATATAACGATTCTAACTATCTAGTTCTTGCGCAAGTTATAGAAGCAGTAACACATCATTCTTATGTGGAAAATTATTATAAATTACTAGCAGAACCCTATCATTTAGAGCATAGTGCTTTCTTTAATGAAAAGCCTTATAAAAAGAATATGGCCACTGGATATAAAGTAAAAAATAATAAACTAAAAACGATGAATCCGAATGTATTAGATCAATATTATGGTGCAGGAAATTTATTTATGTCTACACATGATATGGCTAGATTAGTTAATGATTTACAGCAAAATAATATTTTCAATCAAGCAGTTACAACATCTTTACTTCAAGAAATTGGGAGCACTAAATATCCAGAATCTTATAGATATGGATTCTATTCGACTCCTCAAGTCAATCGAATTAATGGTGTGTTTTTCGGTCAAATATTTACGGTATATTTTAATGAAGATTATATTATTGTACTGGCTACGAATAAAGTTGATTATTCTAAAGTGTCAAATGAGTCAATTATTTCTCATATTTATTATCAATTACTTGGTCAAAATATTTATGAAACCAAATAAAGAGAGCTATAACGAAATGTAATAAAGATGCATTTTGTTATAGCTTTTTTAATTAAAATGAATTATTTAATTGTGTCTTTAAAAATTGAGCAGTAGTTCTTATTTAGACTTGAAGTAACAATTTTACAATTTGGATAGGGGGAGTCGTAATCAACAACTGTAGCTCCCTTGGTCAATGTGCCATGTAATTCAATTCGTACACTAGCTAGTATCGTTTCATAGCTTTCAGGATCAAGTAAATATAATACTGTGAAGACATCATATAATTTTAACCCTTTAGCGAAGTCTTTCTCTTTATAATGTTGAAAGATTTGATAGAGCATTGAACTTGTTCTACTCATATGTTCAAATGACGCTAAATAGTCATGAGTTAACAGCGATTGTCGTGCTAAATCAAGTCCAATCATAGTGATGGGAAGGTCACTCTCAAAAACAATATGCGCTGCTTCAGGATCACTATAGATATTAAACTCTGCAAGTGGCGTTACATTACCTCGTCCTGAACTTCCCCCCATTAAGACAATTTCTTTAATATGATCTTTAACTTCAGGAAACGTACTTATCAATAGAGCAATATTCGTAAGTGGACCTAACGCTATAAGCGTAATAGGGGTGTTTGAATGTAAAAGTATCTCCTTCATTGCAGTTATTGAGTTAGTAGAAGCTAATTGGTCATTTGATATAGATGGGAAGTCGTATCCATTCATACCACTTTCACCATGAACTTGGCTTGCATCTATTGCTTTATTAATTAACGGTTTTGCAGAACCTCTGTGAACAGGTACGTCACTATTGAAGAAGGCTTTCAATTTCAGAGCATTAGCAGTCGTTTTTTCTATATTGACATTTCCATTGACTGTGGAAATCATTTTTACATTGAAGAATGGATGTGATAGGGCAACACTCAATGCAGCAGCATCATCAATTCCTGGATCAGTATCTATGATTATAGGTAAAGTCATTATTCAAATGCATCTCCTTCACAATAAATGATTTAAATTAAAGATAACTTAAATAAGGTATGTAATGAAAGCATATAGAAAGAACCTGTTTGAAACTTTGACGAGTTTCATAACAGGTTCTTTGTGTGAGATAAATATTAAATTATAAGTGGTGAGAATGTCCACCTTGCATAACCCAATACGTACCAATAACAGTCACTAATGTGATGATAATCGCAAAGATAACTTTGAACGATTGTACTTGACCATCTTTACCTTCAGTTAAGTGCATGAACATTAATAATTGAACTGCAGCTTGAATAAAAGCAAAGCCAAAGATGATTGTTGTTTTAGCATGGAATGTCATGTTTGTGTATAGAGTTACGAAAACTGCTAATAACGTCAAGACGATTGAGGCAATAAAGCCGACTGTATGTTTTACGATTGTATTCATCCGCTATACACCATCCCTATCATATATACGGCAGTGAAGATGAAGATCCAAACAACATCTAAGAAGTGCCAGTATAAACTTACAATAAATAATTTAGGAGCATTAAATTTATTAAGACCACGTGTAGCCACTTGAATTAATAAACAAATGATCCAACCAATACCTAATGATACGTGAGCACCGTGTGTACCTAATAGGATGAAGAAACTAGACCAATAAGATCCAATTTGTGGTGTTACACCTTCAGAAACATAGTGAGCAAATTCGTAAATTTCGAATCCAACGAACACTATACCTAAAAGGACAGTAAGAATCATCCAGAACATCATTAAGTTTTGTTTTTCTTTACGCATGTAATAAATTGAAATACCACATGTGTAAGAACTAATTAATAAGGCAAACGTCATAATTAATACAAGCGGTAACTCGAATAATTCTGTTGTCATTTTGCCAGCATAATCGCCACCATGTTGCAACGTTAATAACGTTGCGAACAAAGTACCGAATAATGAGAATTCGGCTGTAAGGAAAATCCAGAAGCCAAGTTTATTTAATTGACCTTCGTGCGTACGTGAATCAACAGTATTTGTATCATGACTCATGACCTACAGCCTCCCTTTCTTTAATACGAGCTTCTCTTAAACGAGCTTCATTTTCAGCAACTTCAGAAGCAGGAATATGATAACCATGATCTTGTACGAAACTTTGGTAAACTAATGAACCAAGAATACCTACTAAGCAGATTGCAGCAGGGATTACAGTTTCGAAGATTAAGAAGAAACCACCTAATAACATGAATATACCCATAATTACACCTGTATGTGTATTGTTTGGCATATGAATGTCTTTATAATTATGGTTATCTAAATAATGACGACCATGTTCTTTCATATCAACAAATGTATCATAGTCATTCCAATCTGGAGTGATAGCAAAGTTGTATTTAGGTGGAATTGCAGAAGCAGTAGACCACTCTAAAGTACGTCCAAGACCATCCCAGTTATCTCCAGTAGCTTCACGTGGAGCTTTGATATGACTGTATACAATGCTTACTACTAAGAATAGGAAACCAACAGCCATTAATAATGCACCAATAGTAGAGATTAGGTTTAATAACCACCAACCATCAGAAGGCATATAAGTGTATAAACGACGAGGCATTCCGTCTAATCCAAGAATGAATTGTGGTAAGAAACATACGTTAAATCCAATCATGAATAACCAGAAGCACCACGCATTTAATTTTTCGTTTAATTTGTAACCCATCATCTTAGGATACCAGAAGATTAAACCAGCTAGGCAGGCAAATACAACACCAGTAACCAATGTATAGTGGAAGTGAGCTACTAAGAAATAAGTATTATGGTATTGATAGTCAGCTGATGCCATCGCTAACATTACACCTGTAACCCCACCTAATAAGAAGTTAGGGATGAAGGCTAATGAGAATAGCATAGGTGACTCGAACGTAATACGTCCTTTATATAATGTTAATAACCAGTTAAATAATTTAACCCCGGTTGGTACACCGATTAACATTGTTGAAATTGAGAAGAATGAGTTGATTAAAGCACCATTACCCATTGTGAAGAAATGGTGAACCCAAACTAAGAAACTTAAGAATGCGATACCAGCAGTTGCCCACACCATACTTTGGTGTCCGAATAAACGTTTACGAGCAAATGTTGGAATAATTTCTGAATAAATACCAAATGCAGGCAAGATAACGATATAAACCTCAGGGTGCCCCCATACCCAGAAGAAGTTTGCCCATAACATTGGCATACCGCCATCGGCAACTGTAAAGAATGCAGTTCCAAATACACGGTCAGTAGTCATTAATGCAAGTACAACTGTGAATACTGGGAACGCAAGAATTACGATTAAAGCCGTAATAAATGTTGTTACAGTAAACATAGGCATTTGCATGAATTTCATTGTTGGTGTTTTACATCTAAGTATTGTTACGAAGAAGTTAATACCAGTCATTAAAGTACCAATACCTGAAATCTGTATTGCGACTAGGTAATAGTTAACACCTGGGCCTGGACTAAATTCACCAGCTAATGGTGCGTAGTTTGTCCAACCAGCCGCTGGTGAACCACCAATAATGAATGAAAGGTTGAATAAAATCATACCAACGAAGAATAACCAGAAACTAATGTTATTCATAACTGGGAACGCCACATCACGAGCCCCAATTTGTAGTGGAACGACTACGTTCCATAAACCAAATACGAATGGCATAGCCATAAAGATAATCATGATAACGCCGTGCGTACTGAAGATTTCGTTATAGTGATTTGATTCCAAGAAAGTATTATCTGGAATTGTTAATTGAGTACGTAATAGTAATGCATCAATACCACCACGAACGAACATAAGTACGGCACAAATTAAGTACATTAAACCGATTTTTTTATGGTCTACGGATGTGAACCATTCTTTGTAAAGATATTTCCATAACTTGAAGTAAGTAATTACTGCGATTAAACCAATAACTAGGAATGGCGCACCAATTTGTGCCATTGTAATCATCCAGTTACCTTTAACGAGCAATTGATCCCATGGAAAATTCATTAATGTCCACCTCCATGATCATTGTCTGCTTTGCTACCAAATTTAGACGCATTTTCGTCTTTTGCACTTTTACTGATTTTTTCCATTTCCTTAGAGTTATGATCTTCTTCTTTCTTGAATTCATAATCATAAGGATCATTGTTACCAAGAATCATAGGTTTCATACCATGACGCTTATAGTTAGCGTTAGTGATTTGAACCTTACGAGCTGGTTTTTGTGGTTTATCAGTAACATCTTTGTATAAGTCCTTCTCAGCTACAAAGTTAGGATCTTTTTGAACATAATTGTAACGTTTGTAAGCGTAGAAGATGTACTCTGGATCAGCTGCAGGGTCAACGAATGCCATATGAGTACCACTGAATGTCAATTCTTTATTAGGTGTACTTGGTAAGAGTTGTTTATCGAACTCATCTTGGCTAAGTGTTTTCTTGCTCTTAGCATCTTTAACCCAAGAATCGAATTCACTTTGGTCTACAGAGTGTACTTTAAACGTTTGGCGAGAGAAACCTTCACCATTGAAGTTTGAGTTACGACCTCTGAAAGTACCTGTTTGATCGGCTTGTAAAGTCCAATTCATTGTCATGCCAGTCATGGCATATTTTTGACCACCTAGTTGAGGAATCCAGAAACTTGTCATCGTATCCATAGCTTGTAATTTGAATACTACAGGACGATTTTTAGGAATAGTTAAAGTATTAACCGTTTCAACTTTTTGTTCTGGATAAGCGAAGAACCATTTGTATCCAGCACTTACTGCGTATACAACCATTGGATCTTCCTTACTTTCTGGTGGTTTCTCATAATCGTATAAAGTTTTAACTGTTGGAATAGATAAAGCAATTACGATAATGATAGGTACCACAAACCAAATTGTTTCAATTAAAGAATTGTGGTGCATCTTACCAGTTTCGCTGTTTTTATTGTAGCTATACTTGAAAATAAAAATAGCGAACATAGTAAGTACAACAGCAACAATAACAAGCATGAAGATGATTGAATAGATAATCAAGAACTTCTGACTACTTGCTACTGGCCCTTTTGCATTAAATACTTCAACATTCGAACAACCACTAAGTAAAATTAGCGTGCCGAACATTAGAAGCAAAGACTTAAATTTTGACACTTTTTTGACCTCCTAATACTACAAATGTAGGGCTTATCATTAATTTTAGTTTATTACGCAATATTTACAAGTACTTATCCGAAAAAAATTATAATTATATATAGGAAACAACTAGAAACAATAGGAATGACGGGGAATGTAAGATTTGTTAAAATTATGTGTCTATTCTGTGAAAAATGACAAATTTAAGTGAAATACGCATGCAGTTGAGAAACGTTATCAATTTCAATGTTTTCAAGGGTTTTTGACACAAAAAAAGATGAGATTATTCATCTCATCTCAAAAATTTGTCATATTATTTAACTTCTATGTATCGAGTTGAAGTTTCTTCTGCACCATCTGAATCAATGACATTATATTTCACTTTATATTTGCCTACTTTAGAAGTATCAACATGACCATCTACAGTGATCTTATGTGTTAAATCACCATCTTCTTTATCATAAGCACTAATTCCATTTAGTAGATTATAATTTTGGCCTTTTTCGATTACGATATCATTCACACCTCTAAGCTCCGGGGAGTGATTAGTTGTTGCTTCTGCACTTAAGTTGGGGGTAACTAGAGTTGCGGAGACGCCTAGCGCTGAAAGTGACTGGATTAGTTTATTCATTAAGTTAACCTCCGTTAAAAAAATAAAGTCATTGAGTAATTTAATTAAACTATACAATATATTCTGAAAATAAACATCATACTATAGTCCTAATATATCGTATTATTTTAAGAATTTAAATAATAAGAAGAAAAATATATATTAAGATTATGTAAAATGAAGAATTTGTGAATTTAATTACAATTGATTTAAAAATTTTGCAAATTGGAATAGAATGAATTTGGAAAAGGTTTGAAATATTTAACTAAATGGGAGTGACTTTCATGTTAAATGAAAAAGAAAAAGGCATTATCAAAGAAACGGTACCAGTATTACAAGAGAAAGGGACTGAAATAACCTCATATTTTTACAATAGAATGTTCAATCAACATCCAGAATTAAAAAATATGTTTAACCAAACGAACCAACAAAAAGGATTTCAATCAACTGCATTAGCGCAAAGTGTTTTAGCAGCAGCTGTTAATATTGATAATTTAGGCAACATCATGCCTGTAGTTAAAGAAATCGCTTATAAACATTGTGCATTAGAAGTTCCGCCAGCAGGTTATGACATTGTTGGAGAAAATTTAATAGAAGCAATAAAGGCAGTAGTAGGACTAGAAGATGATCATCCAATCATACAAACTTGGAAGAAAGCTTATCAAGAAATCGCAGATGTGTTTATTCAAGTTGAAAAAGATATCTATGCTAGTATGCTTTGGGAAGGTTTCCAACCTTTTGAAATCGAAAAAATCGAACAATTATCTTCAGATATCAAAGCTTTCACAGTTAAATCTACTGACTATGATTTAAGTCAATTTACACCTGGTGAATACATCACTGTGGATGTAAGTAGTGAAAAAATGCCATATCGCGCAAAAAGACATTATTCAATTGTATCTGGAGAAAACGAGCGTTTAACATTTGCTGTTAAACGTGATGTGACAACTGACCATGAAGGTGAAGTTTCAACTATATTGCATGATGAATTAAAAGAAGGAGACAAAATTAATTTATCAGCACCCGTAGGTCCATTTGCGGTTGCAAATCCTGAAAAGCCTCAATTATTTATTGGTGCGGGTATCGGTGTTACACCATTAGTTTCAATGTTTAATGAAGTGGTTGTTAAAGATAGTAATGCTCAATTTATTCAAGTAACTGGAGATGTCAATGATACACCATTCACTTCATATTTAGAAAATATTAGTCAAAAATCAGACAAAGCAAAATATGAACTTTATGATCGCGAAAAAAATGGCTATTTAACTAAAGAATACTTAGAAAAATATATAAGTGAAAATACAGAGATTTATGTTTGTGGTGGTGCTAAATTCATTCAATCTGTTATTGAAGTATTAAAAGCATTAGATGTTGATCAAAGTCATATTCATTATGAAACATTTGTACCAAAATTAAGTGTTGCAGTTT
Organism: Staphylococcus sp. HMSC069D12; assembly: GCF_001810405.1. Classification (NCBI taxonomy): domain Bacteria; kingdom Bacillati; phylum Bacillota; class Bacilli; order Caryophanales; family Staphylococcaceae; genus Staphylococcus; species Staphylococcus sp. HMSC069D12. The sequence goes on from NZ_KV801108.1 coordinate 352,460, forward strand.
AATATTGAAATAGATATTTATTAATATGATTTTGTATAAATTATAAATGAATAAAGCACAGGGATGATATTTAATAAACATCATCCCTGTGCTTTTATTTCGCTTTGTTTAATTGAAATTTAAACGACTTACTCAACATACATATAGTTTAAGTAAGAATAATTATATTATTCAATGCCACGACGCATTTTTTCAGCTAATAATGTATTATTAAGCACCATAGTTATTGTTAATGGGCCAACGCCACCTGGAACTGGCGTAATTGCACCGGCAACTTCTTTAACTTCTTCAAATTCAACGTCACCTTTTAATTTACCATTCTCATCTGGAGTATTACCAACGTCAACAATAACAGCGCCTTCTTTTACATCATCTTTAGTTACTAAACCTGGTTGACCAACTGCACTGACAATAACATCAGCATCTTTCAAATGGCTATGCATGTCTTTAGTACGTGAATGTAGAATAGTTACTGTAGCGTTAGCTTGTAATAATAATTTTGATACTGGTTGACCGACAATATGGCTACGACCAATAACAACTGCATTTTTACCTTCTAAATCAATATCAGCATGTTTAAGAATTTCCATAATGCCTAGTGGCGTACATGGAACAAAAGTTTGCTCATCAATATATAACTTACCGATATTTGAGGGGTGGAAGCCATCAACGTCTTTTTCAGGATTAATCGCATCTAAGATTTTTTGTTCACTTACTTGTTTAGGAAGAGGTACTTGAACTAATATTCCACTTACTGAATCATCATTGTTTAAACGGTCTAATTCTTTTAATACATCTTCTTCAGAAGTATCCTCATCTAAATGAACAATTTCAGAAATCATACCGATTTTTTCAGCAGCTTTCTTTTTAGAGTTTACATAGCTTTGACTCGCACCATCATTACCTACTAAGATTACGGATAATTTTGGTGTGTAACCTTTTTCTTTTAAAGCTTCAACTTGATTTTGTAAACCTTGTCTGTAGTCCTTAGAAATTTGTTTCCCATCTAAAATTTTTGCAACCACAAAAAATTCCTCCTTGTTTGTTTAAATCATACTTATACCTTAACTTTAAATCTTCTGTCACGTCAATCGATAGCCGAAAGACGTAAATTAAAAGTAAAAATTAAGTTAAAGTTCGATTTTTGATTGAAAAAGCATCTCATGATTGTTATGCTATATCTGTAATATACAACTAATCGTAAATAAATTTCAAACTTTTGAAAGGGTGTACAACGTGAAAGTAGCGGTTATTATGGGTAGTTCTTCAGATTGGAAGGTTATGCAAGAAAGTTGTGCGATGTTAGATAAATTCGAAATACCGTACGATAAGAAAGTCGTTTCGGCACATCGTACGCCTAAATTAATGTATGAATTTGCAAGTCAAGCTAGAACACATGGATACGATGTCATTATTGCTGGTGCAGGTGGCGCTGCACATCTACCAGGAATGGTTGCATCAATGACAACAATACCTGTTATAGGAGTACCGATTGAGTCAAAAAGTTTAAAAGGATTGGATTCTTTATTATCGATTGTTCAAATGCCAGGAGGTATTCCGGTGGCTACAACTGCAATAGGTAATGCAGGTGCAAAAAATGCTGGGATATTAGCTGCGAGAATTTTAAGTATTAGTAATGAATCAGTTCGTAAACATTTAGATGAATATGAGCAAAGTCTAGTAGATAAAGTTGGTGAAATGCAAAATGAACTTCAGTAAATTAAAGTTCGGTGACACGATTGGTATTATTGGAGGCGGTCAATTAGGTAAAATGATGGCTCAATCTGCTCAAAAAATGGGTTTTAAAGTCATTTGTTTAGACCCTAACCCTGATAGTCCGTGTAAATCAGTAGCTCACGAATTTATAACTGCCGCTTATGACGATGAAGAAGCTTTGCATGAACTCGGTGAGAAATCTGATGTAATCACCTATGAGTTTGAAAATATTTCAGCTGAACAACTTATTCGTCTAACTCAAAAATTCAATATTCCTCAAGGTTATCAAGCTATTCAATTATTACAAGATCGTTTAACTGAAAAACAAACATTACAACAAGCAGGATCTAAAATTGTTCCTTTTTTACCTATTAAAGAGGAAAAAGACCTAAATATTGTGATTAATCAATTAGGATATCCATTTATAGTTAAAACGCGTTTTGGTGGATACGACGGTAAAGGACAAGTCTTAGTTAAAAATGAAGAATCCATTCAAGAAGCTAAAGATCTCATTTCACAACAAGAGTGTGTAGCAGAACAATTTCTTGATATTGCACTCGAAGTTTCTTTAACTGTTACGATTGGTAACCAAAAACAAATTACGTATTTCCCTCTTCAAGAAAATGAACATCGAAATCAAATATTATTTAAAACCATTGTGCCTGCGAGAAGTGATAAGGAACAAGAAGCTAGAGATGAAGTAAATAAAATTATTAATGAGGTACATTTTGTAGGTACGTTTACAGTCGAATTCTTCATCGATAAATCAAATCAATTATATGTAAATGAAATTGCACCACGACCACACAATTCCGGACATTATTCAATTGAAGCTTGTGATTATTCACAATTTGATACACATATATTAGCAGTTACTGGACAAAATCTTCCAAAAGAAATTGAAATTTTAAAACCTGCAGTGATGATGAATTTGTTGGGTCGCGATTTAGATTTATTAGAAGATAAGTTTGCTAATCATCCAGAATGGCATGTTCATATTTATGGGAAACCTGAACGTAAACCTAATCGTAAAATGGGGCATATGACAATTTTAACGAATAATGTCGATGAAACTGAGAAAGATATGCTCAAACAGTTTGAAGGGAGAGAATAGTTAATGGCGCTATTATATGAAGGAAAAGCGAAAAGAATTTTCTCAACAGACAATGTAGGTCAATTGAGAGTTGAGTATAAAGATGAAGTTACGGCTGGTAATGGTGCAAAAAAAGACAAAATGGAAGGTAAAGGACGATTAAATAATCAAATTACCTCTATAATATTTGAATATTTAGCTCAACATGGAATTGCGAGTCATTTTATTAAGCAGCTTTCTGAAACGGAACAATTAGTTGAAGAAGTTAAAATCATTCCACTAGAAGTTGTAGTACGTAACATAGCAACAGGTTCTATAACGAAACGCTTAGGTTTTAACAAAGGTTATGAATTCGAAGCACCGTTAGTTGAATTTTTCTATAAAAATGATGACTTAAATGATCCATTAATTACGGATGATCACGTTAAACTTTTAAAAATAGCGAACGATAGTGAAATTGAAACACTAAAAACTATGGCTAAAGATATTAATAAAGTATTAGTTCAATTGATGGATGAGATGGATTTAAGATTAGTTGATTTTAAAGTTGAATTTGGTAAAACTTCTGACGGTAAAATTTTATTAGCTGATGAAATTTCTCCAGATACATGTCGTATTTGGGATAAATATTCTGATTCTAACTTTGATAAAGACGTCTATCGCAATGATACAGGTTCACTTATTGACACATATACAACATTTTTAAATAAATTGGAGGAATTAAAATAATGAAAACTATTGAACTTCACATTACATTACAACCACAGGTGTTAGATACTCAAGGACAAGCACTAAATCGAGCTGTTCACGACTTAGGTTATAAACAAGTTAATGATATTCGTGTAGGTAAAGTTTTATACATGACGGTTGACGAAGCAACTGATGAAGCGGTCGATAACATTGTGACGACATTAAGCGAAAAGTTATTCGCAAATACTGTAATTGAAGAATATAGTTATAAAATCGTTGACGAAAAGGAGAATGCATAAAATGAAATTTGCAGTTCTCGTATTCCCAGGATCTAATTGTGATAGAGATATGTACAACGCAGCGATTAAGTCAGGTGCGCAAGCAGATTATGTTGATTATCGTGAGACATCATTGGAAGGTTATGATGGCGTATTAATTCCTGGTGGTTTTTCATTTGGAGACTATTTACGTTCAGGTGCAATGGCGAGTGTAGCACCAATAATTAACGAAGTAAAGCGCTTGGCTAATGATGGCAAACCCGTTCTAGGTGTATGTAACGGATTCCAAATTCTCACTGAGATTGGTTTATTACCTGGTGCATTACTTCATAATGATTCTCATTTATTTATTAGCAGAAATGAAAATCTAAAAATTGCTAATAATCAAACTCCTTTTACAAATTTGTATGGTGAAAATGAAATTGTAGTTTATCCAGTAGCGCATGGCGAAGGTCATTATTATTGCACAGATGACATATATAACGAATTAGTTGAAAATAATCAAATTATCTTAACATATGAAGATAATCCAAATGGCTCTCATGAAAATATTGCAGGTATTGTAAATAAAGCAGGTAATGTTTGCGGAATGATGCCACACCCTGAACGTGCGCTTGAAAAAATTCTTGGAACTGACAGTGGCGTGAAATTATTTGAAGCAATGGTTAATAGTTGGAGGGAACAAAATGTCTAAGTTTATCGAACCTAGTATTGAAGAAATTAAGTTTGAAAAATTATATCAAGATATGGGCTTAAGTGACGCAGAATATAACAAAGTTTGTGAAATATTAGGAAGAGAACCTAATTTTACAGAGATAGGCATCTTCTCGGTTATGTGGAGTGAGCACTGTTCTTATAAGCACTCTAAACCATTCTTAAAACAATTTCCAACTACTGGTGAGCATGTCTTAATGGGACCAGGTGAAGGCGCAGGTGTTGTGGATATTGGTGATAATCAAGCAGTAGTATTTAAAGTTGAATCACATAACCATCCGTCAGCTATCGAACCTTATCAAGGTGCTGCAACTGGTGTAGGTGGCATCATTAGAGATATCGTATCAATTGGAGCTAGACCAATCAATCTGTTAAACAGTCTACGATTCGGTGAATTATCAGTAAAACAAAATCAACGTTTATTAAAAGGCGTTGTCCGTGGTATTGGTGGTTACGGTAATTGTATTGGTATACCAACTACGGCAGGAGAAATTGAATTTGATGATCGCTATGATGGAAATCCATTGGTTAATGCCATGTGTGTAGGTGTTATTGATCATGACATGATTCAAAAAGGGACTGCTAAAGGTGATGGTAACTCAGTCATTTATGTAGGTTTAAAAACAGGGCGTGATGGTATTCATGGTGCAACTTTTGCATCTGAAGAGTTAACTGAAGAAAGTGAAAGTAAAAGACCATCTGTTCAAATTGGTGACCCTTTTGTAGGTAAAAAATTAATGGAAGCCACATTAGAAGCGATTACTTTCGACGAATTAGTTGGTATTCAAGATATGGGGGCCGCTGGTTTAACATCTTCATCATCAGAAATGGCAGCTAAAGGTGGCAGTGGTCTTGAATTACATTTAGATCAAGTACCTACACGAGAACCAGGTATTTCACCTTATGAAATGATGCTTTCTGAAACACAAGAAAGAATGTTATTAGTAGTTGAAAAAGGTACTGAACAAAAATTTTTAGATTTATTTGAAAAACATGAACTTGATAGTGCAGTTATCGGTGAGGTAACAAATACTGACCGCTTCGTACTTAAATATGAAGATGAAGTATTCGCGGATATACCGGTTCAATCACTTGCAGATGAAGCGCCGGTCTATGTTTTAGAAGGTGAAGTGAAAGAGTATAACACATCTAAAAATGACTATAGCTCTATAAATGTCGAAGAAACATTCAAGAAACTCCTAATACATCCAACGATTGCCTCAAAACATTATTTGTATGAACAATATGATCAACAAGTTGGTGCCAATACTATCATTAAACCAGGTTTACAATCTTCAGTTGTTCGTGTTGAAGGTACGAATAAAGCTGTAGCCTCTACAATTGATGGCGAAGCGCGTTATGTGTTTAATCAGCCTTATGAAGGTGGAAAAATGGTCGTAGCTGAAGCCTATCGAAATTTAATAGCAGTAGGTGCAACACCACTTGCTATGACGGATTGCTTAAATTATGGCTCTCCTGAAAAGAAAGAAATCTATCAGCAGTTAATTGATTCAACGAAAGGTATGTCAGAAGCGTGTGAAGTATTAAAAACACCGGTAGTTTCAGGTAACGTATCACTCTATAACGAAACACGTGGCACATCCATTTTCCCAACGCCTGTCGTAGGAATGGTAGGTTTGATAGATGACATTGATTATCTAAATGATTTCCATCCTGAAGCTGGTCATAAATTATATTTAGTTGGTGAAACAAGAGATGACTTTGGTGGTAGTCAAGTTGAAAAATTATTATACGGTAAAGTCAATCATGAATTTGAAGCGATTGATTTAAGCGATGAAGCTAATAAAGGAGAAGCAGTCAAGAATGCGATTAGAAGTGGCGTGGCTTCTCACGTACAAACAGTTGGTAAAGGTGGTTTATTGATCACTTTAGCACGTATCAGTGCTCATTATGGTTTAGGATTAGAAGCTTCCATTGACCTTTCAGATGCACAATTGTTTAGTGAAACGCAAGGTCGATATATTATTGTTGTTAAAGAAGGACAGACGTTAAATATTGAGGGAGCTGTAGAAATTGGTCAATTAACAGATGTTGATGAATTTAAAGTTACTAATGCTCAAAGTTCGATTGTTGAAAAAGTCTCAGAGATTAAAGAAAGTTGGGAAGGAGCAATTGCACAATGTTTAACTACAGTGGATTAAACGAAGAATGTGGTGTGTTCGGCATTTGGAATCATTCAGAAGCCACTCAATTAACCTATATGGGACTTCACAGTTTACAACATCGTGGTCAAGAAGGTGCAGGTATTGTTGTATCAGATGGAGAAGTTTTAAAAGGTGAACGTGGTCTTGGATTGTTAACAGAAGCAATAAAAGGTGATCAAATGGATCAACTTAAAGATGGACACAACGCCATAGGCCATGTTCGCTACGCCACATCAGGTAATAAAGGGATTGAAAATATACAACCATTTTTATATCACTTTTACGATATGAGCGTTGCGATTTGCCACAATGGTAATTTAATTAATGCCCAGACGTTACGTCAATATTTGGAAAAACATGGTGCAATCTTCCATTCTTCATCTGACACTGAAGTGATTATGCATTTAATACGCAGAAGTAAAGCGCCAACTTTTGAAGAAGCCTTAAAAGAGAGCTTGCGACAAATTAAAGGCGGATTCACATTTGCAATACTTACTAAAGATGCATTATATGGAGCAGTAGATCCTAATGCTATCCGTCCACTGGTAGTAGGTAAAATGCAAGATGACACGTACATCTTAGCTAGTGAAACATGTGCCATTGATGTATTAGGTGCTGAATACGTGCAAGATATCCATGCCGGAGAATATGTTGTTATTAATAATGAAGGTATTGAAGTGAAATCATATACGAGTCATACAAATACAGCAATCTCAGCTATGGAATATATTTATTTCGCTCGTCCTGATTCTACTATTGCTGGCAAAAATGTTCATGCTGTTCGTAAAGCATCTGGAAAAAAATTAGCACAAGAAAGCCCTGCAAATGCAGATATGGTTATTGGTGTACCCAACTCATCATTATCAGCTGCAAGTGGGTATGCTGAAGAAAGCCACCTACCTTATGAAATGGGGTTGGTGAAGAACCAATATGTAGCTCGTACATTTATCCAACCGACTCAAGAGTTAAGAGAACAAGGTGTCCGCGTTAAATTGTCGGCAGTCAAGGATATCGTAGAAGGTAAACGAATTGTTTTAGTTGATGATTCAATTGTACGTGGAACAACGAGTAAACGTATTGTCAGAATGTTAAAAGACTCCGGAGCAAAAGAAGTTCACGTAAGAATCGCTTCTCCAGAATTTATGTTCCCAAGCTTTTACGGAATAGATGTTTCAACGACTGCTGAACTCATATCTGCAAGTAAGTCACCTAAAGAAATTTGTGATTATATTGGTGCAGACTCATTATCTTATTTAAGCGTAGACGGTCTAATTGAATCGATTGGATTAAATTATGACGCACCGTATAGTGGTTTATGTGTAGAGAGCTTTACAGGTGATTATCCAGCAGGACTATTTGATTACGAAGATAAATATTATAAGAACTTAAGTCAACGTCAACAGGATTATATTAATAATCATAAACACTACTTTGATAGAGAGGGTAATATTCATGTCTAAAGCTTATGAACAATCAGGTGTTGATATTCATGCAGGTTATGAAGCGGTTGAGAGAATGTCTAGTCATGTTAAACGAACAATGCGTAAAGAGGTACTTGGTGGTTTAGGTGGATTTGGTGCTACCTTTGATTTGTCTCAATTAAATATGAAGGCGCCTGTACTAGTTTCTGGTACAGATGGTGTTGGTACTAAATTGAAATTGGCTATTGATAATGATAAACACGATACAATCGGAATAGATGCAGTAGCAATGTGTGTAAATGATATTTTGACTACTGGTGCTGAGCCATTATATTTCTTAGATTATATTGCAACGAATAAAGTTATTCCGGAAGTAATCGAACAGATTGTTAAAGGTGTAAGTGATGGGTGCGAAGAGACTAACACTGCACTTATTGGTGGAGAAACAGCTGAAATGGGTGAAATGTATCATGAAGGTGAATATGACCTTGCCGGATTTGCTGTTGGAGCAGTCGAGAAAGACGACTATATTGATGGATCAGCAATTCAAGAAGGTCAAGCCATCATTGGTTTAGCCTCTAATGGAATACATTCAAATGGTTATAGCTTAGTACGTAAATTAATTAAAGAATCTGGTATTGATTTAAATGACGATTTTGATGGTCGTACATACTTAGAAACATTTTTAGCCCCAACGCAATTATATGTTAAACCAATTCTTGCTTTGAAAAAAGCTGTTCAAATTAAAGGAATGAATCATATCACTGGTGGTGGTTTCTATGAAAACATTCCACGTGGATTACCTGATGGATTAGCAGCGAAAATTTATACACAAGCTTTTCCTACACCAAAAGTATTTGATTGGTTACAACAACAAGCTAATATTGGAACGGATGAAATGTACAATGTCTTTAATATGGGTATTGGTTTCACAGCCATAGTAGATAAAAAAGACGTTGCACAAACACTTGATATCTTAAAACAACAAGGTATTTCTTCTTACGAAATAGGTGAAATTATTGCCAATGCAGAGTCACCCATTTTACTTGAGGGGGTAGAATAGTGACTAAAGTAGCTATATTTGCATCTGGATCAGGTAGTAATTTTGAGAATATTGTGCTAAAAGCAGATAAAGGGGAGCTCAACAATATAGAAATTACTTCATTATATACTGATCATCACGATGCATATTGTGTTGAACGAGCAAAACAATTAAAAGTAGCAGTTAATATAAATGAGCTTAAGGATTTCACTACTAAAGCAGATTACGAACAACATTTAATAGAACTGTTAAAGCGTGAAGAAGTTGAGTGGATAATACTTGCTGGCTATATGCGATTAATTGGACCTGATTTATTAGACGCTTACGAAGGTAAAATTTTAAACATCCATCCATCACTATTACCGAAATATAAGGGGAAAGATGCTATTGGACAAGCGTTTAATAGTGGCGATAAGGTAACTGGTTCAACTGTACATTATGTTGATAGTGGTATGGATACGGGAGAAATTATTGAACAACGACAATGTGATATAAAACAGGACGATACTAAAGAGAATTTGGAAGAACGTGTAAAGCGTTTGGAGTATGAACTTTATCCAAGTGTTATAGCTAAAGTTATTAAATAAGGAGTTAATCTAATAATGAAAAAAGCAATTTTAAGTGTCTCAAACAAAAGTGGAATAGTGGAGTTTGCTAAATCTTTAATCAAATTAGATTATGAATTATATTCAACTGGAGGAACTAAAGGTGCTTTAGAAGATGCTTCTGTACCGGTGAAATCTGTTTCAGAATTAACGCAATTTCCTGAAATTATGGACGGACGTGTTAAAACATTACACCCGGCAGTACATGGTGGCATTTTAGCAGATCGTGATAAACCTGAACATTTAGAACAGTTATCAGAACAACATATTGATTTAATCGATATGGTAGTAGTTAACTTATATCCTTTCCAAAAAACAGTCGCAAAACCGGATGTAACAGAAGCAGAAGCAATTGAAAACATCGATATTGGCGGACCTACAATGTTACGTGCTGCAGCTAAAAACTTTAAACATGTGACTACAATTGTACATCCAGCTGATTATAATGAAGTCATTGAACGCATAAAGGAAGACCGACTCGATGAGGATTTCCGTAAAGAATTAATGATTAAAGTTTTTGCACATACGAACGAATATGATCATGCCATTGTAAGTTTTTTCAAAGGTGATAGTGAACAATTAAGATACGGTGAAAACCCTCAGCAATCAGCGCGTTTTGTTCGTACTTCGAATAGCAAACACACAATTGCAGGTGCTAAACAATTACATGGTAAAGCTTTAAGTTTTAACAATATTAAAGATGCTGATTCTGCACTTTCACTTGTTAAGAAATTTAAAGAGCCTGCTGCGGTTGCAATTAAACATATGAACCCTTGTGGTGTTGGTATTGGCGACAATATTGAAACTGCATTTAAACATGCTTATGATGCAGATAATCAATCTATCTTTGGTGGCATTATCGCATTAAATAGAACAGTAACTGCTGATTTAGCTGAAACATTACATGCTATATTTTTAGAAGTAGTGATTGCTCCAAGATTTACTGATGAAGCTTTAGACATTTTAACTAAAAAGAAAAACATACGTCTATTAGAAATAGATATGACGATTGATAATCGTGAAGAAGAATTTGTTTCAGTTTCAGGTGGGTATTTAGTTCAAGATAAAGATAATTTTGAGGTAGCTAAAGAAGACATGAAAGTAGTAACTGAAAAAGCGCCTACAGATGATCAATGGGATGCAATGCTACTTGGTTGGAAAGTGATTCCATCTGTTAAAAGTAATGCTGTTATATTGAGCAATACCAAACAAACTGTAGGCATTGGTGCAGGTCAAATGAACCGTGTTGGTTCAGCCAAAATAGCTTTAGAGCGTGCTATAGAAATGAATGACAATGTTGCTTTAGTATCAGACGGCTTTTTCCCAATGGATGATACGGTTGAATTAGCTGCAAAACATGGTATCAAAGCCATCATACAACCGGGTGGATCAATTAAAGATCAAGACTCAATAGATATGGCGAATAAATATGGTATTGCCATGGTGACTACAGGCATGCGTCACTTTAAGCATTAATTAATCATTCAAAATAATGGAAGGGGTAATATAAATGAATGTTTTAGTTATCGGAGCAGGTGGTCGAGAGCATGCTTTAGCAAATAAATTGCATCAATCACCGTTAATTGATCAATTGCACGTAATTCCAGGTAATGATGCTATGGCTAATGTTGCAAGAGTGCATACTGAGATTGCAGAGTCTGATCATGAGTCAATCTTAAACTTTGTTAAAGAAAATAAGGTTGAATGGGTGGTTGTTGGTCCTGAACAACCATTAATTGATGGTTTATCTGATAAATTACGTCAATCAGGAGTTAAAGTGTTTGGTCCTAATAAAGATGCAGCTCAAATTGAAGGATCTAAGTTGTTCGCTAAAAAAATTATGCAAAAATATAATATTCCAACAGCAAAATATAAAGAAACTAATAACAAAACAGATGCGCTGACATATGTAAATCATTGTGATTTACCAATTGTAGTTAAAAAAGATGGTTTAGCTGCTGGTAAAGGTGTAATCATTGCTGAAACACGTGAAGACGCAATTAAAGCAGTAGAATCACTTTATCCTGAAGAACATGGTGAAGTGGTATTTGAGCAATTTTTAGAGGGTGAAGAATTTTCATTAATGACATTTATTAACGGGGATTATGCAGTTCCATTTGATTGTATTGCGCAAGACCATAAACGTGCTTTTGATAATGATGAAGGACCAAACACTGGAGGAATGGGTGCATATTGCCCGGTGCCACATATTACTGAAGATGTCTTAGAACGCACAAATAAAGATATTGCACAGCCTATTGCAAAAGCGATGAAAGCTGAAGGTTATGATTATTTTGGATTACTTTATATTGGTGCTATTTTAACGTCAGAAGGCCCGAAAGTAATTGAATTTAATGCGCGCTTTGGTGATCCTGAAGCTCAAGTTTTATTAAGTCGTTTGGAAAGTGATTTAATGGCTCAAATTGTTGCTTTAGATCGTAAAGAACCTATTCTATTTCAATGGCAAGATGATTTTGTTGTAGGAGTTATGCTAGCTTCTAAAGGATATCCAGGTGCTTATGAAAAAGGAGCTAAAGTAACAGGCTTTGAATTAAATGATACTTATTTTGTGAGTGGATTGCATAAAGAAGATGATGGATTTGTTACTTCAGGAGGCAGAGTTATATTAGCTGTTGGAAAAGGAGAAACAATTGAAGAAGCGCAAAAAGCAGCCTATAAAAATGTAGAAAAAATTAAGAGTGATAATCTATTTTATCGTAATGATATTGGAAATAAAGCATTAAAATAAGTGAATATATAATTGTAGCCTGAGACATAATTCAATGACTCAGGCTACAATTATATATTGGCAGTAGTTGACTGATTTAAAATGCCATTGTAACAAGCTTTTTTTAATTTAAATCAACCTTGCCTGGTAGGCGGGGCCCAGCAAAGAGAATTTTCTCAAAGAAATTCTACAAGCTAAGCAAGCTGGGGTTACAACGAAATAAATTTTGAAAAATATTATTACTGTCCCACTTCCTTGTATCTATGATGTATAACCTGATACTCGTGCATCAGTAATGCCTGTTATAGGAAAGTATTGTGAAAGATAAAATGCGATAATTAGTATAGCCACAACGCAAATAATAAATAAAATATCTTTATAAGAAAATGGTGCTTTATAATAATAGGTTCTAGGACCGTCCTTAAAACCCTTAGATTCCATCGCAACAGACAATTGATGTGCTCGACGAATATTTTGGCTTAATATAGGTATCAATAAATGTTTTAATCGTTTTAGACCTCTATAATTTGAAGCATCAATCATTTGATAACGCATTTTCAATGACCGTCTTAATTGAATTAATGAAGTGAAAATGAGAGGCACCATTCTAATTGCAGCCATAAATGCATATGCAATTTTTGGTTTTACTTTTAAATGTTGCATCAAACTGTAAAAAATCATTACAATTTCGGATGTCAATGCTAATAAAATACCAAACATAGAGACTGTTATAGTTCTTAGTGATAAATGTAAACCACGTACGATGCTTTCAGTACTAATTTGAATAATCCCCCATTTAAATAACATATGCGTACCATCACCATAAAGAATCATAAATAATGATGATAATAAGGCAAACAAGACAGAGGCTAAAATAAATGCACCGGTGATTTTAAATTGAGTCCCATTAAATGCCATTAAAAAAATAAACATAATTATTGTTATATAAATCATATAATCAAAATTGTGAACGAAAATAATGAAAATAAATAATGATACACCAAGTAAAAGTTTTGTAATGATATTAACGTCATCTACAAAGGAATAATGTTTCTTCCAACGTTCAAACATTTGATTCACCTTCCTTCTCGATGAGTTGGTTGTCTTCAGCTATTAAACGACGTGTTGGATAACGATGTATGATTTCAGGATCGTGAGTAACCATAATAATGGTTTGTCCATTAGAAACTCTTTCCTGGAATAGTTCAATTAATTGAAAAGTATTATGGCTATCCAGTCCAAATGTAGGTTCATCAAGTAAGATGATTTCTGCTCGTGAACTAAGTGCAGTGGCCACACTAAGTCGTCGTTTTTGTCCCATAGATAATTCAAAAGGATGTTGATTTTTAACAGCTTCTAAATGTAATAACTTTAATAGTTTCATCGTTTCTTTTTCAGCGATTGATGGTTCTTGATGATTATAATGAATATATATCTCTTCATAAACTGAATTTGTTATGAATTGTAATTCTGGGTTTTGATAAACTAAATACATATGTTGAGCTGCGTCTTTAATTTTCTTTAACGTAGTATTTTTATATGACATAACGCCTTCATACTTTATTAGTTGCATCATAGATTCTAATAATGTTGTTTTACCTGTACCATTTTTCCCTGTAATAGTAATCCATTCTCCAGAACGAACAGTTAATTCGGGTACTTGGAACAAATGTTTTTTTCCTCGAATAATATTACCATTTTTATAGGCAAATAGCGTTTCATCTGTACTATGTGAAAATTTAGATGATTCTGGGGCATGGTCCCAAGCTTGTGGATGCCATACACCAAATTCTGTGAGTAAACTTTCGCAATTTTTCAACACATAATCTGGTGTTCCATCTGCTATGATTTGACCATCATAATTCATTAAAATGACTCTATCCACGTGTTCCCAAATGTGTTCAACTTTATGTTCTACTATAAGTACAGTTTGATCAGACCATAGTTGAATAAGTCTATGCCATAAATCAGCTGTAGCATCTACATCTAACATGGCAGTTGGTTCATCTAAGAATAATGTATTAGCTTCTTGTAAAATAGTTTCTACAATAGCGAGTTTTTGTTTCATGCCACCACTTAAATGATTGACAAAAGTATTATCAGTAACATTTAAATCAACAGAAGCAAGAGCTTCTTCAATGAGTGGATCCATTTGACTTCGTGGCACTTGTTTGTTTTCAAGAACGAATGCAAGTTCCTCATACACTTTAGGCATACAAAATTGAGTATCTGGATCTTGAAAAATAACACCGGAGTGTGGGTCAATTTCAAGCTCATCATATTTCATCGGTAATTCAATTAGATTTGGAACGATACCACTTAAAACATTAAGCAATGTGCTCTTACCAGATCCAGAAGGACCTAGTAAAAGCACTTTTTCTTTATCTTTAATTTCAATATTTAAATTATCAAAGATTTTACGTTCGCCGTTAGGATATTTTAGACGTAAATTTTTCGCTTTTAACAATTTAATTTCCCCTTATAGATTGTCGTAGTCTTTTTGAGATGCAGGGCGGAATAATTTCGTTACGCCTGTCTGATCTAATGCTTTAACAATCAGATAAGATAATAAACCTGCGATTACTATACCACTAATAGAACGGAAGATAATGAATAAAAGGAGGTTCCATCCTGCTACTTCAGCTAAATAGCCATAATAATAATCAACTGGGAATGATATTAAAGCAGTTGCTAATCCTGCTAATATAGCAACCATTAATGATCTAGATTTATATTTGAAAATAGCAAAAATAATTTCACAAGCTAAACCTTGAAGAATAGCATATACAATTGTAGGAATATCAAATTTACCCATAACGATTGTTTCACCAGCGCCTGCAGCAAATTCTGCAATTAGTGCAATACCAGGCTTAGGAATTATTAAATACGCAACGATAGCTGCCATAAACCAAACGCCATAAGTTAATTGCTCAATGTGAACACCGGCAACTTGGGCCACATTATATGCAAACCACCATAAATTATAAATAATTGCAAATACTACTGCAATCAGAACAGTTACTAATATTTCTGAAAGCTTTAAACCTTTTGACATGTTATTACCTCCTAAAAAAACGCACAACCATCCGTAGAAAAGTTGTGCGTGAATTTAAATAAAATGCTATATGTATTTACCACAATTATTTATATTAGCAACACTTTCCTACGCTAGTTTTAACTAGTTCAGGTTCAAAGGGTTCGAGGTTAAACCTCATCTCAGTATACACACCCCTAGTGCGTTTTATATTTAATTTATTTTAAATGTATGACTTTTAAGATTTAATGTCAAGATGATTTTGCTAAGTTACAAATAAAAAGGAGGGTTAGATTTGATTTTACTTTGAACACGCTGTTTCTTAATACATTTAGCATGTGAAATCTCTAGAATATTTAAACCTTGTAGTAAAAAAACTGGGAGAAGCTCGAAAAGAGCGTTCTCTCAGTTTTAGTTAACTACTACTTTTTAGCAGTGTAGCGTTTAAATATTTTATTGTTCTCAACTTCAGCGAATTGAGATTTCTTAATAATTAATCTAAAGTGTCTTGAATATCTTTTTTAGTTTGCTCAATATCATCTGATTTTTCTTCATTTTGTTCTTTTAATTTTTCTTCAACTTCTTTTGCTTTTTTAGCATCTTCGTTTGTCATAATTAACACTCCTTGATAGATTAATGATTACAATTTAAGTTTACCCATATAAAAGTAGGATAAACTTATATAGGTCTCGAGATGTATTTTATTGTTTAATAAAGACAAGATGAACATCTTACTATATAATGAAATTTGAGGTGAACAGTATGTCTTTTCTTAAGAAACACACCGAGATAATTTTTAGTTATATTATCGGTATCGTTTCACTCTTCACGGGTCTCATAATATTAATAAACTTACCTTTAATCAATCAATTAAAAGATAAAGAAAAAGTTGAATTGAAAATTCATAATTTATGGGATTTTCTTAATGCATTCTTCAGTGAAATAATTAGAGTGATGAGTAGGTTCATAGGCAACTTTCCTATTATTAGTGCAGTCATAATTATTCTGTTTGGTGTTCTTGTAATGCTTATTGGATACGCATTATTTAGAACTACGAAATATGATTACGACATCTCAATTTTCTTTTTAATTATTGGGATTTTATACTTCCTCATTTCAATTACTTTAATGACTCAAGTGTACAGTTTTTGGGCAATTATCTTTATTATTCCTTTTATAATTCACACAGGCTATATTGTATATAAAGATGAACTTAATGTTGCTAATAGAAAAAGCCATTATCTATGGATTATCTTTTCATACGGAATAAGTTATTTAATTACTCAAATTTCTCTATACGGTAAAATTGATGCCAATGAAATTGCACCAATAGATATCTTAAGTGTAAATACATTTTTCTTAGTTATGTGGTTATTAGCGCAAGCTTCAATATGGAATTTCCTATTCTTAAGAAGAGCTTTACCATTAACTAAAGAAGAATTGGGGGAAGAAGAACCTGAATTATCAAGAACAAGTAAGGGAAATGTTTCGAATCAGTCTAAAGTTCATTTTAAACAACTTCAAGATAAAACATCAGAATATGCACGAAAGACGAGAAGAAGTGTCGATTTAGATAAAATCAGATCAAAACGTGATAAATTTAAAAATAAATTCAAAAATGTATTTAATATTGAAGAAGATGATATACCAAATTGGATGAGACGTCCTAAATGGATTAAACCAGCATATGTAGAAATATTCTGTGGTTTCATTCTATTCTTATTTACATTTATCGAATTTAATAACAGAAACGCATTGTTTGTTTCTGGTGAATGGGAACTATCTCAAACGCAATATGTTGTTGAATGGGTAACATTGTTATTGTTAATGTTTGTAATCATTACATACATTGCAACTACATTTACACATTTCTTAAGAGGTAAACATTATTATTTACAATTATTTATGATTAGTATTCTATTCTTTAAATTGTTAACTGAATTCGTAAACATTATGATTCATGGATTATTATTATCGATTTTTATTACTCCAACTCTAATCTTAATGTTGATGGCGGTTATTATCGCATTTACGTTACAATTGAGAGAAAGACCTTAATTATTTCAAATTTTACTTAGGTGGAAGCGTCAAATCTATGGTGACAAAATAGACTTCGCGATCCACCTTTTTTGTTTATGTTATTTTGTGTAATGACAAATTCATATTTGTTAAAATAATAACGAATAATATTTAGAAACTTTTATAAACTTTAAACTACAAAAGCATTCAAATTAGGAGCGTTAACAAATGAAAATAGCAACTTTAAATAGAGGTAAGGAATCAAAGTATTTAAATCAATATCCACTTGTGGATGAAGATGATATTTATAACAATGATCATTTAAAAGAAGGCGATCTATTTTATCTTATGAACGGTCAAGAACAGTACATTGCGACTGCATATGTAGGACGTCAACATAAAGGTTTAGGCTGGGTATTGAGTTATGATCAAAACGAAGCCATTAATACTTCTTTTTTCGAAAAACAATTTCAAATTGCATTACAAGAGCGTGATTATTACTATCACATTGAAGGAACCAATGCGTTTAGACTATTTAACGCTGAAGGCGATGGTGTCGGAGGTTTAACAATCGATAATTACGATGGTCACTTATTGATTCAATGGTATTCAAAGGGGATATATAAGTTTCGCTATAATGTCATTGAAGCCATTCAACAAGTATTTCCATTTAAGTCAATTTATGAAAAAATGCGTTTTAAAGACTCTGAATACACCGGTGGACATGTACTCGGTGAAACACCTGATTTTCCAATAGTTATAGAGGAGAATTTTACATTTTACAATGTAGACTTAGATGATGGTTTGATGACAGGTATATTCTTAGATCAAAAAGAAGTACGTAAGAAATTACGTGATCATTTTGCAAAAGAGAAAGATATACTAAATTTATTTAGTTATACAGGTGCGTTTTCTGTAGTAGCTGCTCAAAATGCTAAATCAACGACAAGCGTAGATTTAGCCAACCGTTCACGTAGTTTAACTGAAGAAAACTTTGGTTTAAATGGTATTGACCCTAAAAGTCAATATATATATGTTATGGATACATTTGATTTTTACAATTATGCTGCACGACATGGCAAAGTTTACGACACAATAGTTATTGACCCACCAAGTTTTGCAAGAAATAAGAAGAAAACATTCTCAGTACAAAAGAATTATGATGATTTAATTAATGGTGCATTAAGTATACTTGCTCCAAATGGCTCGTTATTATTATGTACAAATTCAAGTGCTTTCTCATTAAAAGCATTTAAAAATGTTATTAAAACAGCACTTAACGAAGCGGGTGTAACTTACGAAATTGAGGAAGTAATGGGCTTACCTAAGGACTTTAAAACACATCCACACTATAAACCCTCAAAATATTTAAAAGCTGTATTCATTAATATCAAGCATTAAATGATAAAAAGTGGGTATAAATGTTTAATGAATGAATTATGAAAGGTGTGTCTATTAATGGGCATTATGAATAGATTTTCAAGTGGAGTTACAAACAAAGTTGGTAATAAAGTTCTAAACATTGAAGAAATTAAAGAAAAAAGTATTTTACCAACAACGAAAGAAGAAATAGTTGAGCGCAGAGCTAAAGCAGAAACAATTGTGAAGAAAAAGTCACTTTTATCTTCAGGTATGAGTGTTGTACCAATTCCAGGATTAGATTTCGGTGTAGATATTAAATTAATGAGAGATATTATTGAAGATATTAATAAAATTTATGGTTTAGATCACAAACAAGTTAATACACTTGGCGATGATGTGAAAGAACGAATTCTTGCAGCAGCTGCTATACAAGGCAGTTCATTTATTGGTAGAAAAGTGTCTAGTGCAGTACTTAAAGTGATTATTAGAGATATGGCAAAACGTGCGGCAGCAAAACAAACTAAATGGTTCCCAGTTGTGGGACAAGTTGTCTCAGCATCAATAAGCTATTATTTCATGAATAAACTTGGACGTGAACATATCGAAAAATGTGAAAAAGTGCTTCATGATATTATTTAAATTGAAAATGTTGTAGTATAATTGAAGTGAGCTTAGTGATAAAGCTAAAATAATTATCATACAAATTTGTCTTAAAATATCATTTAAACCGAAGTTGTTATAGGGATTTTAATTAGTGTTTTGTGCATATTATAAGTAAGTGAAAAATATTGAAGATTAGAATCTAATTTATACAATTTGAAACACTTGTTTATTTCTATAAAAACCGATTATAATAGTTTTTCAATCCTATTAGAATTGAATTTAGTATTATATTTTGGTAGTGTTATGGTATAAAATTATGTTAGATTATGACAAATTTGAATATTCTAACTTTGCGAAGGAGAAATAGATTATGGAACAAAAATCTTATGTAATTATTGATGAAACTGGTATTCATGCACGTCCTGCAACTATGTTAGTTCAAACTGCATCAAAATTTGATTCAGATATTCAATTAGAATATAACGGTAAAAAAGTTAACTTAAAATCAATCATGGGCGTTATGAGTTTAGGTGTAGGTAAAGATGCTGAAATCACTATCTATGCTGATGGAAGCGATGAAGCAGACGCAATTCAAGCTATCAGTGATGTCTTATCTAAAGAAGGTTTAACTGAATAATTATGTCAAAATTAATTAATGGTATTGCGGCATCAGACGGTGTCGCAATTGCTAAAGCTTATTTATTAGTAGAACCTGATTTATCATTCACTAATGAAAAAGTCACTGATACTGATGCTGAAATCCAAAAATTCAGAAATGCGTTAGAAGCTTCTAAAATTGAATTAACTAAAATCAGAAATAATGCTGAAAAACAATTAGGTCCTGATAAAGCCGCAATCTTTGATGCGCATTTATTAGTACTTGATGATCCAGAGTTGATTCAACCAATCGAAGACAAAATTGCGAACGAAAAAGTGAGTGCCCCAGAAGCGCTTGATGAAGTAACTTCACAATTTATTACAATCTTCGAATCTATGGATAATGAATACATGAGAGAGCGTGCAGCAGATATTAGAGACGTATCTAAACGTGTGCTAGCACATCTTTTAGGTGTTAAATTACCAAACCCAAGTATGATTGATGAAAGTGTTGTTATCGTTGGTAACGACTTAACGCCTTCAGATACTGCACAATTAAATAAAGAATTTGTTCAAGGTTTCGTAACAAATATTGGTGGTCGTACGAGCCATTCAGCAATTATGAGTCGATCATTAGAAATTGCTGCAGTTGTTGGTACAAAATCAGTTACTAAAGAAGTTAAACAAGGCGATATGGTTATCGTTGACGGAATCACAGGTGACGTTATTGTTGACCCTACAGAAGATGAGTTAATTGCTTATCAAAACAAACGTGAACGTTTCTTTGAAGATAAAAAAGAATTACAAAAATTACGTGATGCTGAAACGGTAACAATCGACGGTGAACATGCTGAATTAGCTGCTAATATCGGTACACCTGATGATTTATACGGTGTAATGGAAAATGGTGCTGAAGGAATCGGTTTATATAGAACTGAATTCTTATATATGGGTAGAGATCAAATGCCAACTGAAGATGAGCAATTTGAAGCCTATAAAAAAGTGCTAGAAACAATGAAAGACAAACGAGTTGTAGTTCGTACATTAGATATTGGTGGCGATAAAGAATTACCTTATTTAAATCTACCTAAAGAGATGAACCCATTCTTAGGTTACAGAGCAATTCGTCTATGCTTAGATCAGCAAGATATCTTCAGAACACAATTACGTGCATTATTACGCGCGTCAGCTTACGGTAAATTAAACATTATGTTCCCAATGGTAGCTACAATCAATGAATTCCGTGATGCTAAAGCCATTCTTTTAGAAGAAAAAGAAAATCTTAAAAATGATGGTCATGACGTATCTGATGAAATTGAGTTAGGTATCATGGTTGAGATTCCATCTACAGCTGCTTTAGCTGATATCTTTGCTAAAGAAGTGGATTTCTTCAGTATCGGTACTAATGATTTAATTCAATATACTATGGCAGCTGACCGTATGTCAGAACGCGTTTCATACTTATACCAACCTTATAACCCAGCTATTTTACGCTTGGTTAAACAAGTCATTGAAGCTTCTCATAAAGAAGGTAAATGGACTGGTATGTGTGGTGAAATGGCTGGAGACGAAACAGCTATCCCATTATTATTAGGTTTAGGATTAGATGAATTCTCAATGAGTGCGACATCTATCTTAAAAGCTAGAAGACAAATTATTGGTTTAAGTAAAAATGAAATGTCTGAATTAGCAAATCGTGCAATTAATTGTGCTACTCAAGAAGAAGTAAAAGATTTAGTTAATAACATTTCTAAATAATGATGTATTCGAAACACCTTAACTTAAGTTGAGGTGTTTTTGTATTACAAAATAAAAAACCTAACAACTAAATAGTTCCTTTTTAGTGTTAGGTTATTACTGCGATGACTTTATGATTTAATGTGACACTTAGTGTTGATTTTATCCAAATCAACTTGATACATTGGTTCACCATCTAAAAGTATAAAAGGTGTAGCAAATGCATCGTAATCAATCATCTCAGAACGGTATTCATTATTCGAGATATTTTTTTCAATGTAATCTACCTTGTGTTCTGTAAGATAATTTTTTACAAATGTACAAGGCGGGCAATCATTTTGTGTATAAATAACTAATTCCGTCAATTTAGTTCACTCCCAATTTGGTTGTTATCATGAAAATTACTATATAAAATTTTTGATCCAATTGCAAACTGTGAAAATTATGTGAATTACATATTAAAAATCTTTCTTAAATTTAAGCAAAAGGATTTAGTTAGAAATTAGAACATAATATAATTTAAATTAATTGCTTTTTAAAAATTAGATATAGAAAAGGTGATAAAATTATGGATTCCGTTGAAATTAGTCGTTTCCTAACAGGTATGACTCTAGCAGTACATATCATCTTTGCGACTGTCGGTGTTGGTATGCCTTTAATGTTCGCAATCGCAGAATTTTTAGGAATTAAAAACAAGGATCCTAAATATATAGCACTAGCTAAGCGTTGGTCGAAAGGTTATACCATTACTGTGGCTGTTGGTGTTGTAACTGGTACGATTATCGGTTTACAATTATCATTAATTTGGCCAACATTTATGAAAATGGGTGGGCACGTGATTGCTTTACCTTTATTTATGGAGACTTTTGCATTCTTCTTTGAAGCTATTTTCCTTAGTATTTATTTATACACATGGGATCGCTTTAAAAATAAATGGACACACTTCATTATTAGTATACCGGTCATCATTGGTGGTTCATTCTCCGCGTTCTTTATTACTTCTGTAAACTCATTTATGAATACACCTGCAGGTTTTGAAATGAAAGATGGCAAAATGGTTAATGTACAACCACTTGAAGCAATGTTCAATTCATCATTCCTAGTTAGGGCGTTTCATGTAGTAGCTACAGCAGGTATGACAATGGCGTTTATTCTTGCATCTATTGCAGCTTTTAAATTATTGAAAAATAAATACAACAAAGATGCAGAATATCATAAAAAGGCCTTAAAGATGACTATGATTGTTGGTTTCATATCAACATTATTGTCAATGTTAGCTGGAGACTTATCTGCTAAATTCTTACATCAAGTTCAACCAGAAAAACTTGCAGCTTACGAATGGCATTTTGATACACAATCTAAGGCTGATTTAGTATTTTTCGGAGTTCTAAATGAAAAGACTCAAGAAGTTGAAGGTGCAATCAAGATTCCAGGTATGCTTAGTTTCTTGGCAGACAACAATGTAAATACTAAAGTAGAGGGTCTTAATGACTTCCCTAAAAATGAATTACCTCCATTAATCGTTCATTATTTCTTTGACTTAATGGTAACTATGGGTGTGTTATGTTTTGTTATTTCAGGAGCCTTTATTTTAACTTTAATGATTAAAAAACTGCGTAAATACGTTACGCATAAAGGTATGCTATATGCAGTTCTTCTTACAGGACCAGCTGCAATGTTAGCAATCGAATTTGGATGGTTTTTAACTGAGGTAGGTCGTCAGCCATGGATTGTTAGAGGTTATATGCGAGTAAGTGAAGCTGCTACTCAGGCAGGAGGAATAACACTTGTAACAATTCTATTCGGACTACTTTATCTAGTATTACTTTTTACATCTGCATATGTTTTAATTCGCATGTTCAAAGACAAACCTGCTCAAAATGATGTAGATAAAGTCATTGAAAAGGGAGGTCATGCTTAATGGATTACACAACTATAGGTATTACCGTACTTTGGACTTTCTTATTCTTATATATCATTGTTGCTTCAATTGACTTTGGTGCAGGTTTCTTTACCTTACACACAAAATTAACTGGGGAAGAGAGAAAGATAAATCACTTAGTAGAGCGTTACTTAAATCCTGTTTGGGAAGTTACTAATGTTTTCTTTGTTTTCTTCTTTGTCGGATTCGTAGGATTTTTCCCTGATTCAGCGTTATACTTTGGTACTGTGCTATTAGTTCCTGGTTCAATTGCATTGATTTTAATTTCTATTAGAGGAAGTTTTTACGCGTTTGAACATTATGGTCAGGATACTAAATTACCATGGATTATCATGTATGGACTTACAGGTTTGTTAATACCAGCATCATTGGCAACGGTATTAACTATATCTGAAGGTGGCTATATTACTGAACGTGGTTCTCATTTTGATTTAGATTGGTTCCAATTATTACTAAGTCCATTTGCATGGTCAGTCGTCTTTCTAGCAATCATAAGTGTATTATATATTTCTTCTGGATTTTTAACATATTACGCTTCGAAAGCTAAAGATGAAGTAGCTTATAAATATATGCGACAATGGTTTATTTTCTGGGGACCTCCAATGATTATTATTTCTCTATTTGTTTTCTTATCTCTAAGAATTCAAAATGCAGATCATTTTAATAATGCAGTTCAAAATTATTGGTGGATGTTCGCATTAAGTTTCATTTGTTTTGTAGTAGCCGGAATTTTAAACTTCATCAAGAAATATCATGGTCTAGCATTTATTATGGTTATATTACAAATGGCATTCGCTTTTTATGGATACGGAATAAGTAAATTACCTTACTTGTTATATTCATACATCAAAGTGAGTGATTCAGGTGTTAATGCTTCAATGGGCTTAGCACTAGTGATTGTATTTATTTTAGGTTTACTTTTATTAGTTCCATCGTTAATATTATTATTAAGATTATTTGTATTCGATAAAGAATATGTTGAGGGTAAAAAATAATTATAATAATAAAAGGGGGCTGAAATAATTAACATCTATGTACATTAACTTGGTTAATAGTGATCTACATGATGTCGATTGTTTCAGCTTTTTCCTTATTTTTTTATAGATAGGGGTAGCCATTAAATGGAGAAAGAATATGTTGTTATTGGGTTAGGTCGATTTGGTGGAAGTATTGTAAGAGAATTAAATGCATTAGATATGGATGTTATGGCAATTGATAGAGATGAGGCACGCGTCAATGAATATAGTGATATTGCAACGCATGCTGTAGTAGCTGATACTACTGATGAAGCAGTGATGAAAAGTTTAGGGATACGTAACTTTGATCATGTTATAGTAGCGATTGGTGAAAATATTCAATCTAGTACATTAACTACGCTAATTCTCAAAGAGTTAGGAGTTAAGAAAGTTACAGCTAAAGCTCAAAATGATTATCATGCTAAAATTTTAAATAAAATTGGTGCGGATACAGTTGTCCATCCTGAAAGAGATATGGGACGACGAATCGCTCATAATGTCGCAAGTGCTAGTGTTTTAGATTACCTTGAATTAGCAGATGAGCATTCACTAGTTGAATTAAAAGCAAGCGAAAAAATGACAGGCCAATCAATTATTGATTTGGATATTCGTGCGCAATTTGGAATTAATATAATAGCAATTAAACGAGGCAAGGAAATTGTTGTATCACCAGACCCGTCTATGAATATAGAATTTGGAGATATATTGATTATGATCGGACACGATAATGATTTAAATCGTTTTGAAAAGAAAATTGTAAGATAAATGTTGCATCACAACTATTTAATGACTACTAAATAAAAATCTATTGATTTCATATTTAGTAACATTGATATTTGTGATGTTTTTATAAACAGTTAGAAGAATTTAAAAATCAGCAACAATTTTTTGAGAATAAGATGATGGAGTGATGATTCTACTACAT
This sequence comes from Staphylococcus sp. HMSC069D12, assembly GCF_001810405.1. Lineage (NCBI taxonomy): Bacteria > Bacillati > Bacillota > Bacilli > Caryophanales > Staphylococcaceae > Staphylococcus > Staphylococcus sp. HMSC069D12. The sequence continues at coordinate 378,147 of NZ_KV801108.1, forward strand.
GAGATATGTATTAATAGCATTAGGAATAGTATTTACTGTAATCGCGTTTACAGGGGCAGTATTACCATTACTACCTACGACACCTTTTCTAATTTTAGCAGCGATTTGTTTTACTAATAGTTCTCGGAAATTCAAAATATGGCTTGAAAGCACTCAAATTTATAAAAATTATGTTGAAAATTTTAAAAAATACAAAGGGTATACTATGAAAGAAAAAATAAGAATACTTATAAGTTTATATATAGTAGTTGGTTTTTCTATTTTTATGATTTCAAACTTATATATTCGAATTGGATTAATGATAATGGTTGTGATTCAAACAATTGTATTATTTACATTTGTTAAAACGTTGCCAGCAAATTTTAATCAAGAAAAAGATTCATAGGTGAAATTCCATAAAAAATCCGTAAATGAATATTATAATTCATTTACGGATTTATTTCTCTATGTGAAGTACATCATTATATTTAATCTTCGTTTACTTTCATAATCACAGGTAAAATCATTGGGCGACGAGCAGTTTTATCGTATAGATAAGGTTGTAATGTCTCAATGATTGAAGATTTAATTTGATGCCATTGAATGTTTGGATTAGCATTTAATTTAGAAATTACGTCGGTTTTAATTTTGCGTTGAGCGTCATAAATTAATTGACCTGATTCACGCATGTACACAAAACCACGAGAAATGATGTCTGGACCTGAAAGTAATTTATTAGTGTTGAAATCAATACTAACCACTACAATGACTAATCCTTCTTCAGATAATAATTTACGATCACGAATAACAACGTTACCTATATCACCAATTCCACTACCATCTACTAACACATTACCAGAAGGTATGCGCCCGGCTTTACGAGCAGAGTCATGTGTTAATGCGAGTACATCACCGATATCAAAGATAAAGACGTTCTCTTCTTTAACACCACAGTCGACACCAGTTTGTCCATGCGCTTTAAGCATACGATATTCACCGTGTATTGGTAAGAAATATTTCGGTTGAATCAAGCGAAGCATAAGTTGTTGATCGCCTTGAGAACCGTGACCTGATGTATGGATATTTGAAATTTTACTGTGGATAACATCAGCACCCGCTTTGTATAATGCATTAATCGTGCGATTGATACTCTTAGTGTTACCTGGAATAGGTGATGAACTAAATACAACAGTATCATCAGGTATAATTTTAATTTGCTTATGAGTTCCATTTGCAATTCTTGATAAAGCCGCCATCGGTTCACCTTGAGATCCTGTACATAAAATTAGTAATTCATGTTTTGGAATATTGTTAATCTTATTTGGTTCAACAAAAGTTTCTGGCGGTGCTTTAATATAGCCTAATTCCATACCAATTTTAATATTATTTTCCATGGAACGACCAAATGTTACTATTTTACGATTGTATTTAATAGCAGCCTCAACCGCTTGTTGTACACGGTAAATGTTAGAAGCAAATGTAGCAAATATGATACGTCCTTTACAGTTACGGAAAATTTTATCTACATTTTGACCTACTTCACGTTCACTTAATGTGAAATCAGGTACTAATGCATTTGTTGAGTCAGATAATAGACATAATACGCCTTCCTTACCTAATTCTGCCATTTTAGCAATATTCGCAGGTTCGCCTACAGGAGTGAAATCAAATTTAAAGTCACCTGTATGAACAATCTTACCTTCAGGTGTATCAATTATTACACCATAAGCTTCAGGAATACTATGTGTAGTTAGGTAAAATGATATTTCAAAGTGTTTAGACTTAATAACACTATCTTCTGTAATCTCATTTAATGAAGCATTACGTAATAAGTTGTGTTCATCTAACTTGTTGCGAATTAATCCTAATGCTAATGGACCGCCATAGATAGGTACATTAATTTGCTTTAATAGGTAGGGCACACCACCTATATGGTCTTCATGTCCATGTGTAATGAATAGACCGACAATTTTGTCTTGATTTTGTTCGAGGTAAGTGTAATCAGGAATAACATAATCAATCCCTAATAAATTATCATCAGGGAATTTTATTCCGGCATCAATGATAACAATTTCATTTTTATATTCGATAGCATAAGTGTTTTTACCGACTTCACCTAAGCCACCTAAAGCATATACACCTACTTCGTTAGCATGTAATTGCTTCATTATTGAGCATTCTCCACGTTAAAATGATCAGAATGTTCCTTTTCATATTCTAAATGTGCGCCCTCTAATTTAGTAATGAATTCGATATTGTAATTGCGGTCTTTTAAATAACGTCTTACTTGTTCTTCTGTTTCACCTTCAACATAAATCGTATTTGTGTTTTCACGAACGATTACTTCATCTTTATTATGTTGGAAAAATACTTTAAATACTGCCATATTGGATAGTTCCTCCTAAATTTAAACATCTAAATTGATTATATTAATCTGAACCCTAATTTATTAACTTGATACTTCAAATCTAGTTGATTACGACAATAGGAATTGCTTCATAAATCATAAATAAGAAGATAAATTTATCTGTATAAATAATGATTTTAAAGTCACTTGATGATTGTCGACCTAATAATATACATTCATATAAATATCTTGTAAATTTGAGTCTCAAGCTTTCACTAAGGTAATTGTTAATGTCGTTCATTATTTGAAAATTAGCGTTACACTAAGATTTCAGTTACTACTTATTTTACATTATGTATATAAATAAATAAAGCAGTTTATATCTCTTCATTACTTCATAAACGTTATATATTTTTTAAAATTATTAAAAGGAATAAATTTAATTCAACAACCATAATACAAAAAAAACTCAAACTAGTTCCATCATTGAAAATAGTTTGAGCAAAATAAAATTGTTAAAAGTTATACTTCAACAGAATCAGGTAGTGGAGTTAATGGATTATCTTGATCAATATAGTCATAGAACATAACACCATTTAAATGATCAATCTCATGTTGGAATATAATTGCAGGGTAACCTTTTAATCTCAATTTAACTTCGTTACCATCAATGTCTAACGCTTTAATTGTTACTCTGAAGTGTCTATGAACTAAACCAGGGATATTTTCATCCACACTTAAGCAACCTTCTCCAGTAGGTAAATAAGCACGTTGAACACTGTGACTCATAATTTTAGGATTAACTAGCATATAGTCATAAGCTTTTCCATTTCCATCATCAGGTAAATAGACAGCAATCATTCGTTTTGAAACATTAATTTGTGGGGCGGCTAGACCTACACCAGAACGTAAATCATATTTTTTTGCAATGTCATCATCTTGACTATTAATTAAAAATTGACGCATTTCTTTTAATGTATTTTTATCTTCATCAGAAAGAGGCAAACTTACGTCTTCAGCTTTAGCACGTAACGTAGGATGACCATCTCTTATAATATCTTTCATAGTTAACATGTCATACACCTTCCTTACAATAAAATATAACAGAAAAATGAATAATAAGTACATTATCTTATTTCATTTGATTTATAAAGTATAATTCTATATTATTACAGTCGAATGACTACTAGGAGGTTTACACTCAATGAAACTACGTAAAACAGTTGCGGTAGTAGCAGCATCAACTATTTTATTAGCAGGCTGTACAACAGATAAAAAAGAAGTTAAAGCGTATAATGAAAATATTCAAAAAGCTTTTGATAAAGAGCAATCAATTAATAGCATTAGCAAAAAATTAAACTCACTTGAGGAAAAGAAGCAAGGTTTATATAAAAAAGCTAATAGTGATAATGAGGATACTCGTAAGAAAGCTGCTGATGATATTCTTGAAAATATCAAACAGAGAAAAGAAACATTTGATAAAGAAGTATCAACTTTAAATGATTCTGAAAAACAGTTTAAAAAAGGCGAGTCACATATTGATGAAATTAAAAGTGATGATAAGAAAAAAGAAGTTAAGCAATTAGACGATGCTGTAAAAAATAAATATAAAGTACATGATGAATATGCAAGTGCGTATAAAAATGTCTTGGAAAAAGAAAAAGACTTGTTCGAACTTATTAAACAAGATGGTGTAACTCAAACACAAGTTGATGAAAAAAATGATGCATTGAATAAAGCTCAGAAGAATTTCCAAAATAAATTTAAAGATTATTCAAAAGCTATGAACACAGTAAATAAAGAAAAACAAGATGTTGATAATCTGTAGCAATATAAGCATTAGTACAGATTAGTTGATTGGAATGATACAGTTGTAAAAAACTGTATCTTTTTTAGTAATACAGAACTTTACTAAAATATTTAACAGTATAAATAAATTGTGGTACACTATGAGAGGATAAAATGAATTTCTATTATATGGGAAAGGTATGGTGAATTGAATGGCTCCTAAGTTACAAGCCCAATTCGATGCAGTAAAAGTATTAAATGATACTCAGTCGAAATTTGAAATGGTTCAAATTTTGGATGTAGATGGTAATGTCGTAAATGAAGACTTAGTACCTGATTTAACTGATGAACAACTAGTAGAATTAATGGAAAGAATGGTATGGACACGTATTCTTGACCAACGTTCTATTTCATTAAACAGACAAGGACGTCTAGGTTTCTATGCGCCTACAGCTGGACAAGAAGCTTCTCAATTAGCTTCACAATATGCTTTAGAAAAAGAGGACTTCATCTTACCTGGTTACCGTGATGTGCCACAAATCATTTGGCATGGTTTACCATTAACTGAAGCTTTCTTATTCTCAAGAGGACACTTCAAAGGAAATCAATTCCCTGAAGGTGTTAATGCATTCAGTCCACAAATCATTATCGGTGCTCAATATATTCAAACCGCTGGTGTAGCATTCGGTATTAAAAAACGTGGTAAAAAAGCAGTTGCTATCACATACACTGGTGACGGCGGTTCTTCACAAGGTGACTTCTATGAAGGTATCAACTTTGCTTCTGCTTATAAAGCACCAGCAATTTTTGTTATCCAAAACAATAACTATGCTATTTCTACACCACGTAGTAAACAAACAGCAGCAACTTCATTAGCTCAAAAAGCTATTGCAGTAGGTATCCCAGGTATCCAAGTTGATGGTATGGATGCATTAGCTGTATATCAAGCTACTAAAGAAGCTCGTGATCGTGCTATTAATGGTGAAGGTCCAACATTAATTGAAACTATGACTTACCGTTATGGTCCACATACAATGGCTGGAGATGACCCAACTCGTTATAGAACTTCAGATGAAGATGCAGATTGGGAGAAAAAAGATCCATTAGTTCGTTTCAGAAAATTCCTTGAAAACAAAGGATTATGGAACGAAGAAAAAGAAAATGAAGTTATTGAACGTGCTAAAGACGACATCAAGAAAGCTATCAAAGAGGCTGACAATACTCCAAAACAAACAGTTATTGACTTAATGGATATCATGTACGAAGATATGCCTCAAAACTTAGCTGAACAATATGAAATTTACAAAGAGAAGGAGTCGAAATAAGCCATGGCACAAATGACAATGGTTCAAGCGATTAATAATGCGCTTAAAACTGAATTGCAAAATGACGAAAACGTATTAGTTTTCGGTGAAGACGTTGGTGTTAACGGCGGTGTATTCCGTGTAACTGAAGGTTTACAAAAAGAATTCGGTGAAGACCGTGTATTCGATACACCATTAGCTGAATCAGGTATCGGTGGTTTAGCTCTTGGTTTAACTGTTGAAGGTTTCCGTCCTGTAATGGAAATCCAATTCCTTGGTTTCGTATTTGAAGTATTTGACGAAGTTGCAGGTCAAATTGCTCGTACACGTTTCCGTTCAGGTGGTTCAAAAGTAGCACCTGTTACAATCCGTGCACCATTCGGTGGTGGTGTTCATACTCCTGAACTTCACGCTGATAACTTAGAAGGTATTTTAGCTCAATCACCTGGTATTAAAGTAGTTATTCCTTCAGGTCCATATGATGCTAAAGGTTTATTACTTTCATCAATCAGATCTAATGACCCAGTTGTATATTTAGAACATATGAAATTATATCGTTCATTCCGTGAAGAAGTTCCTGAAGAAGAATATACAATTGACATCGGTAAAGCTAATGTGAAAAAAGAAGGTAACGACATCACATTAATCGCTTACGGTGCAATGGTTCAAGAATCTGAAAAAGCTGCTGAAGAATTAGAAAAAGAAGGTTACTCAGTTGAAGTTATTGACTTACGTACTGTACAACCTATCGATATCGATACTTTAGTTGCATCAGTTGAAAAAACTGGCCGTGCTGTAGTAGTTCAAGAAGCTCAACGTCAAGCTGGTGTTGGTGCTACTGTAGCTGCTGAATTAGCTGAACGTGCTATTCTTTCATTAGAAGCACCAATCGCTCGTGTGGCTGCTGCTGATACAGTATATCCATTTACACAAGCTGAAAATGTTTGGTTACCAAACAAAAACGACATCATTGAAAAAGCTAAAGCAACTTTAGAATTCTAATATTTTAGCTTATCAATTAGCTAGCAAGCAGACTTATAGGAAGTAAGCAAAATGTTTACTTTTTACTCTATGTGTGAATAAGTAAGTGTAAACTAGAGAATTAGGGCAAAATAGTTTGTGTTTAGGCTTTCAAATTATTCTGTCCTTGCTCTATGTTATAAATTTATTAAATGATGAATAAGAAATCTAGGAGGACAAGAACGTGGCATTTGAATTTAGATTACCCGACATTGGTGAAGGTATCCACGAAGGTGAAATTGTAAAATGGTTTGTTAAAGCCGGAGATACAATTGAAGAAGATGATGTATTAGCAGAGGTTCAAAATGACAAATCTGTAGTTGAAATCCCATCTCCTGTTAGCGGTACTGTTGAAGAAGTTGTAGTTGACGAAGGTACTGTAGCAGTTGTAGGTGATGTTATTGTCAAAATCGATGCACCTGATGCAGAAGATATGCAATTTAAAGGTGGTCACGATGACGATGCTTCATCTGAAGAAACACCAACTCAAGAAGAAGCTAAAACTGAAGAAGCACCAGCAGCATCAGCTTCACAAGATGAAGAAGTAGATGAAAATAGACAAATCAAAGCTATGCCATCTGTTCGTAAATATGCACGTGAAAAAGGCGTTAACATCAAAGCAGTAGCTGGTTCAGGTAAAAATGGTCGTATTACTAAAGAAGATATTGATAACCACTTAAATGGTGGTGGTGCTCAAGCAGCAACAGCTTCAAATGAAAGTGCAGCTGCATCAACATCAGAAGATACTTCTGCAGTTCAAACTCAATCAGTACCTGAAGGAGACTTCCCTGAAACTACTGAAAAAATCCCAGCAATGCGTAGAGCAATTGCAAAAGCAATGGTTAACTCAAAACACACTGCTCCTCACGTAACATTAATGGATGAAATTGATGTTCAAGATTTATGGGATCACCGTAAAAAATTCAAAGAAGTTGCAGCTGAACAAGGTACTAAATTAACTTTCTTACCTTATGTTGTTAAAGCATTAGTTTCTGCACTTAAAAAATACCCAGCACTTAACACTTCATTCAATGAAGAAGCTGGCGAAATTGTACACAAACATTATTGGAATATTGGTATCGCTGCTGATACTGACAGAGGCTTATTAGTTCCTGTAGTTAAAAATGCAGACCGTAAATCAATCTTCCAAATTTCAGATGAAATCAACGAATTAGCAGTTAAAGCTCGTGATGGTAAATTAACATCTGATGAAATGAAAGGTGCAACATGCACAATCAGTAATATCGGTTCAGCTGGTGGACAATGGTTCACTCCAGTTATCAACCACCCAGAAGTAGCTATCTTAGGTATTGGCCGTATTGCTCAAAAACCTATCGTTAAAGATGGTGAAATCGTGGCAGCTCCAGTATTAGCTTTATCATTAAGCTTTGACCACAGACAAATTGATGGTGCAACTGGACAAAATGCTATGAATCACATCAAACGCTTATTAAATAATCCAGAATTATTATTAATGGAGGGGTAAAACATGGTAGTTGGAGATTTCCCAATTGAAACAGATACTATTGTAATCGGAGCAGGTCCTGGTGGATACGTAGCAGCAATTCGCGCAGCACAATTAGGGCAAAAAGTTACTATCGTTGAGAAAGGTAACTTAGGTGGTGTATGCTTAAACGTTGGTTGTATTCCTTCAAAAGCATTATTACACGCTTCACATCGCTTTGTAGAAGCTCAACACTCTGAAAACTTAGGTGTTATCGCTGAAAGCGTATCACTTAAATTCGACAAAGTTCAAGAATTCAAAAAATCAGTTGTAAACAAATTAACTGGTGGTGTTGAAGGCTTATTAAAAGGTAATAAAGTTGAGATTGTAAAAGGTGAAGCTTATTTCGTTGATAATAACAGCTTACGTGTTATGGATGAAAAAAGTGCACAAACTTACAATTTCAAACACGCTATTATCGCAACAGGTTCTAGACCAATTGAAATTCCTAACTTTGAATTTGGTAAACGTGTTATCGATTCAACAGGTGCATTAAACTTACAAGAAGTTCCAAGTAAATTAGTCGTTGTAGGTGGCGGTTACATTGGTTCAGAACTTGGTACTGCATTTGCTAACTTTGGTTCAGATGTTACAATTTTAGAAGGCGCTAAAGAAATTCTTGGCGGATTCGAAAAACAAATGGTTCAACCAGTTAAAAAAGGCATGAAAGAAAAAGGCGTTGAAATCATTACTGAAGCAATGGCTAAAAATGCTGAAGAAACTGAAAATGGCGTTAAAGTTACTTATGAAGCTAAAGGTGAAGAAAAAACTATCGAAGCTGATTATGTATTAGTAACTGTTGGTCGTCGTCCAAACACAGACGAATTAGGTTTAGAAGAATTAGGACTTAAATTCGCAGATCGTGGATTATTAGAAGTAGATAAACAAAGCCGTACTTCTATCGACAATATTTATGCAATTGGTGATATCGTTCCTGGTTTACCACTTGCTCATAAAGCAAGTTATGAAGCTAAAGTAGCTGCTGAAGCTATCTCTGGTCAAGCATCAGAAGTAGACTACATCGGTATGCCAGCTGTATGTTTCACTGAACCAGAATTAGCTCAAGTAGGTTACACAGAAGCACAAGCTAAAGAAGAAGGTTTAGACTACAAAGCTTCTAAGTTCCCTTATGCTGGTAACGGCCGTGCTTTATCATTAGATGATACAACTGGTTTCGTTAAACTTATCACACTTAAAGAAGACGATACTGTTATCGGTGCACAAATTGCTGGTAATGGCGCTTCAGATATCATTTCTGAATTAGGTCTAGCTATCGAAGCTGGTATGAATGCTGAAGATATCGCATTAACAGTACATGCTCACCCAACATTAGGTGAAATGTCTATGGAAGCTGCTGAAAAAGCAATTGGAATGCCAATCCACACAATGTAATTTTTAGTCAAACTGACTAACTATATAGATCGAATAACTTTAATTAGATTTGATTGAGGTTATTTGACATCCAAGAGGGGTGCAACTCAAGTTCATGTTTGAACTTGGTTTCACCCCTTTTTTATAATTATTTAACCAAAAAAGGGTAATAGATTACTAATGGCTAACACAATGAATGGAGGAATAAAATGGAATACCAATATCCACTAGACTTAGATTGGTCTAATGAAGAAATGGTTGATGTAATTGCTTTCTTTAATAAAATTGAAAATTATTATGAAAACTCGGTTAACGGTCAAGACTTAATGAATCATTATAAACGATTCAAAGAAATTGTTCCCGGCAAAGCAGAAGAAAAGCAACTATTTAAAGAATTTGAAGAAAAAAGTAATTATAATAGTTATAAAGTTGTACAAGAAGTAAAGAACAATCCCGAATTAACATCATTCAGTGCAAAATAACTTATAACGATTTAACGTTAATTATTAAAAATCATAATATCTGCATCATTAATTTTAATTAATTTCAAAAAAGTATTGAAGTTAAAGCTATATTTTGTTACTTTTATTAAGCATTAAACAAAATGTTTAATATTACTAAACAAAGTATAGCTTTTTTAAGGTGATTAGCGATGCAAATTGGAAATAAATTACGTAATTTAAGACGTCAAAAGAATTTAACGCAAGAAGAGCTGGCAGAACGAACAGATTTATCAAAAGGGTACATATCTCAAATTGAGAGTCAACATGCTTCTCCTAGTATGGAAACATTTTTAAATATTCTAGAAGTGTTAGGTACTTCTCCTAGTGATTTTTTTAAAGAGAAATCAAAAGAAAAAGTGCTATACACTAAAAATGAACGAACTATTTACGATGAATATGATAGAGGTTATGTCCTTAATTGGTTGGTAATGAAATCTAATGAATTTGAAATGGAACCGCTCATATTATCATTAAAACCAGGTGCGTCTTATAAACACTTTGATCCATCTGAGTCAGATACATTCATTTATTGCTTAAAAGGTTGTGTAACACTTACATTAGGAAATTCACGATATCAGGCAAATGAACAAGATGTTTTATATTTTAGGGCTAATGAAATACATCAATTACATAATGAAACAACCGATGAAATTGAAATTTTAATTGTTGCGACAGCATCATATTTATAAAGGAGGAGTATAGTAATGGAGCCATTGTTATCTTTTAAAGGTGTGACAAAAGGTTTTGACGATGTAATGATATTAAACAAAATGGATTTAGAGATTGAGTCAGGACATTTTTATACATTACTAGGTCCTTCAGGTTGTGGTAAAACCACAATCTTAAAACTTATAGCTGGATTCGAACAACCAGATGATGGAGATATTATATATTTAAATAAATCAATAGGTGATTTGCCTGCAAATAAAAGAAAGGTAAACACTGTTTTCCAAGATTATGCTTTATTTCCGCATTTGAATGTTTATGACAATATTGCTTTTGGTTTAAAGTTGAAAAAGCATTCCAAAAAAGATATTGATGAAAAAGTAATAAATGCTTTAAAACTAGTGAAATTATCAGGGTATGAACAACGAAATATTAATGAAATGAGTGGCGGTCAAAAGCAACGCGTTGCTATCGCAAGAGCAATAGTTAATGAGCCGGAAATTTTATTGTTAGATGAATCTCTATCTGCTTTGGATTTAAAATTAAGAACTGAAATGCAGTATGAATTGCGTGAATTACAAAAACGTTTAGGAATTACTTTCATCTTTGTTACTCACGATCAAGAAGAAGCATTAGCACTCAGCGATTACATATTTGTTATGAAAGACGGTAAAATTCAACAATTTGGTACACCTACAGATATTTATGATGAACCGGTCAATCGCTTTGTAGCTGATTTTATAGGCGAATCCAATATTGTTGAGGGTAAAATGGTTGAGGATTTCGTAGTAAATATATATGGTCAAGATTTTGAATGTGTAGATGCTGGTATACCTTCAGGCAAAAATGTCGAAGTCGTCATTAGACCTGAAGATATTTCATTAATAGAAGCAGACAAAGGGCTATTTAAAGCTACTGTTGATTCAATGCTATTTAGAGGCGTTCATTATGAATTTTGTTGCATTGATAGAAAAGGATATGAATGGGTCATACAGACAACTAAAAAAGCAGAAGTTGGAAGCGAAGTAGGACTCTATTTTGACCCTGAGGCAATACACATCATGGTTCCAGGTGAAACAGAAGAGGAATTTGATAAACGTATTGAAAGTTATGAGGAGTTTGACAATGCGTAATATAAATAAAGTGCTAATCATTCCATATTTATTATGGATGGTGTTATTCATAATAGCGCCGGTTATTTTACTTGTATATTTCTCATTCACTGATTTAAATGGTCATTTTAGTTTTACAAACTATGAACAAATATTATCAATGAAATATTTAAAAATGATGTGGGATTCGATTTTTTATGCAGCATTAATTACTATAATCACTCTATTAATTAGCTACCCTGCTGCTTATTTTATTCGTTCGTCAAAAAATCAAAATATGTGGTTGCTCATTTTAATTATTCCGACGTGGATAAATCTATTACTTAAAACATATGCTTTTATTGGTTTACTAAGCCATGAGGGTTTAATAAATAGATTTCTAAATTTTATTCATTTACCTTCGGCTAATCTATTATTTACACCGGGAGCATTTTTATTAGTAGCCAGCTATATTTATATACCATTTATGATTCTACCTATATTTAATAGTATGAAAGCTATCCCGAATAATTTGTTACAAGCTTCTAGTGACTTAGGGGCTAGTCCATTTACTACATTTAGAAAAGTTATCGTACCTTTAACTAAAGAAGGTGTCATGACAGGCATTCAAGTAACATTTATTCCAGCATTATCGCTATTCATGATTACAAGATTAATTGCAGGTAATAAAGTCATCAATATTGGTACATCGATTGAAGAACAATTTCTAGTTATTCAGAATTACGGTATGGGTTCTACAATCGCCATATTCTTGATTGTATTTATGGCATTTATTTTAATCATTACTAAATCGAAATCCACGGACGAAAGAAGGTGAATTAAATGAAGTGGTATGGAAAATTATATATTGGCATTTTATTAGCTATATTATATATTCCGATATTTTTCCTTATGTTTTATTCATTTAATTCAGCGGGAAATATGATTCATTTTGAGCATTTTACTTTGGAACATTACCAAAGTCTATTTCAGAATGATCGTTTGATGTCTGTAATTTTTAATACGATATCAGTTGCGTTATTAGCAGCTGCAATTTCTACCATAATAGGAACATTTGGTGCCATTTCATTATATTATTTAAGAAATAAAAAATTTAAAGTAACATTATTAACGCTTAATAATGTGCTAATGGTTTCGTCTGATGTAGTTATTGGTGCCTCATTTTTAATTATGTTTACAGCAATAGGGCATTTAACTGGTTTAGGACTAGGTTTTGGAACAGTGTTAGCGTCGCATATTGCATTTTGCATTCCTATCGTAGTTATCGTAGTGTTACCACAGTTATATGAAATGAATAATAATATTCTAAATGCTGCACGTGATTTAGGTGCTACGGAATCACAAATACTTGGACATGTATTAATACCTAATTTAATGCCTTCAATTATAGGTGGATTCTTTATGGCGCTAACATACTCATTAGATGATTTTACAGTAAGTTTCTTTGTAACCGGTAATGGCTTTAGTGTATTATCTGTAGAAGTTTACGCTATGGCACGTAAAGGTATTAGTATGGAAATAAATGCAATTTCAACTATTTTATTTGCAGCTATTGTATTAGGAATTATCGGTTATTATGCAATACAACATACAGTTAAGAGACGACAATTAACTAAGCGAGGTGTAAATCAGTGAAGCGATTTTTACAGTTAATATTAGGTGCAATTGTCGTTGGATTAATATGCTTAGGTATAAGTCACTGGTTTAAATCGCAGGATAATACTAGTACTGGTGAAAAGATATACGTGTATAATTGGGGAGAATATATAGACCCCGCTTTAATTAAACAATTTGAGAAAGAAACAGGTATTCAAGTTATATATGAAACGTTTGATTCTAATGAGGCCATGGAAGCTAAAATTAGAAATGGTGGAACCCATTATGATGTGGCTTTTCCTAGTGAATATACCGTTCAGAAATTGGAGCATGAAAATTTATTGGAACCACTAGATCATAGTAAAATTCCAAATATAAAAAATTTAGATTCTGATTACATGAACATGTCATATGATAGACATAATAAGTATTCACTACCTTATTTCTTTGGTACTGTAGGCATCTTATATAATAAAGAGGTTTACCCAAATGGAGACTTTAGTAGTTGGCAAGCATTATATCAACCTAAATATAAAAACGATATTTTATTAGTTGATGGTGCGCGAGAAATTATGGGATTAGCTTTGAACAAATTAGGATATAGTTTAAATGATACAAATCCAAGTCATTTAAAAGAAGCAGAGAAAGATTTGAATCACCTTACACCACAAGTTCGTGGCGTTGTTGGAGACGAAGTCACAATGATGCTTGAACAAAATGAGGGGAATATTGCAGTAGTATGGAGTGGTGTTGCAGCTCCTTTAGTGCAAGATAGTGACAAATATAATTATGTTATTCCAAAAGAAGGATCTAACCTATGGTTTGATAATATGGTTATTCCTAAAACCACTCAGAATAAAGAAGGGGCTTATAAATTTATGAATTTCCTTCTTGATGCTAAAAATAATAAACAAAATACAGAATGGGTCGGATATGCTACACCAAATAAAGCGGCTCGTCAGTTGTTACCTAAAGAAGTTAGAGATGATCATCGTTTCTATCCTACTCAAAAAGAGCAATCACGATTAGAAGTCTACAAAGATTTAGGTCCTAAAACTTTAGGAGAATATAACGAAAGTTTCTTAAACTTTAAAATGTCTTTAAAATAGACTATAAATAGTAGTTATTTTATAATGAATTAGATATAATTATTTGATAAGTAAAATAAGGAGTTGTAATACATGTCAGGAGAACGTTACACGCAAATCAAACGGCCTGTGAGTCGTCTGACTGAAAAACTTTTAGGTTGGTTTAGTTGGATTTTCTTACTTATATTGACGGTTATTACAATGTTTATTGCACTCGTGTCATTTAGTAATGATACATCAATTCAAAATCTTGAAAACTCAATGAATAGTAATGAACTAATTCAGCAAATTTTAACAAATAATAGTTTAAATACAACACAATTTGTAATTTGGTTACAAAATGGTGTGTGGGCAATTATCGTTTATTTCATAGTGTGTTTGCTTATTTCATTTTTAGCACTTATATCTATGAATATGAGAATACTTTCTGGATTCTTATTTTTAATTGCCTCAATTATTACATTGCCATTAGTATTATTATTCGTAACATTAATTATTCCTATTTTCTTCTTTATTATTGCAATCATGATGTTTGCAAGGAAGAGCAAGGTCGAGACAGTGCCTATGTATGGTCCATCACACGGCTACGAAAATCAATATTATCCTAGAGATGAATATGATGATCGTTATTATGGATTTAATAGAAATATTAATGATGACTATGATTACGACGATCATAATCAATATAATGATTATGATGAAGACTATGTTGAATCACCACGTAAAACCAAAAAATCTGAACGTCGTGCACGTCGTAAAAAACCTTATTACAATGATGATATCGATAGTAATTATCGAGATAACAACTACGATGAAACAACGATTCGTAATGATGAAGAGCAAGATTTAGCAACTGATACTGAGGAAGATAAATATAATCAATATCCAAAACGTGCAATTACTGGAGAGTATCAATCGGATGCTGATGATGTTGAAGCAACGGGAGTACTCTCTAGACAGGCTAAATACAACAAAAAGGC
This sequence comes from Staphylococcus sp. HMSC069D12, assembly GCF_001810405.1. Lineage (NCBI taxonomy): Bacteria > Bacillati > Bacillota > Bacilli > Caryophanales > Staphylococcaceae > Staphylococcus > Staphylococcus sp. HMSC069D12. Next base: position 393,405 of record NZ_KV801108.1, read on the forward strand.
GAATAAAAAATCACAATTTGATAACACTAGTGATGAAGAGTCTTACGATTTTGCTGAAAATATAGTAGATACTGAGCCAAAAGTTGATAAAAGAGAAGAAAAAGCACAACGTAAGAGAGAAAAAGCTGAAATTAAAGCTAAGAAAAAAGAAAAGCGCAAAGCTTATAATCAACGTATGAAAGAGCGTCGTAAAAATCAACCAAGTGCTGCTAGTCAACGTCGTATGAACTATGAAGAACGTAAACAAATCTTGAATAAAGATGACATCGAATCAGAGAAAGACGTCAACAACCAAGAAGAAGATAATAAAAACTAATATACACTTAAAACGGTTAAGTCATATATGGCTTAACCGTTTTTGTGTCAATATCCACAATTTAATTCATGAAGTTAGTCGCAAACAGATTACAATTTTAGTATGATTTAATTAAATACTTTAATAATGGAGGCTAAGAAAGTGAGTAGAAAAGTAGAGTTAATTCTTGGATGGATTGCTTGTGGTTTAAGTATTTTTTATTTAATTATGTCATCACTATCTTACTTTATGGTTAGGAATAACAATAATACTGAACAATATCAACAAATGCTAAAACAATTTGGAAATCAAGATGTTAAAGTTACACCTGAAATGGTCAACTTTGCTATGGCTTTTTCTATGGGAACATTAATCTTTTCAACGTTGTTAGGCATTATTGGTATGTTAATCATTAAAGGTCGTCCTATTTTAGCAGGTTGTCTTTTAATTGTCGCAGCATTAGTAGGTATATTTAATATGAGTTTAATTGCAGGAATATTGTGGATTGTTGTAGCAATCATGCTATTTGTTAAAAAGGATCCTAATCTACCTAAACAAAAACCTAAATCAAAAAAATTAAAAATGGATGAATGGCAAACTGAAAAATCATATAATGAACGTAAGAAAGATGATCCATATATTTATTAAAATATAAAACTAAAATCTAACGACTTAGTATTTATAATGCTAAATCGTTAGATTTTTTTATAATTCTTTAAAGGTTTCTATTATTAGATAAATATTGAGGAAGCTCAATATGATGATTAAACTCCAAGCACATATATTAACCCACTTTTTATTTTTAAACGGACCCATTAATTTTTCATTACTTGTGGCTAATTGCAGTGGTATTAATGAGAAAGGTAGTGCAATACTTAAGAACACTTGTGAAAATACTAGCAATTGTTCCATTTTAGACTCATTGCCCCGGAAAATAACAAGACATATTAAAACAGGTATGACAGCCAAACTTCTTGTGATTAAGCGTCTCATCCAATTTGGTATAGAAAGTTTTAAGAACCCTTCCATAACTATTTGACCTGCGAGTGTACCAGTGATTGTTGAATTCTGACCGGATGCTAATAATGCTATTGCGAATAGTGTACTCATTATACTTCCCATTACAACACCTAATACGGGTTGTGTTCTTAAAGCTTGATATAAATCATAGAAACCACCTATGCTATTTGAATTGACTCCATAAAACAAAGCAGCCCCTAGAACAAGTAGTAAGCAATTTACAATAAATGCGATACTTAATTGAATATTAGAATCAATTGTTGCGAATTTAATCGCTTGGGCTTTTTCAGTAAAGCTATGGCGATTATACTTACGTGATTGCACGATTGATGAGTGCAAATATAAATTATGAGGCATAATTGTAGCGCCAATAATACCTAATGCAATATACAAGATACTATGATTAGCAATAATTTGATAATGTGGAACAAATCCGTTAAGTATTTCAATTAAATTTGGAGATGAAATGTAAACTTCAAATACAAAAATCATCAGTACAGTAAAGATTAAAGTACCAACGATTGCTTCAATCTTTCTAAAACCAAATTTCATTATAAAAAGTAATAAAAATACATCAAAAACTGTTATTAAAGCACCTATGATTAAAGGAATATTAAAAAGTAAATCCAAAGCAATCGCGCTTCCGATTACTTCAGCAATATCAGTGGCAATGATTGCAAGTTCAGCAATCACCCAAAATATAATTGCAGTTGGTTTGTTTAAATAGTGACGAGTCATTTGGGCTAAATCTTTATCAGTAGCGATACCTAAACGAACAGTCATACTTTGTAACAACATTGCTGATAAGCTAGATATTAAAATTACAAATATTAAAGTATAACCAAATTGTGCGCCACCTTGCATTGATGTAATCCAATTTCCTGGATCCATATAACCAACAGCTACAAGTAAACCTGGGCCTAGAAAAGCTAAAAATTTCTGACTAGTACGTTGCGAGCCATTAAATTCGATTGTGCTATTAATTTCATCTAAACTACGTTGTTCTTTGTTGTCTATTACACCCATAAAAAAACTCCTTAAACTAATATATTTTATAATAACCTAACTTTATTTTTAGGTCAACCTAATAAAATTGGGCGTAAAAAAAGAGGGGACAGAAATAATATTTTCCAAAATTTATTTCGTTGTAACCCCAGCTTGCTTAGCTTGTAGAATTTCTTTATGAAATTCTCTTTGTTGGGGCCCGAACCCCAGGCAAGGATGACTAGAATTAAAAAAGCTTATTACAAGTGCATTTTTAAATCAGTCAACTATTGCCAATATATATTTGTAGCCTGAGTCATTGAATTATGGCCCAGGCTTTTACTAAGGTAAACATAGTTTACAACTCATATTGAATTAAATGTTTTATTTATTCATAGAATTTTAAAAATTCATCAAATGTTTCTTTTACAAAAGATAGGAAGGCTTTATCAGATTTTAATTCAACATCTTTAGGAGAGAGGGAGCGTGCAACGAAAAACTCTCCTTTCTTAACATTCTTAACACGATCAATCGCTTTATGTAACTCATCGTCACTTAAATCTTTAATGAAGGATTTTTCAGGTTTCATGTGATCTAAACTCACTTGATAGTCCTCAGGCAATTGTTTAAGCACATCAAAGTGCTTATCAAACACTTTTACACGTTCAGCTTTATCTTTTCCTTCATGCATAACACCGAACATTAAAAATAAATGGTCTTTAAATAAACCAATTTGGAAATGAGGTAGCATTTTATATCCACGTTTATTTGGAGCAAAAGCTACCCATGTATCTACAGGGGGATTTACACTTCTACGAGCATGTTTTGCAACATGTGCATAAAAAGTTTCTCCAGTTTGAGAAGTGAAATATTCACTAAAATAATCTCCTAATTGATTAAGTTGAGGTCTTACATATTCATTTAATGCTTCCATTCGAGCATCTAAGCCTTCAACTTCAAACGCTTTGAAATCTTTAGGTTTAAATGTATATTGTGTCATTAGCATTGCTCCTTTTCAGAATAATTAATTTAAAGTTATTGTAGCATAGAATGACTCAATCATTCCAAAAGCAGAATTAAGGTTTCAAGCGTTTAAACTCACAATTATAAGGTATACAATGATGTATAGATTATATTGCCAGAAATTCTGTATAATAGAAGACAACAGGAGATGATGATATGTCACTATATGAATTTGCACAAGGTTTAATACTAGAAGCGGGCAACAAAGTTAGAAAAATGATGAAAGAAGATTTAAGTATTGAAACGAAATCGAACCCAAACGACTTAGTAACAAATGTTGATAAAGCAACTGAAAACTATATATACGATGCAATTCTAAGAAGCTATCCTAATCATCGCGTCATTGGTGAGGAAGGACATGGACATCATATGGAAGACGTCAATGGTGTGGTATGGGTTGTTGATCCAATTGATGGAACTTTAAATTTTGTTCATCAACAAGAGGGATTTGCGATTTCCATTGGTATTTATCGAGATGGCAAGCCATATGCAGGTTTAGTTTATGATGTAATGAAGGATGTACTATACCATGCTAAAGTTGGCGAAGGTGCTTTTGAAAACAATCATGAATTAAAAACCATTGATAACACGCAACTTAACCAAAGTTTAATAGGAATTAATCCAAACTGGGTTACTAAGCCAAAAATGGGACCCATTTTTTCAGGAATTGTAAACCAAGCAAGAAGTTGTAGAGCTTTTGGAAGTGCGGCATTAGAAATTATAAGTGTAGCTAAAGGACAATTGGCTGCATATATCACGCCAAGATTGCAACCATGGGATTTTGCAGGTGGTTTGATTATTTTAAATGAAGTTGGTGGAATTGGAAGTAATTTAATGGGTGAACCGCTCACTATTGAAAGTGTTAATTCTATTTTAGTTGGAAATAAAGCAACGCATAATGAGATTCTAGAAAATTATTTAAATCCTCATAATGAAGTATTAACAGAGTTACATCAACGTTTTAGAAAATAAAAAATGTCTCGGTCAGTCAACTTTGAAAGGTGAATTTCTTCCAAATTTTACTACCGAGACATTTTTCTATATTAAAGCCAGTTATTTTCACGATATTTCTTTTTAAGCGTGAATCCAGCGCCAAAAGTTGCAATGAAAAGTATAAATGTTAAAATCATCATTGGAATACTACCAGCTCCAACGCTGAAACTAAAAAGCACTAAAAATATTACTGCTATAATAGATAAAACCCAAAATATACCTTTAGACTTAGGTTTTTCCATCCCATACCCCACCTTTTTGTTATCTTTTACTAATAATATGATATAATAAAAAAGTTGTAATTAAAAGTGGGAGTTTACTCGAGAAAGGAATAATAAAATGACTAATAGAAGAGAAGATGTACGTAATATTGCAATCATTGCGCACGTTGACCATGGTAAAACGACTTTAGTAGATGAATTACTAAAACAATCTGGAATTTTCAGAGAGAACGAACATGTTGACGAAAGAGCAATGGACTCTAATGACTTAGAAAGAGAACGTGGTATTACAATTCTTGCTAAAAATACTGCGATTGACTATAAAGGTACAAGAATTAACATCTTAGATACACCTGGGCATGCTGACTTTGGTGGCGAAGTTGAACGTATTATGAAAATGGTTGACGGTGTTGTACTTGTAGTAGATGCATACGAGGGAACAATGCCTCAAACACGTTTCGTACTAAAAAAAGCATTAGAACAAGATTTAAAACCCGTTGTAGTAGTAAATAAAATTGACAAACCATCAGCTAGACCTGAAGGGGTAGTAGATGAAGTTTTAGATTTATTTATCGAATTAGAAGCGAATGATGAACAATTAGACTTCCCAGTAGTATATGCATCAGCTGTCAATGGTACTGCTAGTCTTGATTCAGAGAAACAAGATGAAAACATGCAATCATTATATGAAACAATCATAGATTATGTTCCAGCGCCATTAGATAATCATGATGAACCATTACAATTCCAAGTAGCATTATTAGACTATAATGATTATGTAGGACGTATTGGTGTAGGACGCGTATTTAGAGGTAAAATGCGTGTCGGTGATAACGTGTCCCTTATTAAATTAGACGGTACAGTTAAGAATTTCCGTGTGACTAAGATTTTCGGTTATTTTGGATTGAAACGTGAAGAGATCGAAGAAGCAAAAGCTGGTGATTTAATTGCGGTTTCAGGAATGGAAGATATTAACGTAGGTGAAACAGTTACACCTACAGATCACCAAGAAGCTCTCCCTGTATTACGTATTGATGAACCAACTCTTGAAATGACATTCAAAGTAAATAATTCACCATTTGCAGGACGTGAGGGTGATTATGTCACTGCACGTCAAATCCAAGAACGTCTAGATCAACAACTTGAAACAGACGTTTCATTAAAAGTTACGCCAACTGATTCTCCTGATACATGGGTAGTTGCAGGTCGTGGTGAGTTACATTTATCTATCTTAATTGAGAATATGAGACGTGAAGGTTTTGAACTTCAAGTCTCTAAGCCACAAGTTATTTTACGTGAAATTGACGGTGTTCTAAGTGAACCTTTCGAACGTGTTCAATGTGAAGTGCCTTCTGAAAATGCAGGTTCAGTAATTGAATCATTAGGTGCACGTAAAGGTGAAATGTTAGACATGTCGACTACTGATAACGGATTAACGCGTTTAATCTTTATGGTACCTGCACGTGGTATGATTGGATACACAACTGAATTTATGTCTATGACTCGTGGATATGGTATAATCAACCATACATTCGAAGAGTTCAGACCTCGTGTTAAAGCACAAATTGGAGGTAGACGTAATGGTGCGCTTATCTCAATGGACCAAGGTCAAGCAACTGCATACGCTATTATCAATTTAGAAGATCGTGGTGTTAACTTCATGGAGCCAGGTACTGAAGTTTACGAAGGTATGATTGTTGGTGAACATAATCGTGAAAATGATTTAACTGTTAATATTACTAAAGCGAAACATCAAACAAACGTACGTTCAGCAACTAAAGATCAAACACAAACTATGAACCGACCAAGAATTCTTACTCTTGAAGAAGCTTTAGAATATATTAATGATGATGAACTAGTAGAGGTTACTCCTCAAAGTATTCGTTTAAGAAAGAAAATCTTAAATAAATCATTACGTGAAAAAGAAGCTAAACGTGTTAAACAAATGATGCAAGATGAGTAATTAAAGTTTATAACGTAAAATATAGTTTGAAACATCAAATTTGAAAGCCAGTAAATGAAATTTTGTCATTTCATTTACTGGCTTTTTTGAGTAAAACCTAATTAAATTTACTAAAATAATTACAACTCTTCACTCTTAATGAAGTTAAACGGTTGGTGTTTGTTAAGACGTTGTTTTGGTCTATCTAAACGACTTTTACAATCATCGCACATAAAAGTTCTTATAGGATTATTTCGAAGTCGTTTGGCTTCAACCGTATTTTCATCAATTAAAACCTTTGTATCACAAATGATACACTGAACTTCACGCAAATTAGATCACCTCTATATGCGTAACATACTTAAATTCATGTGAGTATCCTTTTTCATCTGGATTGAAAACAAAGCTGTCTACTGCATTATCATCATACATACGCTTTCCATCTTTCGCAAATTGGAAAAATAGGTAAGGTAATAATTCTATTGGAACTTCAATTGAGGACTCATCATTAAATAATTTTATCGCAGTAGCATCGTCTTTTGGTTCTGCAATTTTAAAGAAAGGTGTCATATTGATTGCAAATGAATCTTCTAATACAGAACGCTTACGATATTTTATCTCTGAGTTTAAAGTAGGTGGATTCGTTTGACCTTCAAGAATCGCTCTATTCCATTCGCGATTATCTTCGAATCTAATTGGTTTCGTTCCCTCAAACACACCACTTTCAATGTCTTCAATTTTTACTTTTCTATCATCGAATATCCAAGTTGTACTATCTAAAGTGATAGGGAACTTGACTAAGCCTTTGATTTGAATCATTTTTTGCCCACTCCCTAATTTCGTTCTAGTCATTATTTTATCACAATTAAATTTTTGTATTCACTGAATAAACTTGCTTTTTAAAAAGTAGTAAGATAAACTTTTGATATGAAGATATTTAATGATAGGGGGAGTATGTGATGCCGAAGCAATCGAAGATGAGTAACGTGGCTTATGAGCAATTAAATCAAGATGCTGATAGAATCTTACATTTAATTAAAGTTCAAATGGATAATTTAACTTTACCTTCATGCCCGTTATATGAAGAAGTTCTCGACACACAAATGTTTGGTTTACAAAAAGAAGTTGATTTTGCAGTTAAGCTTGGCTTAGTTGATAAAGAAGACGGCAAAAATTTAATGCTTCGTTTAGAAAAAGAATTATCTAAACTTCATGAAGTGTTTACAAATGTAAAATAACTATCGATTAAATATATAAGTAAAGTTTATTCATTTACTTTTCGTTTATAAATTTGAGTTATTTGTAATATTAATTACATACAAATTATCTCACCATAGTGACTGAAATATTATGTTTATAATATTTTCAGTCATTTTATATTTTAAGCATTATTATCATATTAAATATAAAAATATTGAAAGTAATAATTAGATTTAAATTTAGTTTATATTTGTTAAACAACGAGCACAAAGTATATAATAGTTTAGACAGTAAATTTGGTTTAAAACGTCATTTTATTTACCATTATAATTTTAAAATTCTAGAATTGGATGATCATTTTTATGAGTAATTTAAAAAATATATTTAGATACATAGGTAGAACTGCTAAGTTCATCGATTATCCATTATTAATTACATACGTTGTTTTATGTCTTTTCGGTTTAATCATGGTTTATAGTGCAAGTATGGTTGCTGCAACTAAAGGGACGTTAACAGGTGGACTTGAAGTATCTGGCACGTATTTTTATAATAGACAACTCATTTACGTTATTATGAGTTTTATTGTCGTATTTTTTATCACTTTTATGTTGAATATTAAAATATTACAACAACCCAATATTCAAAAATGGATTATGATTATAATCTTCGTATTACTATTTTTAACACTTATTATAGGTAAAAATATTAACGGATCTAAAAGTTGGATAAATCTTGGGTTTATGAACTTGCAAGCATCGGAATTATTGAAAATTGCATTCATATTATATATTTCATATGTAATAAGTAGAAAATTACCGCAAGTAAGAGAGAAAATTAAAGTAATTGCTGCACCACTTTTTTTAATAGGCGTATGCTTATTTTTAGTATTGTTGCAAGGTGATATTGGGCAAACGTTGTTAATCATGATTATTATTGTTTCAATGTTTATTTTTGCAGGTATCGGTGTTCAAAAATTAGTAAGAGGACCGGTTTTGCTTATTGCTGGAAGTTTCATCGCGATTGCATTGCTCTTTATTGTAAGTGGAATGATGCCACATTATTTGAAAGCGCGTTTTAGTACATTAATGAACCCATTTAGTTCAGAAGCCGGTACAGGTTATCATTTAACTAACTCATTGATGGCAATTGGAAATGGTGGATTATTTGGTCGTGGTTTAGGCAATGGAATTATGAAACTTGGTTATTTACCAGAAGCACATACTGACTTTATATTTGCAGTCATTTGTGAAGAACTTGGTTTAGTAGGTGGATTATTCGTCATTTGCTTATTATTCTTCATAGTTTATCGTGCTTTCGTATTAGCTACTAAAACACCATCATATTTCTATAAATTAATTTGTGTAGGCGTTGCTAGTTATATTGGAAGTCAGACTTTTGTCAATTTAGGTGGTATTTCAGCAACGATTCCATTAACTGGTGTACCTCTACCATTTATAAGTTTTGGTGGTTCATCTATGTTGAGTTTAAGCATCGCAATGGGTCTGCTATTGTTAGTCGCAAAACAAATAAAAATTGATGAAAAACGATCACAAAAAGCTAGAAAACAAAAACTAGGTATAACTAGATAATCTCTTAAATAAGGATGATAACCTTTATGTGAAATAAGCTTGATTTCATGTAAAGGTTTTTTACATTTTTATGAAAATATAATATACAACGTCATTGTAAGTGGAGTATTATTATTTAAAATGATAATATGAAGTTATAACTAATGATAATTTTTAGTGATTACCATAGAAATATTTATTTTTTAATAGTTTATTAATACGGAAATCATTTTCATTATATTTACTTTACAAATTTTACAACAACTATTTAATAAATAAATATAGCTTTATTTTTAGAGTTAGTATAAAATTTTATTATCTAATTAGTTAGAATATTCAAACTTTAAAAGGGGAGTGCCTTTTTTGAAAAATATAAAAAAATTATTAGTAGCTAATCGTGGCGAAATTGCAATTAGAATTTTTAGGGCAGCAACAGAATTAAATATTAAAACAGTGGCAATATACTCAAATGAAGATAAAAACGCTTTGCATAGATATAAAGCAGACGAATCTTATTTAGTAGGAAAGGATTTGGGACCAGCCGAAAGTTATCTAAACATTGAACGTATTATAGATGTGGCTAAACGAGCTGGTGTAGATGCCATTCATCCTGGTTATGGTTTTTTAAGTGAAAATAAACAATTTGCACAACGTTGTGATGAAGAAGGAATTAAATTTATTGGTCCGCATATAGAACATTTAGATATGTTTGGAGATAAAGTCAAAGCTAGAACAACTGCAATAAATGCTAATTTGCCTGTTATTCCCGGTACAGATGGACCGATTGAAAACTTTGAAGCAGCAAAAGCATTTGCTCAAGAAGCTGGCTTTCCTTTAATGATTAAAGCTACGAGTGGTGGTGGCGGTAAAGGGATGCGTATCGTACATGAAGAAGGAGAATTAGAAGACGCATTCCATCGAGCTAAATCTGAAGCCGAAAAGTCATTTGGTAATAGTGAAGTATATATTGAAAGATACATAGATAATCCCAAACATATTGAAGTACAAATTATTGGGGATGAATATGGTAATATTGTTCACTTATATGAACGTGATTGTTCGGTGCAACGTCGTCATCAAAAGGTAGTGGAAGTAGCTCCTTCAGTTGGCTTATCAAAAGAATTACGAGAACGAATTTGTGATGCAGCATTACAATTAATGAATAATATCAAATATGTTAACGCAGGGACGGTAGAATTCTTAGTATCAGGGGATGAGTTCTTCTTTATTGAAGTTAATCCTCGAGTTCAAGTAGAACATACAATAACTGAAATGATTACTGGTATAGATATTGTTAAAACTCAAATTTTAGTTGCTGATGGTGCTAACTTATTTGATGAACGCATTTCTATGCCACAACAAGAAGAAATTCAAACATTAGGTTACGCAATTCAATGTCGTATAACAACAGAAGATCCATCTAATGACTTTATGCCAGATTCAGGTACTATTATCGCTTATCGATCTAGTGGTGGTTTTGGGGTACGTTTAGATGCTGGTGACGGTTTCCAAGGTGCAGAAATCTCTCCTTATTATGATTCACTATTGGTTAAGTTATCAACACATGCGGTTACATTTAAACAAGCTGAAGAAAAGATGGAACGCTCTCTTCGTGAAATGCGTATACGTGGTGTGAAAACTAACATTCCGTTTCTAATTAACGTGATGCGCAATGATCAATTCCGCAGTGGGGATTATACGACTAAATTTATAGAAGAAACACCCGAATTATTTAATATTGCACCGACTCTAGATCGTGGTACTAAAACGTTAGAATATATCGGTAATGTAACGCTTAACGGTTTCCCTAATGTAGAAAAAAGACTCAAACCTGATTATGAATCGACAGCTATACCACAAGTGCCACATAGTAAAATTAATACGTTGAACGGAACGAAACAGCTGCTAGATAGTAAAGGACCTAAAGCAGTAGCTAATTGGGTACGAGAGCAAAACGACGTATTGGTCACTGATACTACTTTTCGTGATGCACACCAATCACTCTTAGCAACTCGCGTTCGTACTAAGGATATGATGAATATTGCTTCTAAAACTGCTGAAGTGTTTAAAGATAGTTTCTCTTTAGAAATGTGGGGGGGCGCAACATTTGATGTCGCTTACAACTTTTTAAAAGAAAATCCATGGGAACGACTAGAAAGATTACGTAAAGCAATTCCCAATATTTTATTCCAAATGTTATTACGTGCTTCAAATGCAGTTGGCTATAAAAATTATGCTGATAATGTGATTGAAAAATTCGTAAAAGAAAGTGCGAATGCAGGCGTAGATGTCTTTAGAATTTTCGACTCACTTAACTGGGTAGATCAAATGAAAGTTGCAAATGAAGCGGTTCAAAATGCAGGTAAGATTTCCGAAGGTGCAATCTGTTATACTGGTGATATATTAAATCCTGAACGTTCAAATGTATTTACACTTGAATACTATGTGAAATTAGCAAAAGAACTTGAACGTGAAGGGTTCCATATCTTAGCAATTAAAGACATGGCAGGATTGTTAAAACCTAAAGCAGCATATGAACTTATAGGAGAATTAAAATCTGCGATAAATTTACCGATACATTTACACACACACGATACAAGTGGAAATGGTCTACTTATCTATAAAGAAGCGATAGATGCAGGTGTAGATATCATTGATACAGCTGTTGCATCAATGAGTGGTTTAACAAGTCAACCTAGCGCCAATTCGTTGTATTATGGATTAAATGGTTTTAATCGAAATCTAAGAGCAGATATTGAAGGATTAGAAGAACTCAGTCACTATTGGAGTACTGTGCGTCCATACTACAGTGACTTTGAAAGTGACATTAAGTCTCCTAATACCGAAATTTATGAACATGAAATGCCTGGTGGACAATATTCAAATTTAGGACAACAAGCAAAAAGTTTAGGTTTAGGTGAACGTTTCCACGAGGTCAAAGATATGTATCGTCGTGTTAATTTCTTATTTGGCGATATCGTAAAAGTAACACCATCATCTAAAGTTGTAGGTGATATGGCCCTTTATATGGTGCAAAATGACTTGGATGAGCAATCAGTCATCAAAGAAGGCCATAAGTTAGACTTCCCTGAATCGGTTGTATCTTATTTTAAAGGTGATATAGGTCAGCCAGTCAATGGCTTTAATAAGGAATTGCAAGATGTCATCCTCAAAGGTCAACAACCACTAACAGAACGTCCAGGTGAGTATTTAGATCCTGTGAATTTTGATGAAATTAGACAAGAACTTGAAGCAAAAGATTATGGTGAAGTGACTGAACAAGATGTAATCAGTTATGTATTATATCCAAAAGTATTTGATCAGTTTATGCAAACAAAACAACAATATGGTGACTTATCATTATTAGATACGCCAACGTTCTTCTTCGGTATGCGTAATGGTGAAACAGTCGAAATAGAGATTGATACTGGTAAACGATTAATTATTAAACTTGAAACAATTAGTGAGCCGGATGAAAATGGTTATCGAACAATTTATTATGTTATGAATGGTCAAGCACGTCGTATTTCTATAAAAGATGAAAATATTAAAACAAATACGAACTTGAAACCTAAAGCTGACAAATCAAATCCTAATCATATTGGTGCTCAAATGCCTGGTTCGGTAACTGAAGTTAAAGTTACAGTTGGTGAAGAAGTAAAAGTAAACCAACCTTTATTAATTACAGAAGCGATGAAGATGGAGACAACGATTCAAGCACCATTCAATGGAACTATAAAACAAGTAACGGTTGTAAACGGCGATGCGATTGCAACAGGTGATTTACTTATTGAAATTGAAAAAGCAGATTAAAATCAAAATATATTTTAAAAATGAGCTAATTAATAAATATCATATTGAAGTTTGAATAGATTGAGTCAATAGAGTAATAAATATTTATAAACGTCATCGTTAATAAAATTTTAAAATAAAAAGGAGATGTGAATGAACCATTCACATCTCCTTTTATATTAATAGGTTATTTAATTTTTTCACTTCTAATGGTACGTAGCATTAACATAATAAAGTAAGCTATCATACCGAATAATATTGTGATAAATAAAGCGTGTAAAAGTGCAATGAATAAATTTACGTTAGTCATTACAGATAGTGCACCAGTAATTACTTGTAAGATGATAAGAATAAATGCAGTCGTATACCCATATCGAATTGTTCTATTCTCAGAGTAATTTTTAACTGCATGAATAAACGTTATCATTATCCAGAAGAACGTTATAAATGCCATACCACGATGCGCAAATTGTACCCAATCTTGCTCTGTATGTGGAATGATGTCATGGAAAGGTAAAGGCCAACCACCATATGCTAAACTTGCTTTTGCATGTCTAACTAAAGCACCAGTATATATTGTTAAATACACAATACCTGTCATCATCCATGTTAATCTTCTTAATGGCTTTCTGATATATAGTTCATCAGCTTCATATTTTTTATCGACTTCAAAAATGATAAGCATTAAAACAAACACTGAAGAGAAACTGATTAAAGATATGCCAAAGTGCAGTGCTAATACGTATGAATTTTGTTGCCAAATGACAGCTGCTGCACCAATCAATGCTTGAACTAGTAAAAATGCAATACTAATTATTGCTAATGGCTTTACCTCTCTAATATAGCCAATATGTTTCCATGCTGTAATAGCTAACCACAGTACAACGATTAATGATAAACCAGAGACGGCACGATGACTTAATTCGATAATTGTATCGATAGGTAAATTTTGAGGAAGTAATGCACCGTGACATAAAGGCCAAGAAGATCCACATCCATCTTCCGAGCCAGTCTTAGTAACTAATGCACCACCAAGTTGTACAAATGCCATTATGATAGTTGCTAATACAGATAACCACTTAAGGTTTCGTTTGTTAAACAATGTTATACACCCCATCATTAATCAAGAGTATTTTGACAGTGTAGATAAATTAGTACTGAATGCTCTTAATTAATGTCTATTTTTATTACAATTTTATTATTAAAATAATTATACAACAATAGGAACTAACAAAAAATTAGTTAAGTAGAATGTCGTTAAAGTGTCACAATTAAATTTGATATAAACTAGTCAATTTTTAGTAATTGCTATATCATAGTATTATATGAAAATTTTAAGGAGGGGGATCATGAGCAAAGAGCAAACTTTGACACAACCATCGAACCGTGTATCGTTTAAAGAGTTACAACAAATTATTAAGATGGGTCTAGTTCAAGGTAACTTAATTCCTGCATTTGCAGGTGCTTGGTTAGCTGTTGTGATGAGCAATCATTCCTTCCTATCGTCAATACCTCAAATTCTATTAATGTTGATTGGATCAACATTAATTATGGGTGGCGCTTGTGCATTAAATAATTATTATGATCAAGATATTGACAGAATAATGCCAAGTAAGCAAAATAGACCGACAGTTAATGATAGAATTTCAGATAAAAATTTATTAATTTTAAGTTTTGGTATGATGTTAGTAGGAGAAGCTTGTTTATTCTTATTAAATGTACCATCAGGTGTACTAGGACTCATCGGCATTGTGGGTTATGTGTCTTATTATTCAATTTGGTCTAAAAGACATACAACTTGGAACACAGTAATAGGGAGTTTTCCGGGTGCAGTACCACCATTAATTGGTTGGGTTGCTATTGATGGAAATATAAGTCTTATTGCAATTGCATTATTTTTAGTTGTTTTTTGTTGGCAACCAATTCATTTCTATGCTCTAGCAATTAAACGAAGTGATGAATATTCATTAGCAAATATACCTATGTTACCATCTGTTAAAGGATTTAAACGTACTAGAATAAGTATGTTTATATGGTTAGTCTTTTTACTTCCACTACCATTTCTTTTATCAAGTCTAGGGACAACATTTGTAGTATTAGCGACATTGCTTAATTTAGGTTGGCTTTATGTTGGTTTAACTTCTTTTAAGAAAGAGACAGATCAAACTAAATGGGCAACAAAAATGTTTATTTACTCCCTAAATTATTTAGTAGTATTTTTCGTTTTAGTTGTTGTTATCTCATTGATAAAAATGATTTAAAATACACAAATTAAATAAGGATGAAATATATGAATTTACCAATTCTACCGACGATTAGTACAAGTTGTATTGTGATTAGTGCTATCTTTGTTGCCATTGGATGGTGGCAAATCTGGCATAGAGATATAGATAAGCACAAGAAAACAATGTTATGGGCAGCAATCTTTGCATTAACTTTCTTTATTATCTATGCATCAAGAACTATATTTATAGGTAATACAGATTTCGGGGGACCAGACTCAGTTAGAACGTATTATAAAATTTTCTTGATTTTCCACATTAATTTAGCTACAATTGGTGGCGTTCTAGGGCTAATTCAAATTATTACAGCATATAAAGATAAATTTAAATGGCATAGAAAAGCAGGTCCAATTGCATCAGTTATATGGTTCTTTACAGCTATCACTGGTGTAGCAGTTTACTTACTTTTATATGTATTTTACCCAGGTGGAGAAACGACTTCACTAATTAAAGCAACATTAGGATTATAATCGAATTTAGTGTAACAACTTAAATACAAATTGATTTAGACTAAGACATCATTGTCTTAGTCTTTTTTGTAACATCAATATCAATTTATTTGTAAAAGGATGACTTGGTAAAAGTAGTCTTGCTAAGTAGGATGTCTTGATTAGTAAAATAGTTATTTTGTACAATAGATATAATTCAAAACAGGTGGGTGAAAGATGGCAAAATTAATAATTAAAGTTTTAGGTGTAATATTTTTAATATTATTTCTTATATATTTATTTTACTCACCTAGACTTAAATTTGATGTATTAGAAAATCCAAATAAAACTGTTTCAACTAATCATTCAGAACAAGCGCCTAAGACACATAACACCAGTGAAAATCCATCACCAAAAGAGGGTGTAGGTACTTGGATTAGTAAAGATATAGATGATTTAACTGATAAATTCGGTCAAGCAAGTCGTACATATCCATTTAAAGGGCACTATATGAATTACGTATTTAAAAAAGATGAACAATATTACATTGTTTCAACTAAAGAGAATAAAATAAAATCAGTTTATGTAACGGGAAGTAAAGCTAATGTTGCCCCTTTAAAAATTAATGAGAGTGCATCACATATTTTTGAAAATACAAGTATTAACCCAGATCCTTCAATTAAAGTGAATGGTCAAAGTTATAATTTCGAATTATCTGATGAAGATATAAAAACACAAACATTAATTAAATATGGAAATGTTTATGCACAGGTTTATGTGGATCAGCAATCGAATCAAATTATGGGGATTCGCTTTCTTGATAAAGAGGCATTAGCATTTCTTAAGCCATATCCTTTAGCTAATGAATCTGATGACGACTATAATGAAGAAGATTTTGATAAAGCTAAGAAAGATAATCTTCCTTATGAACAAAATCCTAATCAATTAATGACGCTATATGAAATAACGAATGAGATGAGAAAGTTAAAAAATATTAAACCACTAAGAGTCAATTCAGATATAGCTCACATTGCATCAGTAAACTTATATGAGGCAACAGGTTCTAATGATGTTGAATTTACTGAGGATGCTTTGAAAAGCCAATTAAGCAACGAAAACATTTCATTCATTTCTACAAGCCAAAATGTCGGATATGATTTTGATGATGTACCGACACTAATTCACAGTTGGATGAATTCTGATATGCACCGTTCTAGAATGTTGAATACTAAATATGAGGAAATGGGTGGAGAAGTTATGAAAGATTATTATTCACTTATTTTTCTAGAAAAATAATCTATTAATGGAAGGGGAACCATACATTGTATACAGAAGAAACAATGTCAATTCTTGATGATATAGAAGGACTATCGGATATGATTGTTCAATCTGAACTTTATCATGATTTTCGCGCAGCACAAGAGATGCTAAACAATGATGATGAAGCACATCTTATGTATCAGGCTTTTTTGAAATCTAAAGTTGCTTATGATGAAGTTATGCGTTTTGGGAAATATCATCCTGATTATCAAAAGGTTATGTTAGAAACAAGAAGACGTAAAAGAGCTTATGAAATGTTACCAGTCGTCATGGATTACAAATCTAAAGAGGTAGCTCTACAAAATTTAATTGATGAAGTAGTAAGTAAAATAGCATTTTCAGTTTCGGAAAATGTCAAAATTGAAGCGGGAAATCCATTCTTTAAAACAGGTCATGATGGATGTGCGACAGGTGGTACTTGTAATTGTAGTTTGTCATAAAATAAGGAGAAAGAAATCATATTGCATTTGATTTCTTTCTCCTTTTACTTTATAGCGCGTTTATTTCACAATGTTGAGACTTAATTTGAATTGTTTACCTAAATCTGGGCGATCTGTTACTAATGTATGAACACCTTTATGATATAAATCGGACATTAGGTCAGTGCTATTAATTCCGTAAAATCCAGGCACTATATTTAATAAGTTTAACCATTGAATAAAACGTTTAGAAGTCAATGGAATACCTTTAAATTGGGTAGGCATTTGAAATGTATCAGCAACGGGTTGATACTTATTTCCTAATCCTAAATTAAATTTGATAAATCCTTCTGCAACTTCTTTTTGACTTGCTCCAATAGCAACTTGTCCCTTACTTATTTCTCTAAAGCGATCATTTTGTTCTTTGTAAAAGCTAGTTACAAGTACGCGATTTTGTGCCTGATTATTAATAATATCTTCATACATTTTTGTTGGCGCAACTGTTCCTTCATAACTATCTGGTGCATCTTTTAAATCAACATTAATATACATATTAGGATACATTTTTAAAAGCTCATCAAAAGTTAATATTTTTGCTTCATCATGACCACGATATGGAACTTGGCCATTAATATCTTTAAAGTGATAACCAGCATCTAAACGCTTTAATTCTGAAATTCTATGATCACTAACCTTGCCCGAACCATTTGTAGTACGATCTACAGTAGCATCGTGAAAGACAATTAGTTTTTCATCTTTAGTAAGTCGAACATCAGTTTCAAAACCATCTAAGTTGTAAGCGACGGCATTATCGAATGCCAATTGTGTTTGCTCAGGTCTGACTGCCATGCCGCCTCTATGTGCAAAAATGTATGGTGCCTTACCATTAAAGAATTTAGGGATTTCTTTAGTTTTATATACCTTATTACCTTTATTTATAAAAAATAAGCTACCCAAAAAACTAACGCTCGCTAAGCTCAAATTAAGAACCCATCGTTTTTTGATCGTCATTTATATTGCCTCCTTGTTATTATTGAATTAAGCGTACCAAACTTCACACCAACGAAAAAGTAAATAGCTATTTGATGCACAGGGATACAGTTCATGGGATTAAAGGATTTTATAATATAAATAGTCGTGGTATAGTTATTATGCATAATAAATGGAGTGTGTATAGTATGGAATTAATTCCAAGAGTGAGTTTAATCGTTTATTTAAAACATATTAAGCATGAGCGTCAAATTAGAAAGTATGGACATATTATTTATACGAATAAGCAACGTAAATATGTTGTATTGTATGTTAATGAAAATGACGCAAATGCAATTGTCCATAAATTAATGAAACTAAAATACGTTGTGGATATAGACGGATCACCTTATAAATATTTGAAAAAAACTTATGAAAAAGAAAAACATGAAATTCTATAATTTTATTGCATGGGTGGAATCCAATTTTGTAGTCGTAATACACTTATCAAATACTTAAAGTATTGGTCTAACGTGTGGAACGCTTCTGGTGGTTGTACATCTATACCGAATATAGGTACATTATATTGATTTGCTTGATTATTAATGAGTTCAAATTTTTTATTACTGTCAGGATATGGATATTTAAGCGCATCAAGCATGATGTACATAGCTTGGAAATGATTACCTGAAGTTGGATTCATAATCATTGCAACTGATGAAAGTTGTTTTGAAGATTGTGGTGTATGAAAGTATACAATTTTATTTATCCGGAGATGGTTGTATTCTATTAAGGTATTAAATTCAAATAGGTCTGTTAATCCTTCTCCCAATACGATAAATGACTGTTTCATAATATAATCCTTCTCCTTTTTACAACAAATTATAATAAATAACCTAGAGAAATGGAAGTGTAAGTCAAGATGAGAGTTATTGCTGGAAAACATAAAAGTAAAGCCTTAGAAAGTTTAGAAGGTCGTAATACACGTCCAACTATGGATAAAGTGAAAGAAGGTATATTTAATAGCTTACAAGAAGTACATGGTTTAGGTTTAGACTTATTCGCTGGAAGTGGCGCATTAGGTATTGAAGCATTATCTCGTGGTATGGAAAAAGTCATATTTGTAGATCAAAATTTTAAAGCTGTTAAAGTGATACAAGCTAATTTAAATCAATTAGACCTACGTGATCAATCTGAAGTTTATAAAAATAATGCTGATCGTGCATTGAAAGCTTTAAATAAGAGAGAGATTCAATTTGACTATATTTTTCTTGACCCTCCATATAATAAAGGTTTGATTGATAAAGTTTTAGAGCAAATTGCAGAGTTTAATTTATTGAAAGAAAATGGTATCATCATTTGTGAGTTTAGCAATCATGAGCAAATCAACACAAATGGATTTAAAGTGATTAAACAATATCACTATGGTCTTACTGATACTTTGTTACTAGAAAAAGGAGAACAAAATGGCTAAAACGAAGGCGGTCATTCCTGGTAGTTTTGATCCTATTACATATGGACACATCGATATTATCGAGAGAAGTGCAGGGCGCTTTGATGAATTACATATTTGTGTGTTAAAGAATAGTAATAAAACTGGGACGTTTAATATTGACGAGCGAATGGCATTAATTGAAGAATCTGTAAAACATTTATCAAATGTTGAAGTACATAATTATAACGGTTTGTTAGTAGATTTTTGTGACAAAATTGGTGCTCAAACAATCATTAGAGGCTTGAGAGCAGTCAGTGATTTTGAGTATGAATTGAGACTAACATCAATGAATAAAAAACTAAATAGTAATGTAGAAACGATGTATATGATGACTAGTACAAACTATTCTTTTATTAGTTCGAGCGTCGTAAAAGAAGTGGCGCAATATAAAGCTGATATATCAGATTTTGTACCTCCAAATGTTGAGAAAGCATTAAAAGAAAAATTTAAAAAGTAATAGATGAGGTTAAAATAATTCCACTCAAAACTGTACGAGGCAGATTTAATTTGTATAGGTCTACATTTATTCCGCATTAGCCGACTAGGACTGAGAAAGAGCTTTAAATTAAGCATTTCTCAGTCCTAGTTCTTTTTATTAATTATTACAGGTGTATTAAAATCATTAGCCCTTTGACCAGATATTAAATTATAAATATGAGTTGTTTTAATTTCATTTTTAAATAAAGAGGCAGTTTCCTTGTTAATATTTGTAACAAAAAAGCGATTAGGGAATTGTTTTTTTAAGTACTTTAAATACTGTTGCCCTCTTTGATTCATGCCTAGAATTCGCACTCCCCGAATTTCATCATCAAAATCACTTTTGTTAATGTTTAGTAATATTTGCATCAGAACACGCTGTATATGTGTGTGTGTGAAACGTTTAGTTTTAATTAAAGACATAAACGTGTCGAAATCTTGCGCATTTTGAATGTTTGATTTGAGACGATGTTCAAAGCCCTCAGACATGGTATAAATGTGTGATAATTCTTCAGAGGAACGACTTAAAATATTATATTTAATAAAATTAAACGTTTGCTTCTTCAAAAGGTGTGGCGTTTCATATAAATGCTTTATATCTGTTGGTACGACATCTTTCCAGGTGTTTTCTTTATTTAATAAAGCGTGTCTAATAGCTGAGCCACTTGCGAAACTGTCATGTTTAATCTCTTGATCGTGATGTGCGGTAGATTGACGTTGAATAGCGATTCTTTGTATAGTTGGAGCTATATTGCTAATGGCTTTTATGTATGCTACACCTAATATATTGTTAGGAGAGCGTAACACTTGTTGATCATCAATTAGGTCATGTACAATTTTGGCGTAACTGTTCCCTTGTTTAATTAAGTCTTGAAAATATGACGATTGTTCAAGCGAGTTAATATTAGATGCTACGTTTTCAAGACGTGAAATGTCATTGATTTCACTGCCAAATGCAATAGTATCAATATCTAAATAGTGAGCTACTTTAATTGCAAAAGTTGCAAAATAATCACTCGATGACAGACTAGCAATCGCTGGAAGTTCAACAACTAAATCAACGCCTGACAAAGCCATCTTTGTTCTCAAGAATTTATTATAAATTGCTGGCTCGCCACGCATGACGAAATTGCCACTCATAATTGCAATACTTATCTCCGCGTCGGACTGTAACTTAGATTGTTGAGCGTGATATAAGTGGCCATTATGAAATGGATTATATTCTGTGATTAGTCCAACACTTTTCATTTGCAATTCATCCTTTCGATATTCATTATTAGTATTGTAACAGATGAAAGTATGTTAAGAAAAAATCTTGACAACTTATACTTGTAAAGTTAAAATAAATTTTGTGTTTGTTAGAGGTGAAGCCGTATGAAATGGTCAATAACGCAATTAAGAAAATATCAAGGTAAGCCATTTGAATTCAATCAAACGGCAAATTTTGAGCATTTAATAGAACCTTTAGGCTTGATTGATTTATCAGAAATCAATGTTGAAGGTGAATTAACCGTTAAAGCCAATGAAGTTATTGCAGATATTCATTTAACTGGAACATATACAATGCCTTGTGCACGTACGCTTGTACCTGTAGAAGTTCCTTTAGATGTAAGAACATCTGAAATATTTGATTTGGAAGGTTATGATAGTTATACCGATGAAGAAGTAGAAGAGGATGAACACTATCATCTAGCTACTGATGGTATGATTAATATTCGAGACATTGCTGAAGAATTGGTAATCATTGAGAAACCGATGAGAGCTTTCTCTGAGAATAGCGATCAGATGCTTACAGAAGGTAATGGTTGGGAAGTTATTGACGAAGATCAAATGATCGAACTTGAAAAAGAAAAAGACAATGATGATTCCCAAACGCAACAAGTTGACCCTAGGCTTCAAAAATTACAACAATTATACGATAAAGAGTAATAGCAGGTTGTTTTAAATTATTGTATAATGATTTAATGACCTAACACTTAAGATATGTGTTTAATATTAAGGAGGATATATCATGGCAGTACCAAAAAGAAGAACGTCTAAAACTAGAAAAAACAAACGTCGTACTCACTTCAAAATTTCAGTACCTGGTATGACTGAATGCCCAAGTTGTGGAGAATACAAATTATCTCACCGCGTATGTAAAAACTGTGGTTCTTACAACGGTGAAGAAGTCGTTTCTAAATAATCGACTTAATGATTTTAGTGAAGCATGGACAATTTAATTTTGTTCGATGCTTCTTTTTTTATCAATAATCAAATTTTATAATAATCGGCGATAAAAATGGTTATACATATAATGTTTAAGTTTCCATTATGATCGATTTAGTTATGTTAATATAAATTAGTAAACACCATCAATAATAGCTACTATAAAATGGAGAACTATATGGAACAAATTACGTCAGCACAAAACAGTAAGATAAAAAATGCAAATAAATTAAAGAAAAAGCGAGATCGTGATAAAACTGGACAAGCATTGATTGAAGGTATTCATTTAATCGAAGAAGCTTACCAAAGCGACATTGTCATTAAGCAACTATTTGTAATTGAACCAAATAGAACAGATGAAGCGCTTAAGGATTATGCTGAAGAGACATTTGAAATTAATATGAAAGTTGCAGAATCATTATCAGGTACGATAACACCTCAAGGTTTTTTTGCTGTAATTGAAAAGCCTAAATATGATGTTACGCAAGCAAAACAAGTATTATTAATCGATCGCATTCAAGATCCGGGTAATCTAGGCACATTAATTCGTACTTCTGATGCAGCGGGAATAGATTTGATTGTAATGGAAAAAGGTACAGCCGATCCATATCAAGACAAGGTTTTACGAGCAAGTCAAGGTAGTGTATTTCATATTCCGGTTATTACCGCAGATTTGAAAACATTTATCGCTGATTTTAATGGACCAGTTTATGGTACTGCGCTTGAGAATGCGCAACCATATAAGGAGGTAGCATCTCAAGATATATTTGCCTTATTACTAGGTAATGAAGGTGAAGGTGTGAACAAAGCATTATTAAATGAAACATCACAAAATTTAACAATACCAATTTACGGCAAGGCGGAAAGCTTAAATGTAGCTATTGCTGGAAGTATTTTACTTTATCATTTGAAAGGTTGACCCTGAGAAATAAAATCGGCTATACTTAGATGTACACAATAATCAATGTAAATTAATAACTTAAGTTATAAAAATTAAAAATATAACCGATAAAAAGACCTTAACTGATATAAAGTGTTGTACAGGGAGAGTAAACGTGACTGCAATTTACTCCAACATGTATTAGTTTCTTTCATCTTTTTGGTTACTTAAAGAAATTTAGGTCGGAGTACGTCTTCGTTACCAACGATTACAAGTGTATGCATATGCATAAATTTGGGTGGTACCACGGAAAGACTTTCGTCCCAGTTTTGGGATGGGAGTCTTTTTTTATAAAAAATGTTAACAATAAATAGTGAATATAATGTGAGAGGTGTAAGTCAATGACTCAAAACGATTCAATGGCAGAATTAAAACAACAAGCACTTGTTGATATTAATGAAGCTCAAAATGAACGCGAATTACAAGATGTTAAAGTTAAATACTTAGGTAAAAAAGGCTCAGTAAGTGGATTAATGAAAAATATGAAAGATTTACCTAATGAAGAAAAGCCAGCATATGGTCAAAAAGTAAATGAACTACGTCAAACAATTCAAAAAGAATTAGATGAGAAGCAAGAATTGTTAAAAAACGAAAAATTAAATCAACAATTAGCAGAAGAAACAATCGATGTAACATTGCCAAGTCGACAAATTAGTATAGGTTCTAAACATCCTTTAACACGAACAGTTGAAGAAATTGAAGATTTATTCTTAGGTCTAGGTTACGAAATTGTTGATGGCTATGAAGTAGAACAAGATTATTATAATTTTGAAGCTTTAAATTTACCTAAATCCCATCCGGCACGTGATATGCAAGATAGTTTTTATATTACTGATGAAATCTTAATGCGTACACACACATCTCCAGTACAAGCACGCACAATGGAAAAACGCAATGGACAAGGACCAGTTAAAATTATTTGTCCTGGTAAAGTTTATCGCCGTGATTCAGATGATGCGACACATAGTCACCAGTTCACACAAATTGAAGGACTAGTTGTTGATAAAAACATTAAAATGAGTGATTTAAAAGGAACATTAGAATTAGTGGCGAAAAAATTATTCGGTGCAGACCGTGAAATTCGATTACGTCCTAGTTACTTCCCGTTCACTGAACCTTCTGTAGAAGTGGACGTATCATGTTTCAAATGTAAAGGTAAAGGCTGTAACGTATGTAAACATACAGGATGGATTGAAATTTTAGGTGCGGGTATGGTACACCCGAATGTACTTGAAATGGCTGGATTCGATTCAAATGAGTATTCTGGTTTCGCATTTGGTATGGGTCCTGACCGTATCGCGATGTTGAAATATGGTATTGAAGATATTCGTCATTTCTATACAAATGATGTTCGATTCCTTGAACAATTTAAAGCTGTTGAAGATAGAGGTGAAGCATAATGTTGATTTCTAATGAATGGTTAAAAGATTACGTAGATGCAGGGGTTAAGGTTGAAGATTTAGCAGAACGTATTACCCGTACAGGTATTGAAGTAGATGACATGATAGATCATACAAAAGATGTTAAAAATCTAGTGGTCGGCTATATTCAATCAAAAGAAAAGCATCCTGATGCAGATAAATTAAATATTTGCCAAGTAGACATTGGTGAGGAAGAACCTGTTCAAATCGTTTGCGGTGCACCCAATGTAGATGCTGGTCAACACGTCATTGTTGCGAAAGTTGGTGGTCGCTTACCAGGAGGCATTAAAATTAAACGTGCTAAATTACGTGGTGAGCGTTCAGAAGGTATGATTTGTTCATTACAAGAAATTGGTATTTCAAGTAATGTGGTACCTAAAGCATATGAAAATGGTATTTTTGTCTTTCCGACAGAAGTTGAGCCAGGAACGGATGCATTAACAGCACTATATTTAAATGATCAAGTGATGGAATTTGATTTAACACCTAACCGTGCCGATGCATTAAGTATGGTAGGTACAGCTTATGAAGTAGCTGCGTTGTATCAAACTGAAATGACGAAACCAACTACTAAAAGTAATGAAATTTCAGAATCTGCAACAAATGAATTATCAGTAACAATCAATAATCCTGAAAAAGTCCCTTATTATAGTGCGCGTGTTGTTAAAAACGTAAGTATAGAACCATCTCCAATTTGGATGCAAGCACGTTTAATAAAAGCAGGTATACGACCAATTAATAATGTTGTAGATATTTCAAACTATGTTTTATTAGAATATGGTCAACCGTTACACATGTTTGATCAAGATCATATCGGCTCTAAAGACATTGTTGTACGACAAGCGAAAGATGAAGAGACAATGACTACATTAGACAATAATGAGCGCAAGCTAGTAGATACTGATATCGTTATTTCTAATGGTAAAGAACCTATTGCATTAGCTGGCGTAATGGGTGGCGACTTTTCAGAAGTAACTGAACAAACTACTAACGTAGTAATAGAAGGTGCAATATTCGACCCAGTATCAATTCGTCACACTTCACGTCGTTTAAACTTACGTAGTGAAGCCTCTAGTCGTTTTGAAAAAGGTATCGCAACAGAATTTGTTGACGAAGCGGTTGACAGAGCATGTTACTTATTACAAGAGTTAGCTTCTGGTGAAGTACTACAAGATAGAGTGTCTTCAGGAGATTTAAGATCATTTGTGACACCAATCGATATTACAGCTGAAAAGGTAAATAAAACAATTGGTTTTAATTTGTCTAATGACGAAATTCAAGCTATCTTTAAACAATTAGGTTTCGAAACAACATTAAAAGGCGAAACATTAACGGTCAATGTGCCTTCACGTCGTAAAGATATTACTATTAAAGAAGACTTAATTGAAGAAGTCGCACGTATTTATGGTTACGATGAAATCCCTTCATCATTACCAGTATTTGGCGAAGTAACAAGTGGAGAATTAACGGATCGTCAACATAAAACACGTACCGTTAAGGAAACGCTTGAAGGTGCTGGATTGAACCAAGCAATCACATATTCATTAGTTTCTAAAGATCATGCTAAGGACTTCGCACTTCAAGAACGTTCAACAATCAGTTTATTAATGCCTATGAGTGAAGCACATGCTACTTTACGTCAGAGCTTATTACCACATTTAATTGAAGCAACTGCATATAATGTAGCTCGTAAAAATAAAGATGTTAGATTATATGAAGTTGGTCGTGTATTCTTTGGCAATGGTGAAGGCGAACTTCCAGATGAAGTTGAATATTTAAGTGGTATTTTAACTGGAGAATATGTTGTTAATGCTTGGCAAGGTAAAAAGGAAGAAATTGACTTCTTTATCGCTAAAGGTGTTGTAGACCGAGTTGCGGAAAAATTAAATTTAGAATTTAGTTATAAAGCTGGAAAAATTGAAGGTTTACATCCAGGACGTACAGCGATTGTATCTTTAGAAGGACAAGACATTGGTTTCATTGGTGAATTACACCCACAAGTTGCAGCAGATAATGATTTAAAACGCACGTATGTGTTTGAATTAAATTATGATGCAATGATGCAAGTAGCGGTTGGATATATTAATTATGAACAGATTCCTAAATTCCCTGGTGTGACAAGAGATATTGCATTAGAAGTTAATCATGATGTACCTTCTTCTGAATTGAAACAAATTATTCATAATAATGGTGAAGACATCTTACAAAGTACATTAGTATTTGATGTTTATGAAGGTGAACATTTAGAAAAAGGCAAAAAATCAGTAGCAATCCGATTAAATTATTTAGACACAGAAGACACTTTAACTGATGAACGCGTATCTAAAATTCATGATAAGATTCTGGAAGCATTACAAGCTCAAGGTGCTACAATTAGATAATGAAGTAAAAGAGACGAATTCTGTATTAATGGAATTCGTCTCTTTATAAATTTATTTATATTTTTTAGTCACTAAATTTTGGGCTTTTTCTCGATTTTTAAAATGTTTTTTTGAGATCATATCTAACGTTTCTATTCCATGTTTATCAATAATTTGAGCAGCTATCAAATCTACTTTATTGCTAGCACCTTTAGGGATATCTTGTTTCATTTTATGTGATATATGATCCATATGTTTAACAAAGGCGTATCTTGAAATAATACTAGCAGCTGCGATTGCTAATGATTTAGATTCACCTTTCGTTTCAAATTTAGTTTTTTCTGGGTAAGGTAGTGAACTTAAAGCATAGCGTTGATAAACACCACGTACTGCAAATTGATCAATAACGATATAATTTAACTCATTGCAATTAATTTTTTGGGTGACATTTTTGATAGCTTCATTATGTAGTACAGCTTTCATTTTAACTTGGGACCAACCAATAGCCTGTCTATCGTTATATTTTGGATTATCGAGCGTTAAAAGTGAATGAGGAATAAATGTAATCAATTGTTCAGCAAGTTCGATTATTTTTTGATCATTTAATTTTTTTGAATCATCCACACCAAGTGTTTTTAAAATTTTAACATTCTCCCTAGAAACATAAGCAGCACAAACAGTTAGAGGGCCGAAGTAGTCACCACTTCCTGCTTCATCACTTCCTATACAATTATAATGATTATAAGCTAATGTTTCACCTGAAGATTGGTTAGAAGATGATGAATTCTTGGAAGTAGTGTTATGATCTGGAAGTAATTGTTGGGCAACAGCTTCCGCATTTTTTCCTTGAAACATAACTTTGCCTGAATTATAAATATTTATCACAGATTGTTTGTATTTAGTTCTCGCTTTCATTCCTGGAGGTAATTGAGATGTTTCAAATGTAATTTGTTGTAAGAGATGTTGGATTTCAGATTCTGATAATTTATGAACGACGTTTGCCATAGGCTAGTTAATCCTCACTTTTCAAAATATAATAAAACATAGTTAAGCATAACATATTGAGGATGTTCATCAGAATAGTTATATAGTTCAAATTTACATTAATTAATTAAAATGATTACGCGTTAGCTACTTACCAAACAACATATCCTAATGTATAATAAGTTGTGATATTCTACTACATAAATTGCGTAAAGTGCATACTAAATTGAAGTACAAGATGAGGTGGTTATTTACATGTAACCATTGATAGGCTTAAAGAATAAATAATGTCAGGAGTTATTGCTATGGGAGAATTTAGAAATCGAATCAATGTCACGATTAACGATCAGAATTATACTATCATTGGTGAAGACAGCCCCGAGCATATTCGTTACGTAGCACATTTAGTTGATGAAAAGTTAAAAGAAATGGGACGTAAATCAACAGGATTAGATACTACAAGAAAATCAATCCTAACAGCGGTTAATATTATGCATGAAAAGGTCAAATTAGAAGAAGAAAACCGCAAACTATTACAAGAAATTCAACAATTAAAACAACGAGAAGAATAGATGATTATTGATTTTACGATAGCTATTATTATTGTGTATGGTCTTGTTATAGGGTATAGAAGAGCTGTATGGTTGAATAGTTTACATTTATTTTCAACGATAGTCTCATTAGTTATAGCACATCAATTTTATCATCGAATTAGTTCGCAGTTAATTGTATTTATACCTTTTCCAAAGACAATTGCATATGATATGAAGTATGCATTTCATTTTAATGATTTGCAGCAACGCTTTGATACAATTATTGCATTTTTACTAATTGCCTCACTTTGTAAGTTGATTTTATATCTTATAATAATTACTTTTGATAATATAGTGACGTATAGAATGATTAACCAAATCAGTAGACTATTTGGTAGTTTAATAAGTGTAGTGATGGCAGTTGTTGCAATACAGTTATCAATCTATGTGCTAGCATTGTATCCAATTGAGTGGTTACAACACAATTTACAACATGCGTACATAGGCAAACTTATCTTGTTTCATACACCATTTTTCTCGTCTTATATTTTAAATTTATAAAACAAAACTGATATAAGGTCAGGACAATGCTTCTTTGTTAAATGTCCTGGTCTTCTTTTTATGGAGTGATTAGAATGACAAAAAAAGATGTAATTCAATTATTAGAAAAAATTGCTATATATATGGAATTAAATGCGGAAAATACGTTTAAAGTATCTGCGTATAGAAAAGCAGCTCAAAGCTTAGAAATTGATGAACGACCACTTGATGATATTAAAGATGTTACTGAATTAAAAGGTATTGGTAAAGGTGTAGGGGAAGTCATTGATGAATATCGTAAAACAGGTGAATCAAGTTATTTAAAAGAATTACAACAACTTGTTCCAGAAGGCTTGATTCCATTAATGAAGATTCAAGGATTAGGTAGTAAAAAAATAGCTAAATTATATAAAGAACTTAATATTACAGATAAAGAAAGTTTACAATTGGCTTGTGAAAGTGGAAAAGTGAGCGAACTAAGTGGTTTTGCTAAAAAAACTGAACAAAATATACTTGAAGCAGTTAAAGCTTTAGGAGCAAAAAAAGATAGCTATCCAATAGACACTATGCGAGGTTTAAATCGTATCATAATCGATTATTTAGAAACAATTGATAGTATTGAGAGATACTCAGAAGCAGGAAGCTTCCGTCGTTATAAAGAAATGAGTAAAGATTTGGATTATATTATTAGTACGGAGCATCCAGATGAAGTACAACAACAACTTTTAAATATACCTAATAAAGTTAAAGATGTTGCTGTTGGCCAAACGAAAGTTTCATTAGAGTTGACGTACGATGATGAGACTATTGGCGTAGATTTTCGCCTTATTGAGCCAGTTGCGTTCTATCACACATTACAACATTTTACAGGTTCTAAAGATCATAACATTCGTATAAGACAAATGGCTAAAGCACAAAATGAAAAAATAAGTGAATATGGAATTGAACAGCAAGATGGCACTTTACTACAGTTACAGAGTGAGGAAGAGATTTATCAACATTTCGGTAGTGAATGGATTGCACCCGCTTTACGTGAAGACGGTAGCGAATTTGATAAAGATTTAAGTGAAATTATTACTTTGGATGATATTAACGGAGATATTCATATGCATACCACATATAGTGATGGTGCTTTTTCTATTAGAGATATGATTGAAGCAAATATAAAAAAAGGCTATCAATTCATGGTGATTACTGACCATTCACAAAGCCTTAAAGTCGCAAATGGGTTACAAGTTGAACGTTTATTACGTCAAAATGAAGAAATTAAGAAGCTAAATGAAGAATATGCAGAAATAGATATCTTTTCAGGCACAGAGATGGATATTCTTCCTGATGGCTCGTTAGATTATGATGATGATGTGTTATCACAACTTGACTATGTTATAGCTGCGATTCACCAAAGCTTTAATCAATCAGAAGAAGAGATTATGAAACGTTTGGAAAATGCATGTCGAAATCCATATGTACGACACATCGCTCATCCAACAGGACGTATTATCGGTCGAAGAGAAGGGTACAAACCGAATATCGATCGATTAATGAAGTTAGCAGAAGAAACAAATACAATAATGGAAATTAACGCAAATCCTAAGCGATTAGACTTAAATGCTGAAACAGTTAAAAAATATCCTAATGTAAAATTAACAATTAATACAGATGCTCATCATATTGATCATTTAGACTTTATGAAATATGGTGTAGCCACTGCTCAAAAAGGGTTTGTAAATAAAGATCGAGTAATTAACACAATGTCTCGTCAAGCATTTAAGGATTTTGTTGGAAATAATAAAAAGTTGAAGAAATAGAGGGATTGTATGAGACAAAAAACATTAGACGTCTTAGAATTTGATAAAATCAAGTCATTTGTAGCTTCGGAAACAATAAGTGACTTAGGGCGTGAAAAAGTGTCTAAGATGTCTCCAGCCACTGACTTTGAAACAGTAGAATTTCAAATGAATGAGACAGATGAAATTTCACAAATTTATAATAAATATCGTTTGCCAAGTTTAAGTGGTTTAGCCAAAATTTCACCATTGATTCATCGTGCAAATATAGGTGGCGTATTAAATGTTACAGAGCTAAATTTAGTTAAACGTTTAATTCAAGTTCAAAATCAATTTAAGACATTTTATAATCAATTATTAGAAGAAGATGAACAAGTTGTTAAGTATCCAATTTTGAATGATAAAATGAACCAATTACCAATTTTATCGGATCTTTTCCAAGAGATAAATGAAAAATGTGATACACACGATTTATATGATAGCGCAAGTTATGAATTGCAAGGTATACGAAGTAAAATTTCAAGTACAAACCAACGCATACGACAAAATTTAGACCGTATCGTTAAAAGCCAATCCAATCAGAAGAAATTATCTGATGCTATTATAACGGTACGCAATGATCGTAATGTTATACCGGTTAAAGCTGAATATCGCCAAGATTTCAAAGGGATTGTTCATGATCAATCTGCCTCTGGACAAACGCTTTATATAGAACCATCATCGATTGTAGAAATGAATAATCAAATCAGTCGTTTACGAAATGATGAAGCAGTAGAACGTGAGCGAATTCTAACAGAATTAACAGGTATGGTTGCTGCCGAAGCAGATGGTTGCTTAATTGCTGAATCAGTCATGGGACAAATTGACTTTTTAACAGCTAAAGCACGATATGCACGCTCAATTAAAGGAACGAAACCTACGTTTTACAAAGATAGAACCGTTTATTTACCTAATGCATATCATCCACTATTAAATAAAGATACGGTTGTAGCTAATACAATTGAATTTGTTGATGATATTGAAACTGTCATAATTACAGGTCCAAATACGGGTGGTAAAACAGTTACATTAAAGACACTTGGATTAATTATTATTATGGCACAATCAGGATTGCTAATTCCGACATTAGATGGTAGTCAGTTAAGTGTCTTTGAAAATGTTTATTGTGATATAGGTGATGAGCAATCAATTGAACAATCACTATCCACTTTTTCTTCGCATATGAAGAATATTGTGGAAATTTTGCAAGAGACAGATAAAAATAGTTTAGTTTTATTTGATGAATTAGGTGCAGGTACTGATCCAAGTGAAGGTGCAGCATTGGCGATGAGTATCTTAGATCACGTTCGTGAAATAGGTTCATTAGTAATGGCTACAACACATTATCCAGAATTGAAAGCATATAGCTATAATCGTAAAGGTGTCATGAACGCTAGTGTTGAATTTGATGTTAATACGTTAAGTCCCACGTATAAATTGTTGATGGGTGTACCTGGTCGTTCTAATGCATTTGATATCTCCCGCAAATTAGGACTTAGCTTAGGTATTATTAATAAAGCTAAGACCATGATTGGGACAGATGAACAAGAAATTAATTCAATGATTGAATCTCTTGAAAAGAATTCAAAACGTGTTGATGAACAACGAATAGAATTAGATAGACTTTTAAAAGAAGCCAAAATAACACATGACGATCTAGAGCAACAATACGAGCAGTATAAAAATTATGAGAAAAGATTGATGGATGAAGCTAAAGAAAAAGCAAATCAACGTGTTAAATCTGCTACTAAAGAAGCGGATTCAATCTTAAAAGAGTTAAGAACATTACGTGATCAAAAAGGTGCAGATGTCAAAGAACACGAACTTATTGATAAAAAGAAACAATTAGATGATCAATATGAAGAGAGATCAATAAAACAAGATATACAAAAACAAAAATATGATGAAATACATGAAGGTGACGAGGTCAAAGTATTATCATATGGTCAAAAGGGCGAAGTATTAGAACTTGTAAATGAAGAAGAAGCAGTTGTTCAAATGGGTATTATTAAAATGAAATTACCTATTGAAGACCTTGAAAAAACTAAAAAGAAAAAAGAGAAACCAACTAAGATGGTAACTCGACAAAATCGTCAAACAATTAAAACTGAATTAGATTTACGTGGTTATCGTTATGAGGAAGCGGTTGGCGAATTAGATCAATATATTGACCAAGCTGTCTTGAGTAATTATGAGCAAGTTTATATTATTCATGGTAAAGGTACTGGTGCACTCCAAAAAGCCGTACAGAATCACTTGAAAAAACATAAAAGTGTTAAATCATATCGTGGTGGTATGCCAAGTGAAGGTGGTTTTGGTGTGACAGTAGCTGAACTTAAATAAGGCATAATAAAGTGTAAGCAGTGTTGTTGATTTTTTTAGAAAATAACGTACAATTAAGCCAGTGAAAATAAAAGGAAATGAGTGAGATTCGATAATTATTGACAGACAGTTAATAAGTGAGCAACTCCAATGCAAGTACTACTAAAGTCTGTTATAATTTGCTCATCATTCAAAATTTAAGGAGGATTGGCATTTATGGCAATCGTAAAAGTAACGGATTCAAACTTTGATGAAAATATTCAATCAGGCGTTAAATTAGTTGATTTCTGGGCAACTTGGTGTGGACCTTGTAAAATGATCGCACCAGTTTTAGAAGAATTAGCTGGAGATTATGATGGAAAAGCTGATATTTTAAAATTAGATGTTGATGAAAATCCATCAACAGCAGCTAAATTTGAAGTAATGAGTATCCCAACTTTAATCGTATTTAAAGACGGTGAACCAGTTGATAAAGTAGTAGGTTTCCAACCTAAAGAAAACTTAGCTGAAGTATTAGATAAACATCTTTAAGAATAATTTGAACGTATATGAGACTGGGGCATTACATAGAATGTAATAGCTCCGTCTTTTTTATGTGTAGTTAATTTTATGGGAAGGAGGATAAATGTTGTCAGACTACAAAGAGAAAATTAAAAATAAATTAAGTGTAGTTCCATTTGAACCGGGTTGTTACTTAATGAAAGATCGTAATGATCTAGTGATTTATGTCGGCAAAGCCAAGCGTTTAAGAAATAGATTACGTTCATACTTCACAGGTGCACATGATGCAAAAACTACTCGGTTGGTAGGAGAAATTCGAAATTTTGAATTTATAGTAACTTCAAGTGAAACTGAATCCTTGCTTTTAGAATTAAATTTAATTAAACAATATCAGCCTCGCTACAATATTCTATTAAAAGATGATAAAAGTTATCCATTTATAAAAATTACTAAAGAAAAGCATCCAAAGTTAATTGTTACGCGTACAGTTAAAAAAGGTACTGGAAAATATTTTGGACCATACCCTAATGCTTATTCAGCTCAAGAGACAAAAAAGTTATTAGACCGTATTTATCCTTTTAGAAAATGTGATAAAATGCCTGATAAATTATGTCTTTATTATCACATTGGACAATGTATGGGACCATGTGTATATGATGTTGATCAACAAGTTTATGCACAAATGACTCGTGAAATAAGTGATTTTTTAAATGGTGAAGATAAAACTATACTTAAAAATTTAGAAGATCGTATGATGGATGCTAGTGAAAAATTAGATTTTGAACGTGCAAAAGAATATCGTGATTTAATACAACATATTCATAATTTAACTAAAAAACAAAAAATTATGTCATCTGATAATACGATTCGAGATGTGTTTGGTTATAATGTTTCTAAAGGATGGATGTGCATTCAAGTCTTCTTTATTCGTCAAGGTAATTTGATACAAAGAGATGCTACAATGATTCCTTTACAACAGCAATCTGAAGAAGAAGAATTTTATACATTTATAGGTCAATTCTATAGTTTAAATCAGCATATATTACCCAAAGAAGTACATGTTCCTAAAAATTTAGATAAAGATATGATTCAATCTGTAGTAGATACTAAAATTGTACAGCCAGCTCGTGGCGCAAAAAAAGAAATGGTAGATTTAGCAAACCATAATGCTGAAGTCGCTCTTGAAAATAAATTCGAGCTAATTGCTAGAGATGAATCACGTACAATAAAGGCAATAGAGGAGCTCGGTGAACGAATGGGTATACAAACACCTATTCGTATTGAAGCATTTGATAACTCAAACATACAAGGTGTAGACCCTGTGTCTGCTATGGTAACCTTTGTTGATGGAAAAGCAGATAAAAAAGGTTATAGAAAATATAAAATTAAAACAGTTGATGGACCTGATGACTACAAATCAATGAGAGAAGTTGTTCGTCGTAGATACACACGTGTTCTAAATGAAGGATTACCGTTACCTGATTTGATTATAGTTGATGGTGGGAAAGGACATATGTCAGGTGTATTAGATGTTCTAGAGAATGAACTAGGACTGGATATTCCGGTCGCTGGATTAAGAAAAAATGATAAACACCAAACGTCAGAGTTACTTTATGGAACAAATGCAGAAGTTGTACCATTGAAGAAGAATAGTCAAGCATTCTATTTATTACATCGAATTCAAGATGAAGTACACCGTTTCGCAATTACATTCCATCGTCAAACACGTCAAAAAACAGGATTACAATCAGTATTGGACACTGTTGATGGAATTGGAAGTAAACGCAAGACAAGTTTGTTAAGAACATTTGGATCAATTAAGAAAATGAAGGAAGCGAGTGTAGCGGATTTGAAGAAAGCGGGACTTCCTGAAAAGGTTGCACTAAACTTGAAGCAAGCATTATCAAATGATTAATTAAAAAAAGGGCTATGAGAATTATTCTCATAGCCCAAAAACATATAAAAAATGTTACAATACAGTTAACAAAAAGTTTATTTTTTTAAGAAAGTATGGAAGCGTTTTCTAATTGAGAAACATTATCATTAAAGTGTTTTTATTAATGATTAATGTAATACTAGCATTCCTCATTAAAACAAATATGATTTATTTACTTTTTTAAGTCCTACTTGTTTACATAGTTCTTAATAGAACCGATATTTATTGATTATTGTCACAATAATTTAACAATGGACAAGTACTAAATAAAATAGTAAATCATTATGATGTTTCTTGATTGAAAAGACTTTCTTATAAATAAACTATTTAAATCAATAGTTTTACAGGGGGGACTCCTTTTGGCAAAGTCTAAAAATGAATTCTACCTTAGACGTGTTCACTCGTTACTAGGTATCATTCCAATTGGCGCATTTTTAGTTGTTCATTTAATTGTGAACCATCAAGCAACACAAGGGGCAGAGGCTTTTAATAAGGCGGCTGGCTTTATGGAATCAATTCCATTTTTATTAGCAGTTGAATTTTTATTAATTTATATTCCAATTTTATATCACGGTTTGTATGGTATTCACATTGCATTTACAGCTAAAGAAAATATCGGTCATTATTCTTTATTTAGAAACTGGATGTTTGCATTACAAAGATTTTCAGGTATTGTGACATTCGTATTTATCTTCATGCATTTATGGCAAACTACAATTCAAAAATACTTCTTTGGTAAAGCAGTTGATTTTGAATTGATGCACAAAACACTTGAAAATCCAATTTGGGTTATCGTATATATCGTTTGTGTATTATGTGTTATTTTCCATTTCTCAAATGGTTTATGGTCATTCTTTGTAACATGGGGATTCTTACAATCTAAACAATCACAACGTGTATTCACTTGGATTTCTTTAATCGTATTCTTAGTTTTAGGATACATTGGAGTATCTGCAATTTTCGCATTTGTATAAAACACAATTTGTAATCATATATAATACGTTGAATTTTAGATAAGTATTTATATCAAATACTTATCAAATGAGCTTATGCAATTACGTTAAGATATCGATATATTTTAGGGGAGTGACTTTTCTATGGCAGAGAAAAAAATTATTGTTGTCGGTGGAGGACTTGCCGGTCTGATGTCAACAATTAAAGCTGCAGAACAAGGTGCGCATGTAGATTTATTCTCAATTGTACCTGTTAAACGTTCGCACTCTGTTTGTGCCCAAGGTGGTATTAATGGTGCGGTAAATACCAAAGGTGAAGGGGATTCTCCTTGGATTCACTTTGATGATACAGTTTATGGTGGGGACTTCTTAGCAAACCAACCACCTGTTAAAGCTATGGCTGAAGCTGCTCCATCAATCATTCATTTATTGGACCGTATGGGCGTTATGTTTAGTAGAACAAAAGAAGGGCTATTAGACTTTAGACGTTTCGGTGGTACGCTTTATCACAGAACTGCTTTTGCAGGTGCAACTACTGGTCAACAATTATTGTACGCGCTTGATGAACAAGTACGTTCATTTGAAGTAGATGGATTAGTAACTAAGTATGAAGGTTGGGAATTCCTAGGAATTGTCAAAGATGATGACAATGCTGCTAGAGGCATCGTAGCTCAAAATATGACAACTTCTGAAATTAAATCATTTGGTTCAGATGCCGTTATTATGGCAACTGGTGGACCTGGTATCATCTTCGGTAAAACAACAAACTCAATGATTAATACAGGTTCAGCGGCATCAATTGCATACCAACAAGGTGCTAAATATGCAAATGGTGAATTTATTCAAATTCACCCAACAGCTATTCCTGGTGATGACAAATTACGCCTAATGAGTGAATCAGCACGTGGTGAAGGTGGTCGTATTTGGACATACAAAGACGGTAAACCTTGGTACTTCTTAGAAGAGAAATATCCTGATTATGGTAACTTAGTACCTCGTGATATTGCAACGCGTGAAATCTTTGATGTTTGTATCAATCAGAAATTAGGTATAAACGGGGAAAACATGGTTTACCTTGATTTATCTCATAAAGATCCACATGAATTAGATGTTAAACTTGGTGGTATTATTGAAATTTATGAGAAATTTACGGGAGATGACCCACGTAAAGTTCCAATGAAAATTTTCCCGGCCGTTCACTATTCAATGGGTGGCTTATACGTAGACTATGATCAAATGACTAATATTAAAGGATTATTTGCTGCTGGGGAATGTGATTTCTCTCAACATGGTGGTAACCGCTTAGGTGCCAACTCATTATTATCTGCAATCTACGGTGGTACTGTAGCTGGTCCTAATGCAATAAAATATGTTGAGAATGTAGAAACAACATATACTGAATTAGATGACAGCATTTATCAAAAACGTGTCGATGAAGAGCAAGAACGCTTTGATAAATTATTAAATATGCGTGGAACTGAAAATGCATATAAACTTCACCGTGAACTTGGTGAAATTATGACAGCGAACGTAACAGTTGTTCGTGAAAACGATAAATTATTAGAAACAGATAAAAAAATCGTCGAATTAATGAAACGTTATGAAAATATTGATATGGAAGATACACAAACTTGGAGTAACCAAGCTGTATTCTTCACTCGTCAATTGTGGAACATGTTAGTTTTAGCACGTGTAATTACAATTGGGGCTTACAATCGTAACGAATCTCGTGGCGCACATTACAAACCAGAATTCCCTGACCGTAATGATGATGAATGGTTAAAAACAACATTAGCTGAATATCAAGGTAGAGAAGAAGCGCCTAAATTCACTTATGAACCAGTTGATGTAAGTTTAATTCCACCACGTAAACGTGACTATACAAGTAAGTCTAAAGGAGGTAAAAAATAATGGCTGACAATCAATCAGTGAAAGACACTCCCGAAGAACTTCGCCAAAACGATAATAATACAAATGAAAAAGAGCAAAAAGAATCAAAACAAAAATCAATCAAGTTGATTATCAAACGACAAGATAATCAAGATTCTAAACCGTATGAAGAAACGTTTGAAATTCCTTATAAAGAAAATATGAACGTAATCGCATGTTTAATGGAAATCAGACGTAATCCAGTAAATAATAAAGGTGAAAAAACAACACCTGTTACATGGGATATGAACTGTTTAGAAGAAGTTTGTGGTGCTTGTTCAATGGTCATCAATGGACGTGCTAGACAATCATGCTCAGCAATTGTTGATCAATTAGAACAACCTATACGTCTTGAACCAATGAGTACTTTCCCTGTTATTCGTGACTTACAAGTGGATCGTACTAGAATGTTTGATAACTTGAAACGTATGAAAGCTTGGATTCCTATTGATGGTACGTATGATTTAGGACCAGGACCACGTATGCCTGAGAAAAAACGTCAAACAGCTTATGAGTTATCTAAATGTATGACGTGTGGTGTTTGTTTAGAAGTTTGTCCTAATGTTACGCAAAATAATAAATTCGTTGGTGCTCAGGCAATTTCTCAAGTTCGTTTATTCGACTTACATCCAACTGGTGCAATGACTAAAGACGAACGATTAGACGCTTTAATGAGTGCTGGCGGTTTGCAAGAATGTGGTAATTCTCAAAACTGTGTAAATGCTTGTCCGAAAGGTATTCCTTTGACAACTTCTATCGCAGCTATGAACAGAGAAACAACATTCCATATGTTTAAATCATTCTTCGGTTCAGACCACAAAGTAGATTAATATATACATTTAATTATAATTTGAAAAGTAGTTAATGATTCTTAATTGAATTGATTAACTACTTTTTTCTATATAAAACTTTTTAAGGTATGTATATGAATGCTTAATCGGATTAGTCAAACTCTTAGCATGTATATGAT
Source organism: Staphylococcus sp. HMSC069D12 (assembly GCF_001810405.1). Taxonomy (NCBI): domain Bacteria; kingdom Bacillati; phylum Bacillota; class Bacilli; order Caryophanales; family Staphylococcaceae; genus Staphylococcus; species Staphylococcus sp. HMSC069D12. Next base: position 433,256 of record NZ_KV801108.1, read on the forward strand.
AAAATAAATGTATTATGTGTTATAAGGATGAATGAAGATGAACAAACCAATTGGTGTTATAGATTCAGGTGTTGGTGGTTTGACAGTTGCTAAAGAAATCATGCGTCAATTACCCAACGAAACAATTTACTATCTAGGGGATATTGCGAGATGTCCTTATGGTCCAAGGCCTGGTGATGAAGTTAAACAATTTACTACTCAACTTGCTAATAAATTAATGCAATTTGATATTAAAATGCTTGTAATAGCTTGTAATACAGCTACCGCTGTAGCATTAGAACATTTGCAACAATTGCTGCCTATTCCAGTTATTGGAGTTATTGAGCCAGGGTCAAGAACAGCCATTATGACTACTAAAAATCAAAATGTTTTAATTTTAGGGACTGAAGGAACAATTAAATCTGAGGCGTATAGACATCATATTAAGCGCATTAACCCAAACGTTCATGTTTATGGTGTAGCTTGCCCTGGGTTTGTTCCACTAGTTGAACAAATGCGCTACGATGACCCTACAATTACAAGTATTGTCATTCATCAAACGTTAAAGCAGTGGAGAAATACTGATGCAGATACGATAATTTTAGGATGCACACACTATCCATTGTTATATAAGCCTATAAATGATTATTTTGGAGGAGAGAAAAAAGTTATTTCCTCTGGATTAGAAACAGCACGTGAAGTTAGTGCTTTATTAACTTTTAGTAATGAACATGCGAGCTATACACAACATCCCGAGCATAGATTCTTTGCTACCGGAGATACAGTACATATTAAAAATATCATTCTACAATGGTTAAAATTAGATGTTGAAGTTGAACGCATCAGTGTAGATGAATAATCAAGGAGGAATATGAATGGCAGACATCGTAATTGCTACAAATAATAAAGGTAAAATTAATGATTTTAAATCAATTTTTCCCAATGACAATGTGATAGGTATATCAGAACTAATAAAAGACTTTGATGTAGAGGAAACGGGAACAACTTTTGAAGAGAATGCACGATTAAAGTCTGAAGAAGCTGCAAAAGTATTGAATAAACGTGTGATAGCAGATGATAGTGGATTAGAGGTATTTGCTCTAAATGGCGAACCTGGCGTTTATTCAGCTAGATATGCAGGATCAGATAAGAGTGATGATGCTAATATTGATAAATTATTAAATAATTTAGATAGTATCGAAAATCGAGATGCACAATTTGTTTGCATCATTAGTATGAGTGCACCTAATGAAACTACTCAAACTTTCAAAGGTACTGTTTCTGGAGTGATTACTACTGAAAGACAGGGCGAGCATGGTTTTGGTTATGATCCTATTTTCTATGTGCCTGAAAAAGGTAAAACTATGGCTCAACTTACAGCAACAGAAAAGAGTGAAATCAGTCATAGAGGTAATGCAATTAAAAAATTGAATGCTTATTTGGAGAGTGAAAAGTAATGACAAAGTGGCTTATCGTCAGTGACAATCATACAGAATCTGGTATTTTATATCACTTATATGAAGCGCATAAGGATGCTGATGTTTTATTACATTTAGGGGATTCAGAATTTGAATATAATGATACTGAACTAAGCCTATATAGAAGAGTAAAAGGAAATTGTGACTTTTATCCTGAATTTCCTAATGAAGAAGAAGTGGAAATTAAAGGTATAAAGGCTTTATATACTCATGGACATTTGTATTCGGTAAATCAGACTCGTATGCATTTAGCACAAAAAGCTAAATCTCAGGGAAGTCAATTTGCATTTTATGGTCATACTCATGTTGCAAAATATGAGCATTTAGATGGTGTACATGTCATAAATCCAGGCAGTATATCACAATCTCGCAGTAGTATTGAAGAAACGTTTGCCGAACTCATTATTGATGAAGTGAATGGTAGTGCTATTCTAAACTATAGAAATCGAGATAATCAAATTATAGAAACGATTGAATTTGAAGTTTGATATATAGACACTTAAGCATTTAATTAACTCCTAAGTGTTTATGCCAATACATATAATATTGGTTAATAGAATATTAATATTGAATGGAGTTTTTAAATTGTGAAGTGAAAAACTAACGTCTTTAACGTTTTATTTTGCAATAGTCACTTTGGTCATTTCAATAATTAATTTAATACTTACAATTAAAATCTAAATTTTTTAGGTAAAAAAGTTGTTGATCACGTGTTAAATATGTGTCAAAATTTTTAAACTAACAACATAATAATATTTTCTTAGAAACTCGTCATAACATGGCGGGTTTTTCTATTTTTGATGCAGTTTAGCTTAGTTACAAGACAAAATAAAAAGAACGCCGTCATAACAGCGTTCTCAACCTAAAAATATATGTAATTTTTAGTTAATGACGTCCTGGGAGGGATTCGAACCCCCGACCGATGGCTTAGAAGGCCATTGCTCTATCCAGCTGAGCTACCAGGACATGAATTTTTAACACAAGAATAATTATAGCTAAAGAAACATTATTTAGCAATAGCTTTAATATAAAAAAAGTTTATATTTTTCACTAATTATGTGTATTTGTAACTCATATCGACTATGTGCAAGTGCAATAAGACATAAAGTCGAGCAATTGAATTAATATCTTCAAGCCATATGGACGCAGAAGTAATCAAATGTATAGAACCAATAGGAAGCATTATAAGCAACTATGAACAAACTATAAACATCTATGAATGAATAAAGTAATAAATAGATCCTAAGTGTTGAAATTATTCTCATCTATTATTCATATACTCAATCCAATTACAAAATAAAAGTATCATGATAAATAGTGAAATACAGAAATTAATAAAGTTACAATGACTAACATTACGATTAATTAAATAGTTGAAAAGGACTAGAGTATATTCACTTGTCTGTTTAGATAAATGGTTGTAATTAGAATCCTTGACTTGCAATGGTCTCTTAGTAGGTTAAAGCGTTTATAAAACAAGATGAATTTTAAAGAAATATAAAGCTAATGTAAAGGTCTTGTAAACGTTTGCAGAATTGTCAGATTTTGCACAACATATTCGAATGCCTAAGTGTGTTTTATATAATCAAAGGTCTACAGTTTTGATGTCTAATTTATAAGTTAAGAAAGATAGAACGCAAATAGCATAAATCACTATATAGTATAAGTAACAAAACGATAGGTAAACAAAAACTTACCAATTAATCGTTTTTGGTTTTAAGAAATAGCTTAATGTATTTATTGAATTTTATACATTAAGATTTAAATACTTTAAATAAAAAGAAATGGAGCGATTTAAATGTCAAAATTAGTACAAGCAATTTCAGATGCAGTTCAAGCAGGCCAAAACCAAGATTGGGCTAAATTAGGTACAAGCATTGTAGGTATCGTAGAAAATGGTGTTGGCATTTTAGGTAAATTATTCGGATTCTAAGTTTCCACATATAACATTTATTGAAAATATAAATAAACATTTTAAAGGAGATAGTAATCATGGAAAAAATCGCAAACGCAGTAAAAAGTGCAATTGAAGCAGGTCAAAACCAAGACTGGACTAAATTAGGTACAAGTATCTTAGATATCGTTTCAAACGGTGTTACAGAATTAAGTAAAATCTTCGGTTTCTAAATCTAAAAATTAAACAATTTAAATATATAAAATTAAAAGAATGGAGCGATTTAAATGTCAAAATTAGTACAAG
>NZ_KV801108.1:437012-493892 GCF_001810405.1 Staphylococcus sp. HMSC069D12
ATTGGGCTAAATTAGGTACAAGCATTGTAGGTATTGTAGAAAACGGTGTAGGCATTCTAGGTAAATTATTCGGATTCTAAGTTCGACAGATAACATTTTATTTATATATATAAACAATACAAAGGAGATAATGATCATGGAAAAAATCGCAAACGCAGTAAAAAGTGCAATTGAAGCAGGTCAAAACCAAGACTGGACTAAATTAGGTACAAGTATCTTAGATATCGTTTCAAACGGTGTAACTGAATTAAGTAAAATCTTTGGTTTCTAATTTAACGTTTATTTTAAAACTTAGTTTAAATCCTAAAAAATTATTGAGAAATGGAGAGATAAATATGCAAAAATTAGCAGAAGCAATTGCAACAGCAGTACAAGCAGGACAAGATAAAGACTGGGGTAAAATGGGTACAAGCATCGTAGGTATCGTAGAAAACGGAATCAGTGTTTTAGGTAAAATTTTCGGCTTCTAATTTGAAATTTTAATTATCATGGACCAGGGCAAGCGCTCTGGTCTTTTTTAATTTATAAATATATTTCTGTTAAAATAGATTTTAGAAAATAAACGTAAGGATGAAAATATGAAATATAATACAATATTATTAGACTTCGATGATACATTAGTTGATTTTTATGATGCTGAAGATAAAGCTTTTCACAATATGGCCAAACATTATCATCATTACCCAACAGCAGAAGACTTTCAATTTTTTAAACAAATTAATCAGGCACATTGGGAGGCTTTTCAAAAGAATAAACTAACTAAAGAAGAAGTTCTTTCAAACAGATTCATTGAATATTTTAATCATTATGGTATTGAAGTGGATGGTAAACAAGCAGATGTTACTTTTAGGGATGAATTAGCTAAAGCACCCATTAAGCATTTTGATTCCACTCTAGAAACGATAGATCGATTAGCTCAAAACAATGAGCTTTATATTGTTACTAATGGTGTTACAGATACTCAAAAAAGACGTATCGCACAATTACAATTTAAAGACACATTTGATGGTGTATTTATATCAGAGGAAACGGGTTATCAAAAGCCAATGATTGAGTTTTTTGATTATGTGTTTGAAAAAATTGGTGAGGACAAACGAAAATCTACCATTATTGTTGGTGATTCATTAACTTCAGATGTATTAGGTGGAAAAAATGCGGGAATAGCTACATGCTGGTTTAATGTAAGAAATAAAAAGAATAATTCTGATATAAATCCAGATTATGAAATTAAATCATTGAGTGAATTAGTTGATTTAATTGAAAATGAGTAAAAACATTTTATGCAAAAAAGTTGGAGTGGTAAAGGTTCTGATTGAACTTTTATCACTCCATAGCTTTTCCATATTCTAATTAATTATTTAGGAGACCATACGAGTACATCATGACCTTCAGGATTTTTAGCGTGTACATCCTCAAAATCTTGATTCATTAAAAAATCTTTAGAATTTTGACGTGCAATAGCTTTGATAGGCATATGATAAGATTTTGCATAATCAATGAGTGACTGACCGTAACCTTTATTTTTATAGTTATCTAAAACTTCTAATTTCCAAAGTAGTAAATAATCATCGAATTCTGGAAAGTAAATTTCCTCAACGTCACCCTTTTTTAGTAAAGCCATTCGGGCAACAAGGTTTTCACCGTGAAAGATGCCATAGAATGGTGATTCAGAACTGGCATCGATCATTTGGCCTTGTAGTTCTTCAACCATGTATAAATCTTTATTACCGAATTCTCTAAAAGCCTCAAACAATTCGTCTGTTTTATAATTAATTTCAAGATGTTTTACTTCACTCATTTGCGTTATCCCCCTTATTTCTTTTGTTATATTATAACTTAAATAATATGTAAATTTCATTCAATTGTATTTTCAGGACGAAAGGGTAAATTTCACTTCAAAGATTATAAATTTTTAAGCCGTTAAATTGTCATATAATGCTATAATCTTTATACTATATGAGTAATAGTTATGTTGAAGGAGTATAGATATGGACTGTCGAGTAACTCATTTTAAAGAAAAAGATTCATTTATTTCAAAATTAAAAGAAAGTGATAAAAGTTTATTAGAATTTTATCAATATAACCCAGTTGAGACAGCTAGTTTCACGACTAGAATGAAACGTGCTAATAATGGTAGAGAAAAACAATTAGCACAAATCATTAAAGACTATATGGCGGATTTGAAATTAACTACTTCTCAGCTAGAGCATATTGAGGCGCTTGAACAAGGAGCTAAAGTAGTTATTGGAGGTCAACAATCAGGATTGTTTGGGGGACCTTTATACACTTTCCATAAAATTCTTTCGATAGTAACGTTAAGTAGTCAACTAACTAAAGAATACGGTGAAACGGTTGTTCCTGTGTTTTGGATTGCTGGGGAGGATCATGATTTTGATGAAGTGAATCATACGTATGTTTATAATGTGAAAGAGGCGCAATTAAAGAAAGTGAAGTACCATACAATGACGCCTCCAGAAACAAATATTTCAAGATATACTCCTGATAAGGAAGCTATGCTTAATGCATTAAATCTTTTCTTCGAAGAATTAAAAGAAACTAAACATTCTAAACCTTTATATAGATTATGCGTGGATATTATTAATGAGTTTGATACTTGGACTGATATATTTAAGGCTTTATTGCATACGGTCTTTAAAGAACACGGTGTGCTACTCATCGATGCACAGAACGATAAGCTTAGACAACTTGAAAAGCCATTACTCAAAGAAATAGTAAATAATCATTCTAAAATTAATCAAGTATTCAGACAAACACAAGAGCAAACCATTGCATCGGGATTAACACAAATGATACAGACAGATACTAATGTACATTTGTTCCTTCATGAGGATGGTATGCGTCAATTAATATCAAAAGAAGATAATCATTTTAAATTAAGTAAATCTGATATTACCTACTCTGAAGAGGAATTAATTGAATTAATAGAGACAGAGCCGGAGCGTTTCTCAAACAACGTCGTTACGAGACCAGTTATGGAAGAATGGCTATTTAATACAGTAGCATTCATAGGTGGTCCAAGTGAAATTAAATATTGGGCAGAACTAAATAATGTATTCAAATTACTTAATGTAGAAATGCCAATAGTTCTTCCACGTATGAAGATGACATATATGATGGAAAGAACACAAAAACTACTTAAACAATACAGCCTTAATGCTGAAAAAGTTATTCAAGATGGTATCGATGATGACAAAAATGAATTTGTACGTGAAAAAGCTTCCGATACGTTTATACAACAAGTAGAAGAATTGAAAGCAAAACATGAAAATGTGTATCAACAATTATTAAATGAAGTTAAGGAAAATCAAGATAATTTCAATTTAGTAAATAAAAATGAAGAAATTCATAATAAACAATTTGATTATTTACTGAAACGCTATTTGTTAAATATTGAACGTGAGAATGATATTAGTATGAGACAATTTAGAGAATTGGATTTATCATTACATCCTCACCACGGATTACAAGAAAGAATCTGGAATCCACTACAAATTATGAATGATTTTGGGATTGATGTGTTTAGTCCCTCCACTTTCCCACCACTTGAATATACATTTGATCAAATCATCATTAAACCTTAATAAATCAAGCTTTAGACCTATTTTATCGAAATGATAAAATAGGTTTTTTTGTATAAAAAAAGAATTTTAAGATATTTTACAGAATTAGTGGAGGATAGTGGGGATATGTGGTAAATTATAAATAAGGTGAGGTGATAATAATGTTCATGGGAGAATACGAACATCAACTTGATGCTAAAGGACGTATGATAATTCCATCTAAGTTTAGATATGACTTAAACGAACGTTTTATTATCACGCGAGGCCTTGATAAATGTTTGTTCGGTTACACACTTGAAGAGTGGCAACAAATAGAAGAAAAAATGAAAACCTTACCTATGACAAAGAAAGACGCACGTAAGTTTATGCGTATGTTCTTCTCAGGTGCCATCGAAGTGGAATTGGATAAGCAAGGGCGTATTAACATTCCTCAAAATTTGAGGAAGTACGCTAGTTTAACTAAAGAATGTACAGTAATAGGTGTTTCAAATCGAATTGAAATTTGGGATAGAGAAACTTGGAATGATTTTTATGATGAATCTGAAGAGAGTTTCGAAGATATTGCTGAAGATTTAATAGATTTTGATTTTTAATGGAGGAATAAGTCGTGTTTCATCATATTAGCGTCATGCTTAACGAAACAATTGATTATTTAGACATCAAAGAAGATGGTATTTACGTAGACTGTACGCTTGGTGGCGCGGGTCATGCACTCTATTTATTAAATCAATTAAACGATGATGGTAGATTAATTGCGATTGATCAAGACACTACAGCATTAGATAATGCTAAAGAGGTATTGAAAGATCATCTACATAAAGTCACGTTCGTACATAGCAACTTTAGAGAATTAACTGACATTTTAAAAAACTTAAACATTGAAAAGGTAGACGGAATTTATTATGACTTAGGCGTTTCTAGTCCACAGTTGGATGTTCCAGAGCGAGGATTTAGTTATCATCATGATGCTAAACTTGATATGAGAATGGATCAAACGCAGCAACTTAGCGCATACGAAGTAGTCAATCAATGGCCATATGAAGCACTTGTTAAGATTTTTTATCGTTATGGTGAAGAGAAATTTTCTAAACAAATAGCGAGACGAATTGAAGCACATCGTGAACATCAGCCTATCGAAACTACATTAGAGCTAGTTGACATCATTAAAGAAGGCATTCCTGCTAAAGCTCGAAGAAAAGGTGGTCATCCTGCAAAGCGTGTATTTCAAGCTATACGTATTGCCGTTAATGACGAATTATCTGCATTCGAAGATTCAATTGAGCAGGCAATCGAGCTTGTAAAAGTTGGAGGCAGAATTTCAGTAATCACTTTCCATTCTTTAGAAGACAGATTATGCAAACAAATGTTTCAAGAGTATGAAAAGGGTCCTGATGTGCCTAGAGGGTTACCAATTATTCCTGAAGCTTACACACCTAAACTCAAGAGAGTAAATCGCAAACCAATTACGGCAACGGATACAGATTTGGATGAAAATAACAGAGCGCGCAGTGCTAAATTACGTGTTGCAGAAATTTTAAAATAAGGAGTAATTGACGATGGCTGTAGAAGAAATATATGAACCATATGAAGACGTCCAGCACAATAGTATACCGAAACAACAACCTCAATCGGAACCACAAACAAGAACAGTTACTAAGAAGGTTGTAGTTCAACTCACAAGATTTGAGAAATACTTATACATAACACTTGTTACTGCAATTGCAGTTATTGCTATTTATATGCTATCTTTAAAAATGGATGCGTATGATACGAATGGAAAGATTGCAGATTTAGACTCCAAAATTGAACAACAATCAAGTGAAAATAGCGCAATTCAATCTGAAATTAAAAAAAGTTCTTCTTACCAACGCATTTACGATAAGGCTAAAGCACAAGGTATGAGCCTAAATAACAACAATGTAAAGGTAGTGCGTACAAATGGCGAAGCGAAAAATTAAAATTAGAAAAAATAAATTAGGAGCAGTCCTCCTTGTTGGTATATTCGGACTGCTCTTTTTTATATTGGTTTTAAGATATTCATATATTATGATCACAGGACATTCTGATGGACAAGATTTAGTAATGCGAGCGAATGAAAAATATTTAGTTCAAAACAATGAACAAGCTGAACGAGGCAAGATTTATGATAGAAACGGTAAAATTCTTGCTGAAGATGTCGAAAGATATAAAGTTGTAGCGGTAGTCGATAAGAGCGCAGGTAAAAATGGAGATAAACCTCGCTATGTAGAGGATAAAAAGAAGACAGCTAAAGAACTTTCTAAAATTATAGGCATGAAACCGGAAGAAATTGGAAAACGACTTAATCAGAAAAAAGCATTCCAAGTGGAATTTGGTCAAAAAGGAACTAATTTAACTTATCAAGATAAACAGAAACTGGAAAAAATGGACTTACCAGGTATTACATTATATCCAGAAACTGAACGCTTTTATCCAAATGGTAATTTTGCGTCTCACTTAATAGGAATGGCACAAAAAAATCCAGATACAGGCGAATTAAAAGGTGCACTTGGTGTTGAAAAAATCTTTGATAGTTATTTAAGTGGAACTAAAGGTGCATTATCTTATATACAAGATATTTGGGGATATATTGCTCCAAATACTAAAAATGAAAAATCACCTAAACGTGGTGATGATGTTCATTTAACAATTGATTCAAATGTTCAAATATTCGTTGAGGAAGCATTGGATGATATGGTTAAGAGATATCAACCAAAAGATTTATTTGCTGTTGTCATGGATGCTAAAACAGGTGAAATCTTAGCATTCAGTCAACGTCCTACGTTTAATCCTGAGACAGGTGAAGATTTCGGAAAAAAATGGGCGAATGATTTATATCAAAATACGTATGAACCAGGTTCTACTTTTAAATCATTTGGTTTAGCGGCAGCTATACAGGAAGGTAAGTTTGATCCTAAGAAAAAATATGAGTCTGGACATCGTGATATCATGGGTTCTAGAATTTCCGACTGGAATAAAACTGGTTGGGGCGAAATTCCAATGTCATTAGGCTTTACTTATTCTTCAAATACGCTGATGATGCACTTACAAGACTTAGTAGGTGCTGACAAAATGAAATCATGGTACGAAAGATTTGGTTTTAGCAAACCAACTGGTGGTCTATTTGATGGTGAAGCAGAAGGTAATATTGCTTGGTCGAATGAATTACAACAAAAAACGTCAGCATTCGGGCAATCTACAACTGTTACGCCGGTACAAATGATTCAGGCACAATCTGCTTTCTTTAATAAAGGAAATATGCTTAAACCATGGTTTGTGAATAGTATTAAAAATCCAATTTCCAAAAAGACATTCTATCAAGGCAAAAAAGAAATTGCTGGCAAACCAATTACTGCTTCTACCGCTAGTAAAGTGGAAACAGAATTAGATAAAGTAGTTAATAGTAAGAAGAGTCATGCGATGAATTATAGAGTAGATGGTTATGATATTGAAGGTAAGACAGGTACTGCCCAAGTGGCGGATGAAAAGAGCGGCGGATATGTTAAGGGTGAAAACCCATACTTTGTAAGTTTCATTGGTGATGCGCCTAAGAAAAATCCCAAAGTTATTGTTTATGCCGGTATGAGCTTAGCTCAAAAGAATGATCAAGAAGCTTATGAAATGGGTGTAAGTAAGGCTTTCAAACCAATTATGGAAAATACACTTAAATATTTAAATGTAGGTTCTAAAAAAGATGAAACTAAATCTGCACAATATTCAAAAGTACCAAATGTAACTGGACAATCTACTGATAAAGCAAAAGAAAGTTTGAAATCTGAAGATTTACAAGCAACCGTTATTGGTAATGGAGATAACGTCAAATCTCAATCAATTAAAGCCAATAAAAAATTATTGCCTAATAGTAAGGTGCTCTTGTTAACTGATGGTGATATTACAATGCCAAATATGAAAGGTTGGACAAAAGATGATGTACTTGCCTTTCAAGAATTAACTGGCATTAACGTTACAACTAAAGGTAGTGGCTATGTATCAAAACAATCGGTTAACAATGGAACCACATTAAAAGACAATAGTAAGGTTGAAATTGAATTATCTCCAGAAGATCCTGACGATACATCGACGAATACAAATGACAATGAGACAGCATCAAATGACTCTACTAATAAAGATAAAGCTAGTTCTTCTTCAGAGGATAAGGAAAAAAGCAATAAGAATGATACTTCAAGCTCTTCTGAACAAGAACAACAGACAAACAATAGTCAAGATTCCAACGAGTAATTATAATTTGAATTGAAAAAGTAGATGATAAGTTATGAGAATTGAATGAACGTCTAAAAGTTGTGACAAGCATATTGAGCATAGGTTACAAAATAGAACTTTAGTAGCAAATATAAGTGAGGGGGGGTGGTTATATCATTCCCTTCTCAGCTCGTGTTAATTCAAAGGGCGTCATACAATCTCTTACAAATTTTAAATGAATTTACTTTAAAATATTGATAAAATGAACGAGATATTATCAATTAATAAACTCAGAAGACAAAACGAAAAATTAAATATATAAAGGAGACAATTATGCTTTTTATACTTGCGGTTATCGCACTATTAATTACTTTTATCTTAGTACCTATTTTAATTCCAACGCTTAAGCGAATGAAATTTGGACAAAGCATTCGTGAAGAAGGTCCACAAAGCCATATGAAAAAAACAGGCACACCGACAATGGGTGGTTTGACTTTTCTAATTAGCATTATCATTACCTCAATTATTGCAATTTTCTTTGTAGATAATTCAAATCCAATCATTTTATTATTATTTGTGACAATTGGTTTTGGTTTAATAGGTTTTATTGATGATTACATCATCGTAGTTAAGAAAAACAACCAAGGTTTAACAAGTAAGCAGAAATTTTTAGCACAAATTGCAATTGCAGTAGTATTCTTTTTACTAAGTGATGTTTTCCATCTTGTAGAATTTTCAACTAATCTAAACATACCTTTTACAAATATTAGTATTCCATTATCTTTTGCATATGTGATTTTTATTGTTTTTTGGCAAGTTGGGTTCTCAAATGCTGTGAATTTAACAGATGGTTTAGATGGTTTAGCAACAGGATTATCAATCATTGGTTTTACAATGTATGCCATTATGAGCTTTGTTTTAGATTCACCAGCAATTGGAGCATTTTGTATTATAATGATTTTTGCATTATTAGGATTTCTACCGTATAACCTCAATCCCGCAAAGGTATTTATGGGAGACACTGGTAGTTTAGCTTTAGGTGGAATTTTCGCAACGATTTCAATTATGCTAAATCAAGAATTATCATTGTTACTAATTGGGCTAGTATTTGTAATTGAAACTGCTTCAGTTATGTTACAAGTTGCTTCATATAAACTTACAAAAAAACGTATCTTTAAGATGAGCCCGATTCATCATCACTTTGAATTAAGTGGTTGGGGAGAATGGAAAGTAGTGACAGTGTTCTGGACAGCAGGTTTAATTTCAGGATTAATCGGATTATGGATAGGAGTGCATTAGCATGCTCAATTATACAGGATTAGAAAATAAAGATGTTCTTGTAGTAGGACTAGCCAAAAGCGGATATGAAGCAGCTAAGTTATTAATCAAATTAGGTGCCAATGTGACTGTAAATGATGGTAAAGACTTGTCACAAGATCCTCATGCCAAGGATTTAGAGGCGCTAGGAGTTAAAATAGTTGATGGTGGACATCCTTTATCACTATTAGATAATGAGCCAATTATAGTAAAAAATCCTGGTATACCTTATACAGTTTCTATAATTCAAGAAGCATATCAGCGACATTTAAAAATATTAACTGAAGTAGAATTAAGTTATTTAATATCAGAAGCACCGATTATAGCTGTAACTGGAACTAATGGTAAAACAACTACGACTTCTTTAATTGGCGATATGTTTAAGAAAAGTAGATTGACTGGTAGACTATCTGGCAATATAGGCTATGTAGCATCTAAAGTAGCACAAGAAACATCACCTAATGAATATCTAATAACTGAATTATCTTCATTCCAATTATTAGGTGTAGAGCAATATCGTCCGCATATTGCGATTATCACAAATATATATTCTGCTCATCTAGATTATCACGAAACGCTTGAAAACTATCAAAACGCAAAGAAACAGATTTACAAAAATCAAACAGAAAATGATTACCTAATATGTAATTATCATCAAAGACATCTAATTGAGTCTGAAAATTTGAAAGCTAAAACATTGTATTTCTCTACTCAACAGGAAGTAGACGGTATTTATATTAAAGATGGGTTTATTGTTTACAAAGGAATAAGAATCATTAATATAGATGATTTAGTATTACCTGGAGAACATAATCTAGAAAATATTCTAGCTGCAGTGTTAGCTTCAATCTTAGCTGGTGTTCCAATAAAAGCAATTATAGATAGTTTAACGACATTTTCTGGTATAGATCACAGATTACAATATATAGGTACAAATCGCACTAACAAGTATTACAATGATTCTAAAGCTACAAACACACTTGCTACACAATTTGCATTAAATTCATTCAAACAACCAACCGTTTGGTTATGTGGTGGTTTAGATCGTGGTAATGATTTCGATGAATTAATACCTTATATGAAGAATGTACGTGTCATGGTTGTTTTTGGTCAAACTCAAGAAAAATTTGCTAAGCTTGGCAATAGTCAAGGTAAGTTAGTGGTGAAAGCTACAGATATTGAAGACGCTGTTAAAAAGGTACAAGATGTAGTCGAACCGAATGACGTTGTCTTACTATCACCTGCATGTGCAAGTTGGGATCAATATAAAACATTTGAAGAACGTGGAGAAAGATTTATAGAAAGTTTCCGTGCCCACTTACCATCTTATTAAAGGTTGTGAAATCAAGTGAAAGATAAACGACGTAAAGATAATAAGGTGAGCTCGATTCAAAGTCTTATTGAAAAAAGAAATCGAGAATTAAACAATGAAGAACACCTTTCAAATCATGATGCTAATCATAAGGATAAGAATAAAGTTTCCACAGATGACGCTCAATTGTATAAAATTAATAAGCCTAATGAGACCTCTAAACAACAAGATCAAAATCAATCAATAGATGAAGATAACTTTAATAATCAATCAAATGAATCCGAACAATTGGAACAAAATGAAGCAATTGAACAATCTAACGAAACATCTGGTGAAAATGCTCAAAGCGTTGAAAGTACTAAAACGAATGATAGTCACAGACTCTCCACTAATTCTAGTGAAAACATATATAAGCTATCTATTAAAGATAGAGTTAAAGAGTTCAATGACAAGCGTAAAAGAAAAAAACATGCCAAGAGTACACAATTTGATCATTTATCACCACAAGAGAGAAAAGAACAATTAAGAATTCAGCGAAGGAAGCGTCAAAAAAGAATTCAGTACGTTATCATTACATTTTTAGTATTATTAATAATTTTATTTTTACTCTACATGTTTACACCACTAAGTAGAATTTCTAATATTAAAATTAGTGGAAATAACAATGTGAGTAACAGTCAAGTTGAAAAAGCTTTGGATGTGAAAGATAATTCAAGAATGTATACCTATAGTAAACGTAAAGGTGTTCAAAATCTAAAGAAGAATGATTTAATAAAAGGCGTAAAAATTAAAAAGCAATTACCGAATACGTTAAAAGTGCAAATAACTGAAAATCAAGTTGTAGGTGTTGTTAAAGAAAAGGATAAATATGTGCCAATTATAGAAGGAAATCAAGAATTGAAAAACTTTGATGGTAATATTGCTGGAAGTGGACCTATTTTAGAAGGATTTAAAGGTGAAGAAAAAAGCAACATGATTAAATCTTTATCTAAGATGTCTCCAGACATTAGAGATATGATTTCAGAGATTAAGTACGCACCTAAGCAAAATACTCAAAATCGAATTCTTTTATATATGCAAGATGATATGCAAATAGTTGGTAACATTAAAACGATTGCTAATAAAATTAAATATTATCCTCAAATGTCACAATCTTTATCAAAAGACGACTCTGGTAACTTGAAAACCCAAGGTTATATAGATTTATCTGTAGGTGCATCATTTATACCGTATAATGAAAACAGTAGTGGAGATTCAAAATCTGATCAAAATGTTCGTCAAAAATCACAACAAGAAACTGATGCAAAAGATGAGTTACAAAGCGCTTTAAATAAAATTAACGAACAATCAGAGTCAAATAATTAAAAAATTTCGATATTAATATGTGTTTATAGTTCACAAGCCTTACGACGTATTGTAAACTAAACATAGTGTATTTTAATAGTAATTTGTCAGGAGGTGCCTATCTATGGAGGAACATTACTATGTAAGCATAGATATTGGTTCATCAAGTGTAAAAACAATAGTAGGCGAAAAATTTCACAATGGAATAAATGTGATAGGTACAGGACAAACCTACACTAGCGGTATCAAGAACGGATTAATTGATGATTTCGACATTGCTAAACAAGCAGTTAAAGATACAATTAAAAAAGCTTCTATCGCATCAGGTGTAGACATTAAAGAAGTTTTCTTAAAATTACCTATCATAGGTACTGAAGTATATGATGAAGTAAATGAAATTGATTTTTATGAAGATACTGAAATAAACGGCACACACATTGAAGAAGTGTTAGAAGGTATTCGTCAAAAAAATGATGTAGCGGATACTGATGTAATTGATGTATTCCCTATTCGTTTTATTGTGGATGGGGATAATGAAGTATCAGACCCTAAAGAATTGATTGCTAGACACTCATTAAGAGTTGAAGCAGGAGTTATTGCAATTCATAAATCTATCTTAATCAACATGATTAAATGTGTAGAATCATGTGGCGTAGATGTTTTAGATGTTTATTCAGATGCTTATAATTATGGTTCAATTCTTACAGCTACTGAAAAAGAATTAGGAGCATGTGTAATAGATATTGGTGAAGATTTAACTCAAATTGCCTTTTATGAGCGTGGAGAATTAGTAGACGCTGATTCAATTGAATTAGCAGGTCGCGATATTACTGATGATATTGCTGAAGAACTAAATACTACATATGAAACGGCTGAAAAGATTAAACATCAATATGGTCATGCTTATGCTAATTCTGCATCAGATCAAGATGTATTTAGTGTAGATCAAGTAGACAGTGATGAATTAGTTGAATATACTCAAAAAGATTTAAGTGCTGTAATTGAGAGAACAATGCAAGATATCTTTGATGAGGTGTTTGATGTATTAGTTGAGTTAGGGTTAACTAGAGTGAACGGTGGTTTCATTGTAACTGGCGGTTCTTCAAACTTATTAGGAGTTAAAGAATTACTTAATACGATGGTAAATGAAAAGATTAGAGTTCATACACCGTCACAAATGGGTATCAGAAAACCAGAATTCACATCAGCTATTTCTACTATATCTAGTAGCATCACTTTTGATGAGTTGCTCGATTATGTTACAATGAGTTATCAAGATAATGATGAGTTTGAAGAAGAAGTTATTGAAGATAACGAGAGAGAACATACTTCTAAACCAGGTGGATTTGACTGGTTTAAACGTAAGTCAAATAAAAATGAAGATACTTATGAAGAAGACTACAACGAACCACATGAAAGAACTGATAAAGTAGACGACTACGATAAGTATGATAGAAATGAAAGTCATCACGATACGACAGAACATTATGATGATCAAGAGCAACCTCAAAAAGAAGAGGGCAAATTTAAAAAACTTATGAAATCTCTATTTGAATGATGGGCCAAAAAGACTAGGAGGAAATATAAATGTTAGAATTTGAACAAGGATTTAATCATTTAGCGACATTAAAAGTCATAGGTGTAGGTGGCGGTGGTAACAACGCTGTTAACCGTATGATCGACCATGGCATGAACAATGTAGAATTTATTGCAATTAATACAGACGGACAAGCTTTAAACTTATCTAAAGCAGAATCTAAAATCCAAATTGGTGAGAAATTAACACGCGGACTTGGTGCTGGTGCAAATCCAGAAATTGGTAAAAAAGCAGCTGAAGAGTCACGTGAACAAATTGAAGATGCAATCCAAGGTGCAGATATGGTATTTGTAACTGCTGGTATGGGTGGCGGTACTGGTACAGGTGCTGCACCAGTAGTAGCTAAGATTGCTAAAGAAATGGGAGCATTAACTGTTGGTGTAGTAACACGTCCATTCGGTTTTGAAGGACGTAAACGTTCAACTCAAGCGGCAGCTGGTGTTGAATCTATGAAAGCAGCAGTTGATACATTAATTGTTATCCCTAACGATCGCTTATTAGATATCGTTGATAAATCAACTCCAATGATGGAAGCATTTAAAGAAGCAGATAATGTATTACGTCAAGGTGTTCAAGGTATCTCTGACTTAATCGCTGTATCAGGTGAAGTAAACTTAGACTTTGCTGACGTTAAAACAATTATGTCTAACCAAGGTTCTGCTTTAATGGGTATTGGTGTCTCTTCTGGAGAGAACAGAGCAGTTGAAGCAGCTAAAAAAGCAATTTCATCACCATTACTTGAAACTTCAATCGTTGGCGCTCAAGGTGTGTTAATGAACATCACTGGTGGGGAATCACTATCATTATTTGAAGCTCAAGAAGCGGCTGACATCGTGCAAGATGCTGCAGATGAAGATGTAAATATGATCTTTGGTACAGTTATCAATCCAGAACTACAAGATGAAATTGTAGTAACTGTAATTGCTACTGGTTTTGAAGATAAACCAACTTCACAAGGACGTAAAGCTTCAAGTACTGGTTTCGGAACAAGTGTAACTTCAAGCACTTCAACACAAGCAAGTACGCCTAGAGAAGAATCATTCTCTCAAAGCTCATCAAGCTCTCGTTCTTCTGAAAGTGTATCAGAAAGAAATCATACTACTAAAGATGACGATATTCCTAGCTTTATCAGAAATAGAGAAGAAAGACGTTCTAGAAGAACTAGACGTTAATTTAAAATAAGTTTTGTCTATATTTCGTTGTATGGTTAAGTGTATTTATCGTCTTAATCATTCCTAATTGGGAGTAGAACGGCGAATTCACTTGTGGATTCATGTTCGCTCCCTTTTTATTTACTTTCAAGTAAAGTGAAGATTGTTATATAATATATCTATATTCAATTTTAGAGTAAGCTTTTTAGAAATCGACAAAAATAAAACTTTTAATTAAGGTGGTTTGATCTCGTGTCAGAGAAATTTGTAAAGTATCCCCATCACTTGAAATATGAATCTCAAGACTTGAAGTGTGTCAAATTAGGATTCACTACAAGAGAAGGTGGCTATAGTCTATATCCGGAATCATCATTCAATATGGCAAGATATGTGGATGATAATCCTGAAAATATTACTAAACACCAAGAAATGTTGGCGGACGCGATTGGGTTTGAAAGAGCACAATGGGTGTTTCCAATTCAAACTCATGAAAATCGAGTAATGGAAATTTCGCAAAGTCATCGTGGAACTAACATCGATACATTAACAGATGATATGTATGGTATTGATGGGATTTATACATATGAACCTGATACGTTATTAACGATGTGCTACGCTGATTGTGTACCAGTTTATTTCTATAGTGAAAAACATCACTATGTAGGATTAGCACATGCTGGCTGGCGAGGTACATATGGTCAAATTGTTAGTGAAATGTTAAAGCAAATTGATTTTGATTATAATGATCTAAAGATTGTAATTGGACCATCTACATCAACTACATATGAAATTAATGATGATATTAAAGCAAAGTTTGAAACATTACCGATTAATGTAAAAGATTATATTGAAACTCGTGGAGAGAATCGACATGGTATTGATTTAAAACGTGCTAATGCTCTATTACTTAATCATTATGGTGTACCATTCGACAATATATATATAACTGATTATGCTACATCAGAGGATTTATCACTTTTCTTTTCATATCGAGTTGAAAAAGGTCAAACAGGTAGAATGTTGGCTTTTATAGGCCAAAAATAATCTCATTAGATTAGTTATATAAATAATAAATATTTAAATACATATGTGTTTATTAGTGATAACTAAACTTAACAAATGGTGAAGAGGTTGAGTAGAAAATGGATGTAAAACAAAATTTAAGAAATATTGAAAGTGAAATACAATCACACTTTAAAAATAGTGAAGCGTCTACCTTGCCAAACGTGATTGCAGTAACAAAATATGTTACAATAGACCGTGCTAAAGAAGCTTATGATGCTGGACTTAGACATTTTGGTGAAAATAGATTAGAAGGCTTTTTAGA
The DNA here is from genome assembly GCF_001810405.1 of Staphylococcus sp. HMSC069D12. Classification (NCBI taxonomy): domain Bacteria; kingdom Bacillati; phylum Bacillota; class Bacilli; order Caryophanales; family Staphylococcaceae; genus Staphylococcus; species Staphylococcus sp. HMSC069D12. The sequence goes on from NZ_KV801108.1 coordinate 452,860, forward strand.
GAAGAAATCTGCTTTGCCTAACGATGTTACTATGCACTTTATAGGTTCTTTACAATCTAGAAAAGTAAAAGAAGTCATAAACGAAATTGATTACCTACATGCACTAGATAGACTTAGTTTAGCTAAGGAAATTAATAAAAGAGCGGATCATGAGATTGCCTGCTTCATACAAGTCAATGTCTCAGGAGAAGAATCTAAACATGGTATTGCTTTGAATGAAGTTAATCACTTTATAGAACAAATTGAACAATATGATAAAATAAAAATTGTCGGATTAATGACAATGGCACCTTATACAGAAGACACTACATATATTCGACAGTTATTTAAACAATTACGAGTAAAACGAGATGAAATCAAAAACCTTAATTTAGATTATGCACCGTGTGACTATTTATCTATGGGAATGAGTAATGATTATGCAATTGCTGTAGAAGAAGGTGCTTCATTTATAAGAATTGGGACTAAACTTGTAGGAGAATAGGAGTGAGCCCCGTGGCTATTAAAGATTTATTTAATAATTTTTTTCTAATGGATGATGAAGAAGAAGTTGAAAGCCCTGAAGAGCGACAACGTCGTGTAGTTCAGAATGAAGAAAATGAAACAAACAATGTTCAACAGAATCAACCGCAACAATCAGAACGTTTATATAGTAATCAAAGTAAATTGAAAACAGTACCACAAAAGAAATCAACAAGAAATTATAACTCAGAAGAAAGGAATGTGCGTATGAATCAACCGCAATCAAAGTCAAACGGCAAAAATGTTGTTACAATGAATCAAACGTCGCAAAGTTATAGTGGTTATGAAAGTTCAAAAATGTGCTTATTCGAACCACGAGTATTTTCAGATACACAAGATATCGCGGATGAATTAAAAAACCGCCGTGCTACTTTAGTGAATTTACAACGTATTGATAAAATTTCAGCTAAACGCATTATTGATTTTTTAAGTGGAACAGTTTATGCAATTGGTGGAGATATTCAACGTGTAGGTACTGACATATTCCTTTGTACACCTGATAATGTAGAAGTTGCGGGAAGTATTACAGATCATATTGAACAAATGGAATCGCAACACTACGAATAAGGAGAACGTTATATGGATGTAGGTTTACTAGCTACCATTTTTGATTTTATAATTTTTCTAGTTCAAATATATTACTTTGGAATGATTATTTATTTCTTTACATCTTGGGTACCTAATATTAGAGAATCTAAGTTCGGTGAAATACTAGGTAAATTATATGAACCATTTTTAGAACCATTTAGAAAGATTATTCCACCAATAGGAATGATTGATATTTCTTCACTTGTAGCTTTGTTTGTACTTGTATTATTCCAAGCTGGGTTAAGAAGTATCTTTAATATGGTAATAGTTCATTTAATGTAATAATATATGGCTTTTAAGAGGCTGAGACAATACATGAGGTTGTTTCAACCTCTTTTATCATTTAATTTAGAATCAGAGAGGTGTAAGATAATCGATATTTATCAGCATTTTAGAGACGAAGAGCAAGGGTTAATAGATCAATTAATAGATAAGTGTGATCAAGTTGAACAGCAGTATGCGCCAATTTTGACAAACTTTCTCGATCCGAGAGGACAATATATACTTGAAGTCATAACAGGCAGTTATGAAGATATGGAAGTGACTTTTTTTGGTGGAGATAACGCAGAGAGAAAAAGAGGTATCATTGCTCCTAATTATTTTGAACCTGGGGAAGCTGACTTTGAAGAAGTATTAATTCAAATCAACTATCCAGAGAAGTTTGTTAATATACAACATCAAAATGTCCTAGGAACACTTATGTCATTAGGAATAGAGAGGGAACAAGTTGGTGATATTATTGTCGGTGACAGTATTCAATTTGTTTTGACAAAGCAATTAGAATCGTATATTATGTTGGAATTAACAAAGATAAAAGGTGCTACAGTTAAACTTAATTCTATTCCATTTAAAGATATGATACAATCAGTAGAGAATTGGAAAATCCAAGGTAGTACTGTAAGTGCATTGAGATTAGACGTCGTTTTAAAAGAAATGATTCATAAATCTCGAACAATAGCGAAACAATTAATTGAAAAGAAGCGCGTGAAAGTTAATCACACAATTATTGATTCACCAGATTTTCAAGTTCAAACTAATGATTTATTATCTATTCAAGGATTTGGAAGAGCTCAAATCATTGATATAGGTGGTAGGACTAAAAAAGACAAAATACACATAAATTATCGAACGCTATTTAAGTAATAAATATAAGTCAATTTAATGTTGATTTAAGGAGGATGTAGGATGCCTTTTACACCTAGTGAAATTAAAAATAAAGAATTTACAAAAGTGAAAAATGGTTTAGAACCAGCTGAAGTAAGTGATTATTTAAATCAATTAAGTAATGAAATTGAACGTTTAAAAGAAGAAAAAAAACAGCTTGAAAAAGTAATTGAAGAGAGAGATACTAATATTAAGTCTTATCAACAAGTTCATCAATCAGTAAGTGATGCCCTTGTTCAAGCTCAACAAGCTGGAGAAGAGACTAAATTGGCTGCTAATAAAGAAGCTGAAGCTGTTATCAGTAAAGCTCAAGCACAAGCAGATTTAATTGTTAATGACGCTATCGAAAAAGCACGTCATTTATCATTCCAAACTGAAGATATGAAACGTCAATCTAAAATATTCAGATCACGTTTCCGCATGCTAGTTGAAGCTCAATTAGATTTACTTAAAAATGATGATTGGGATTATTTATTAAATTATGATATCGATGCAGAAAAAGTCACACAAGAAAATTTCCAACATTTAAATAGCCAAGATATTACACCTGAAGAGCAACTTAGCGCTCAATCTCAACAATCTGAAAGTGTGCTTGCAAGCGAAAGTAATAACAGTACAACAGATTCACTAAGTACAAGTGAGAACGTTACTTCACAATCAAGCGTGAGTCAAAGCGAATCAACATCAAATAAATAATTGTTATAAAATGAGTCAGACAAGTAGGAGATAATAAACTTTTTACAGCGAATTAGGGTTGGTGAAAGCCTAATAAAAGTCTATCTCTTATATCACTGATTTTTACAAAGTAATATTATATATGAGAGAACTCTAAGTTGAGTTAACAAGGGTGGTACCGCGGTAAATCCGTCCCTTTTTAATTGAACTTAGAGTTCTTTTTACATTTAAGGAGTGAAATCAATTATGAACTATAAAGATACTTTATTAATGCCAAAGACTGACTTTCCTATGCGTGGTGGATTGCCAAATAAAGAACCACAAATCCAAGAACAATGGGAAGCTAACAATCAATACCAAAAAGCATTAGAAAAAAATAAAGGTAACCAATCTTACATCTTACATGATGGACCACCGTATGCTAATGGTAATTTGCATATGGGGCATGCGTTAAACAAAATTATTAAGGATATTATTGTACGTTATAAAACGATGCAAGGTTTTTACGCACCATACGTTCCAGGTTGGGATACACATGGCTTACCAATTGAACAAGCTTTGACTAAAAAGGGCGTAGATCGCAAAAAAATGTCAATTGCTGAATTTAGAGAAAAATGTAAGGAATTTGCGTTAGAACAAATCGAATTACAAAAGAAAGATTTCAAACGTCTTGGTGTACGAGGAGACTTTAATGATCCTTATATCACGCTTAAACCTGAATATGAAGCTGCTCAAATTCGTTTGTTTGGTGAGATGGCGGATAAAGGATTAATTTATAAAGGTAAGAAACCAGTTTATTGGTCACCGTCAAGTGAATCATCTTTAGCTGAAGCTGAAATTGAATATCATGATAAGCGTTCAGCATCTATCTATGTAGCATTTGACGTGAAAGATAATAAAGGTGTAGTAGATGAGGATGCTCAATTCATTATTTGGACAACTACTCCATGGACTATTCCATCTAACGTAGCGATTACAGTTCATCCTGATTTAAAATATGGTCAATATAATGTGAATGGCAAGAAATATATTATCGCACAAGCATTATCTGAAGGTGTAGCAGAAGCTTTAGAATGGGATAAAGATGCCATTCAATTAGAAAAAGAATTTACAGGTAAAGAGTTAGAGTATGTTGAAGCACAACATCCTTTCTTAGATAGAATCTCACTTGTAATTAATGGTAATCATGTTACAACTGATGCTGGTACAGGTTGTGTTCATACCGCTCCTGGTCATGGTGAAGATGACTATATCGTTGGTCAAAAATATGATTTACCAGTTATTAGTCCTTTAGATGATAAAGGTGTGTTTACTGAAGAAGGTGGACAATTTGAAGGTATGTTTTATGATAAAGCTAACAAAGCAGTTACTGATTTATTAACTGAAAAAGACGCTTTATTAAAACTAAACTTTATTACACATAGTTACCCTCATGATTGGCGTACTAAGAAACCAGTTATCTTCCGTGCTACACCACAATGGTTTGCCTCTATTAATAAAGTAAGACAAGATATTTTAGATGCTATTGAAGAAACAGATTTCAAAGTGGATTGGGGTAAAACACGTATTTACAATATGATCCGTGATCGTGGAGAATGGGTTATTTCTCGTCAACGTGTTTGGGGAGTTCCATTACCTGTATTCTATGCCGAGAATGGTGATATCATTATGACGAAAGAAACAGTTAATCACGTAGCTAATTTGTTTGAAGAGTATGGTTCAAATATTTGGTTTGAAAGAGAAACAAAAGACTTATTACCTGAAGGCTTTACACACCCTGGTAGTCCAAATGGTACCTTTACAAAAGAAATGGACATTATGGATGTTTGGTTTGACTCTGGTTCATCACATCGTGGTGTATTAGAAAATCGTCCAGAATTAAGTTTCCCAGCTGATCTATACTTTGAAGGTAGTGACCAATATCGTGGTTGGTTTAATTCTTCAATTACAACTGCTGTAGCAACTAGAGGTCAAGCGCCTTATAAATTCTTATTATCACACGGCTTTGTAATGGACGGTGAAGGTAAGAAAATGAGTAAATCACTAGGTAATGTTATTGTTCCTGACCAAGTTGTAAAACAAAAAGGTGCTGACATTGCACGTTTATGGGTAAGCAGTACTGATTATTTAGCAGACGTTCGTATTTCGGATGAAATCTTAAAACAAACTTCTGATGTATATCGTAAAATTAGAAATACTTTAAGATTTATGCTTGGTAATATTAACGATTTTAATCCTGATACTGATGCAATTCCTGAAACAGAATTACTTGAAGTCGATCGTTATTTACTAAATCGTTTACGTGAGTTTACTGCTAGCACAATTGAACATTATGATAACTTTGATTATTTAAATATTTATCAAGAAGTACAAAACTTTATTAATGTTGAATTGAGTAATTTCTACTTAGATTACGGTAAAGATATTCTTTATATTGAAGAGAAAAATGCGCATAAACGTCGTAGTATGCAAACTGTTCTATACCAAATCTTAGTTGATATGACTAAATTATTAGCACCTATTTTAGTTCACACAGCTGAAGAAGTTTGGACACACACACCACATGTAAAAGAAGAAAGTGTTCATTTAGCTGACATGCCTAAGGTAGTTGAAGTTGATCAAGCATTGCTTGACAAATGGAATCAATTCATGGCATTACGTGATGATGTAAACCGTGCGTTAGAAGTTGCACGTAATAATAAAGTTATTGGTAAGTCTCTTGAAGCTAAAGTTGTAATTGGTAATAACGACAACTTTAAAGCTGCAGAGTTCTTACAACAATTTGAAGATTTACAACAACTATTCATTGTTTCACAAGTTGAAGTTTCAGATTCTGTAGACAATGCAGAGGCTTATCAACATGGTGATATTAGAATTGATCATGCAGTGGGTGAAAAATGTGAAAGATGTTGGAACTATACTGAAGAATTAGGTTCAGTAGGTGAATTAGAACACTTATGTCCACGATGCCAAGAAGTAGTTAAAACTTTAGTTTAATAAATATATTATTGAAAACACATGGGACATAAATAATATAATAATCCTATTTTGCAATTTATTGTAGCTGACTGAATAGACAAGACGCTTAAATCAAAATTTTCTCAGTTCTAGTCATCCTTGAGGGCAGGCCCCCTACAAAGAAAATTTCATAAAGAAATTCTACAAGCAAAGCAAGTTGGGAGTTGGACAACGAATTTGAGAAGAATTCAGTCCGACTCCCTTTTTGTATTTACATTTATAATTTATAAGTAAAAATAATGACGATATGTAATGTTTCACTTTTTAATAAAAGACTATTTAAATAGATATATTCATTAAATCAAGATTATTCGACTATTTAATAATTAGGGGTGAAATTATTAGTAAAATCTTATTAACAGGTGCATCTGGTTATATTGGTGGACATTTAAAAGATCAATTAAAAATGCATCATGATATTATAGCAATTTCAAGGAATACTAGTAACAAAGAAAATGAAGAGAATGTTACTTGGAAAGCTGCTGATTTATTTGATTTAGATGAGATAACAGAAGTAATGGAAAGGGTAGATACTGCAATTTACCTTGTCCATTCTATGATGCCAAACGCCAAGTTAACGCAAGCAAACTTTGAAGATATGGATGCTTTATTAGCAGATAATTTTGCGAGAGCTGCAAAGAAACAAGGCGTTAAACATATTGTATTTATGAGTGGTTTAATTCCAAATGAAGATAAACTATCTGCTTATTTACGTAGTCGTTTGGAATGTGAAAAAATTCTAGGTTCTTATGGTATACCTGTAAGTACATTAAGAGCTGGATTAATTATTGGGGCTAAGGGAAGTTCTTATCCTATTTTAAAACGTTTAGTTGAACGATTGCCTGGTATGGTATTACCTAGTTGGGCATACAATATGATAGCACCAGTTTCAATTAATGATGTAATTAATAAACTGGCATTACTAGTAGAGCGAACATCACAACATAATGAGGTTTTTGACATTACAGGACCTGAAATTATGAATTATAAAGAATTAATACAACGTACAGCAGTAGTGCTAAATAAGCGTTTGCGAATCGTTGATTTACCAATTATACCTATTTGGGTAAGTAGATATTGGGTACAACTCATTTCACAAATACCTAAACAAATGGTATACCCACTTATGAATAGTTTAGTTCATGATATGATTCCGCAACCAGAGCGCACGCATCCTGATATTTCTATTGGAGAGATGACGTATGAAGAAAGTGTGCAACAAGCGCTAGATGAAGAAAATGAAAATCAAAACAAATCAAAAAAATCGTCTAGTTCTAATAGTAAAGAACAAATTAACGATGTTAGAGCAATATCACGCTTTAGAATCCCAGAAAATTATTCAATGGAAGATGTCTCAAAAACATATGCGAAGTTTATAAATAATATTACGTTACATTTAATTAATGGAACTATAAATAAAAATGAATTTAATATTAGTTTGCCATTTACTAATCAATTTATTTTAAAAATGGAACGTGACATGCAAGATTCTTCAAAAGATATGATTGTTTATAAAATCATAGGTGGTAATTTAGCATTATCTAATAATGGTGGCAATGCTAGATTTGAATTTAGACGCATCTTGGATTCAAATGAAGCTATTATTGCACTACAAGAATATGAACCGACGTTACCTTGGTCTGTTTATAAGTTTACACAGGCTAATATCCATAAATCTGTAATGGAATTATTTGTTAATCATATGAATAATCTTGCAGATAAAGATAAAGAAGCAACAACACAAAGTGATCAATTGTTTAGTACAATCGCGATGACTGCAGGAGCAGTTATAAGTGCATATGTTGGATCAAAAATTTATCATTTGATTAAAGCCTAAATGACGAAAAATTAGTATTAATTTTAAGCTGAATATAATCCACGATTAATAACTTCATAATTAGTGAGAGAAAGACAATTTCTATGAATATATTATAGAAATTGTCTTTTCTTTTTTTGTTTGAATTAAGATGTATAGCGTTATTAAAATTTAGTGCAACTGCACTTGTGTAAGGCGTTCTAAAATAAATAATAAAACATAGTGTGAAAATTTTAAGCAAACATCTCGACTTAAGTGTAATAATGAACCCAATTTCTAAGACACTGCTTTAAAGCACTACTTTAGAAGTTAATAAATTGCAATATACATACAAAGACTGATAAAATTTTATATATTTTAAGATAAAATAGTAGGTATTATTTTCATTGAATTGTATTTTTCATCCATTAAAAGAAGTAAGTTATATTTAGTAATGCAATATTAGGAGGCCATAATGTTTCATTCAAAACATTCACATTTTGTAAATGGTATAACTATAAATGTTAGAAATTTAGCAGACTTAAGACCATTTTATGAAACTATATTGGGATTTAAAGTTATTACAGAAACAAATCATTCTGTTCAGTACGAGATAGGTCAGTCAAATCATTTTTTAACATTAAATGAAGTTATAAATGGTAGGGAACCACTTTTATCTGAAGCAGGTTTATTTTATGTAGGTATAATGCTTCCTAATATTACAGATTTAGCCGATTTACTTGTACAAATGACAGACTTTGAAATTCCGGTAAATGGTGGAGAACAAAGTGTTTGTACGTCCCTCTTTTTTGAAGATCCAGAGGGGAATACATACAAGTTTTATGTCGACCATGATATGGATTACTGGGGCTACGATAATGAAAATGTAAAGTTAGATATTGAAGCAATCAATGTTCCACGTTTACTAACAAATGTATCAGAACAAACTTGGCAAGGGATTCCTAAAGGCACAAAAATAGGAAATTTATCACTTAAAACGATACGTATGTCAGAGGTTGAATCTTATTATTTAAGATATTTTGGACTTGAACCATCTGCGTATTTAGATCAGTTTTCACTCTTTATGTCTTCAAATCAATACTATCATCATTTAGCTGTTAATCAATGGTTATCAAGTACTAAACGTGTGATGAATAACGTAACATATGGTCTTGCTTTAATTGATTATTATTATCCTGAAACAACGCATATTGATGTTAAAGGTCCAGACGGGCTTTATTTTAGATTTAATTTTATAGAAGTAGTGTGATTTAATGAAGAAATTTATACTTATTATGGTTTTAGGAAGTGCACTTTTCACTGGTGGAGCGATATATGATGGAATTGATAATCAAGATATGACGCAACCGACAATTCATTTTTGGGAAAAGAACCCAATGAAATTAAACTTATATGCTAAAGGCCAATGTACCTATTATGTGTTTGATAGAATTAGACAAGATGGCAATATGATTAGTAATAGATGGGGAGATGCCAAATATTGGGCTAATGAAGCAAGCAAAGAAGGATATAAAGTTAATGATAATCCAAGTGTTGGTTCAATCCTTCAATATCCAAAAGGTCAACATGGTCATGTTGCATATGTAGACAAAGTTAATCATGATGGCTCGTTAACCGTTTTTGATATGAATTATCGTAAACCATATGAAGTTACTAAGCGCACAGTTTACGAATACCAACTAGATGAATTTAATTATATTCATCCTAAGAAAAATCAAAGTGAAAACGCATAATGAACTACAGTTACTAATATTATCATCTATTTGTAACTGTAGCTTTTTTTATATAGAGGAGTAAGCTATAATGTAGAGTGTTGTCAAAGAGTAGTGTGTGAATGGAGGCACGTGAATGAAAAAGAAATATTATATAACCATATCTTTAATAGTAGCAATCGCTATATTAATTATTGACCAAGTCACAAAACGGATTATTGCTACAACAATGAATATTAGTGATTCATATAAAGTTATTCCTAATTTTTTAAACATAACATCACATAGAAACAATGGTGCGGCATGGGGAATTCTTAGTGGTAAAATGGGATTCTTTTATATTATTACGATAGTTATTCTCATCGTACTTGTACTATTTTATATTAAAGAAGCAAAGTATAATCTATTTATGCAAGTTGCAATAAGTTTACTATTTGCAGGTGCATTAGGTAACTTTATTGATCGATTAGTTAATGGTGAAGTAGTTGATTTTGTTGATACTAATATTTTTGGATATGATTTCCCAATATTTAATGTTGCGGATTCAAGTTTAACAATAGGTGTATTGTTCATAATCATTGCCTTACTTAAAGATTCGAATTCAAAAGAATAGGAGACTATAATTTGAAAACACATGAATTTAAAATTGAAAACCAAGAGCTTGTTGGACAGCGTATTGATAAATTATTACCTGAATTCAATAATGAATGGTCTAGAAGTCAAATTCAAGATTTGATTAAAGAAGATTTAGTTACAGTTAACGAAAAAGTAATTAAGTCTAATTATAAAGTTAAATTAAATGATCTTATTATTGTTACAGAGAAGGAAGTTGTCGAAGCCGATATTCAGCCAGAGAACCTAAATTTAGATATTTATTATGAAGATGAAGATGTAGCGATAGTTTATAAACCCAAAGGTATGGTAGTACATCCATCCCCAGGTCATTATTCTGGTACATTAGTTAATGGCTTAATGTACCAAATTAAAGATTTATCTGGAATTAATGGTGAAATTCGCCCAGGTATAGTTCATCGTATTGATAAAGATACTTCAGGGTTATTAATGGTTGCCAAAAATGATATTGCTCATAGAGGGTTAGTGGAACAATTAATGGATAAATCCGTTAAAAGAAAATATACCGCTTTAGTACATGGAAATATTCCACATGATTATGGCACGATTGATGCGCCTATCGGACGTAACGAGAAAGATCGACAATCAATGGATGTCGTTGATAACGGTAAAGAAGCGGTTACACACTTTAATGTTTTAGAACATTTTAATGATTACACATTAATTGAATGTCAATTAGAGACGGGGCGTACTCACCAAATTCGTGTACATATGAAATATATTGGTTACCCTCTTGTTGGAGATCCAAAGTATGGTCCACGAAAAACACTTGATATTGGTGGACAAGCATTACATGCAGGTGTTATAGGATTTGAACACCCTGTTACTCATGAATACATTGAACGTCAAGCAGAACTACCTAAAGAATTTGAAACACTTTTAGAAGATATTCGCTTAAGAGATGCATAAGAAAAGAATAGTTTGGTAGCCCGCAAAGTTTCAACGCTTTGTGGGTATTTTTTCTAATTTCACATTTAATCAATGATTCTTTAATATGTATTTTTGAAAAAGTTTGTCTAATTTTTTAGTATTTCACAAATTCGATTAACTACAGTAAAAGTATTATTTATTTACAATTGATAATTTTAAAAAATTACATTGACTTATAGCTCAAAAAGTTTTAAGCTAGTAACAGTTCAAAAAAGAAATCGGTGTCTTTAAAAGAGAGTCCAGAGAGGCTTCAAAGACAATGAGTATAATTCTATATACTTTCTTAAAATAATTCAGCGAAATATATGAATTGTTTTATTAGAATGGCTTTATCATGTAATGTCTAACATTACATGTGCGTATATATTAATTTGCCCTCATGTCTTTGAAAAAGGCATGAGGGTTTTTAATTTTAAGAGGTGAGATAATGTCTGAGCGAATCATCATGGATGAAGCTGCAATACAACGTACTGTAACGCGTATGGCACATGAAATTCTTGAATATAACAAAGGTACAGAAAATCTTGTGTTACTCGGAATTAAAACGAGAGGCGAATTTTTAGCAAGACGTATACAAGACAAAATCAATCAAATTGAACAAAAAATAGTTCCAACAGGTACAATTGATATTACACATTTTCGAGATGATATTGAAATTGATAACAAGCAAATCACTCAAGATGCAATAGAAATTGATGCTGATATTAACGATAAGGTAGTCATCATCATTGATGATGTACTTTATACAGGAAGAACTGTTAGAGCTTCCCTAGATGCAATCTTGCTTCATTCTCGACCGATTAAAATTGGCTTAGCCGCACTTGTAGATCGTGGACATCGAGAATTACCAATAAGAGCAGATTTTGTAGGGAAAAACATACCAACTTCTAAAGAAGAATCTGTTTTAGTGTATTTAAACGAAAAAGATTCACAGAATGCAGTAATAATTGAATAAAGACCTTTTAAATCAGTACGAGAGACTGAAAAAGGTAAAGTATTCAAAAGTGAGTGTGGATTATGATGATAGAATGGTCAGTATTAATAACCATCTCACTATAATTGAATGCTTTGTCACGTAGATACGGATAACGATAAGTATGAGTGCTTATCTGTATGTTTACTACGATTTTTTAGTCTCTTTACATTTAAATGTAAAAGAGACTTTTTTTATGAAAGGAAGAAAAAAGATGGAAAATGAACAAATGTTTGAACGAACCGTCAAACCGGTGTTAGACGTACAAGACAAACCTAAACCAACACAATGGGCGCTACTGAGTTTGCAACATTTATTTGCAATGTTTGGTTCTACAGTATTAGTGCCATTCCTAACTGGCTTGCCAATATCAGCTGCTTTACTTGCATCCGGTATAGGAACATTGCTTTATATATTAATTACTAAGGCAAAGATTCCAGCATATTTAGGATCAAGTTTCGCATTTATCACACCAATTATTACTGGATTAAGCACACATAGCTTAGGAGACATGTTAGTAGCACTATTCGCAAGTGGCGTAATGTATGTCATCATCGGTATCCTAATCAAAATCAGTGGTACAGGATGGTTAATGCATTTACTTCCACCGGTAGTTGTAGGACCAGTAATCATGGTAATTGGATTAAGTTTAGCACCAACAGCAGTTAATATGGCAATGTACGAGAACTCGGGAGATATGAAAGGGTACAATTTAAGCTATCTGGTTGTCGCGCTTATTACATTACTTGTAACAATAATTGTGCAAGGGTTCTTCAAAGGTTTCTTATCACTTATACCGGTACTTATTGGTATCATTGTTGGCTATATTGTTTCAATCTTTATGGGGTTAGTTAACTTTTCGAATATTGCTAAAGCAAACTGGATTGACTTCCCACATATCTATTTACCATTTAAAGATTATGTGCCATCGATTCACCTTGGTTTAATACTCGTTATGTTACCAATCGTTTTCGTAACCGTAAGTGAGCATATCGGTCACCAAATGGTTATCAACAAAATCGTAGGTAGAAACTTCTTCGAGGATCCAGGTTTACATCGCTCAATAATCGGAGATGGTGTTTCAACAATGTTCGCTAGTATTATTGGTGGTCCACCAAGCACAACATACGGCGAAAACATCGGTGTACTAGCAATAACAAAGATTTACAGTATCTATGTTATTGGCGGTGCAGCGGTTATAGCGATTGTCTTATCATTTATTGGTAAGTTCTCAGCGTTGATTTCTTCAATACCGACACCGGTAATGGGCGGCGTGTCAATCTTATTGTTCGGTATTATAGCAGCAAGTGGACTAAGAATGTTAGTTGAAAGTAACATTGATTTTGCAAGCAACCGCAACCTAGTAATCGCATCAGTCATCTTAGTTGTAGGTATAGGTAACTTACTCATCAATTTAAAAGGTTTAGGTGTAAACCTTCAAATCGAAGGTATGGCACTAGCAGCACTTTCAGGTATTATCTTAAATTTAATTTTGCCAAAAGAAAAACAGGATTCAAAAAACTAATTTAACAAGGATTATTTATCAGGAGGCGCTTTATGAATAACTTATTATCTATGGAACATTTATCTAACGAGGACATTTACGATTTAATTCAAACAGCTTGTGATTACAAATCAGGAAAGCAAACCTTACCACAATTCGAAGGGAAGTTTGTTTCTAATTTATTCTTCGAAAATTCAACTCGAACTAAGTGTAGCTTTGAAGTAGCAGAACAAAAATTAGGTCTGAAAGAGGTTAATTTTGAAACAAGTACATCATCAGTACAAAAAGGTGAATCACTATATGATACCTGTAAAACACTTGAAAGCATTGGTGTTGATTTACTAGTAATCAGACATTCTCAAAATGCATACTATGAAGAATTAGAAAATCTTAATATTCCAATTGCTAATGCTGGAGATGGTAGTGGCCAACACCCTACACAAAGTCTTTTAGATATTATGACAATCTATGAGGAATACGGTTCATTTGAAGGATTAAACATTTTAATATGTGGTGATATTAAAAATTCACGTGTAGCTCGAAGTAATTTCATAAGTCTAACTTCATTAGGCGCAAATGTAATGTTCTCAAGTCCAGATGAATGGGTGGACGACTCATTAGATGCACCATATGTTCAAATTGATGATGTCATCGACCAAGTAGATATTGTCATGTTATTACGTGTTCAACATGAACGTCATGGTATTACTGGAGAAGCTAATTTCGAGGCAAATGAATACCATGAACAATATGGTTTAACAATGAATAGATACAATAAGTTAAAAGATAAAGCAATCGTAATGCACCCTGCACCAGTTAACAGAGGAGTAGAAATCGATAATGAATTAGTTGAAGCACCAAAGGCACGAATTTTTAAACAAATGACTAATGGCATGTATTTAAGAATGTCAGTAATCAATAAACTATTATCAGGAAAAGAGGCGTAAACATTGAAATTAATTAAAAATGCTCAAATTTTAGATAACGGTGAACTTAAACAAGCATCCATTTTAATAGATGGTCAGCACATCAAAGAAATTAACAATAACATTGAAGTAGATGAAAATGTTGAAGTAATTGATGCACAAGGTCATTTAGTAGCACCAGGTTTAATCGATGTTCATGTACATTTACGTGAGCCTGGTGGGGAACATAAGGAGACAATTGAAACAGGTACAAAAGCTGCAGCACGTGGAGGATTCACAACTGTATGTCCAATGCCTAATACACGCCCAGTACCAGACTCAGTTGAACATATGGATCGATTACAACAATTAATTCAAGATAATGCGCAAGTCCGTGTATTACCATATGCTTCAATAACTGTGCGTCAAGCTGGAAAAGAACATGTTGACTTTGATGCATTAGCAAAGCAAGGTGCGTTTGCTTTCACTGACGACGGCGTTGGTGTGCAGGAATCAGCAATGATGTATGAAGCAATGCAACAAGCTGCAAAGGTCAACAAAGCAGTTGTAGCACATTGTGAAGATAATAGTTTAATTTATGGCGGTGCTATGCACCAAGGTAAACGCAGTGAAGAACTTGGTATACCTGGTATTCCAAATATTTGTGAAGCGGTACAAATAGTGAGAGATGTATTATTAGCTGAAGCAGCTAACTGTCATTATCATGTATGTCACGTATCGACAAAAGAGAGTGTCAGAGCTATTCGTGATGCTAAAGCAGCAGGTATTCATGTGACGGCTGAAGTTACACCACATCATTTACTGTTAACTGAAGATGATGTTCCAGGGGATAATGCAATCTATAAAATGAATCCTCCTTTAAGAAGTAAAGAAGATAGAGACGCATTATTAGAAGGATTATTAGATGGCACAATTGATTGTATCGCAACAGACCATGCACCACATGCTAAAGAAGAAAAAGCACAGCCAATGACTAAAGCACCATTTGGCATAGTAGGAAGTGAAACAGCTTTCCCATTACTTTACACGCATTTTGTAAAAAATGGTGACTGGTCATTACAACAATTAGTTGACTACCTAACAATTAAACCAGCACAAACATTTGATTTACCTTATGGCAAATTGGAAGAAGGTTGCTTTGCTGACTTAACGATTATCAATTTAGATGAAGAACGTGAAATCAAAGGTGAAGATTTCTTATCTAAAGCAGACAACACACCATTCATTGGTTACAAAGTTTATGGTAATCCAATTTTAACAATGGTAGAAGGCGAAGTAAAATTTAAGGAGGATAAATAAATGCTTGAGCGACGTTATCTTGTATTAGAGGATGGGACTTATTATGAAGGGTATCAATTAGGATCTAATGATTTATCTGTGGGAGAAATCGTATTTAACACAGCGATGACTGGATATCAAGAGACGATATCAGACCCTTCATATACTGGTCAAATCATTACATTCACATACCCATTAATCGGTAATTACGGTATCAATAGAGATGACTTCGAAGCACTAACACCAACTTTGAATGGTGTAGTAGTGAAAGAAGCAAGCACACATCCTAGTAATTTTAGAAACCAAAAGACGTTACATGATGTGCTTGTTCAATACAAGATACCTGGCATTTCAGGTGTAGATACACGTAGCATCACACGTAAAATTAGACAACACGGTGTTTTAAAAGCTGGGTTTACTGATAATCGAGATGGCATTGATTCATTAATTAACACATTAAAAAGTACTGAATTACCTCGTGATGAAGTAGAAACAGTATCTACTAAAACACCTTATGTTTCAACAGGTTCAGATTTGAGTGTGGTCTTATTAGACTTTGGTAAAAAACAAAATATTGTTAGAGAATTAAATATGCGTGGCTGTAACGTAACTGTAGTACCATATAACACCACTGCTGAAGAAATATTAGCCATGTCACCAGATGGTGTTATGTTATCAAATGGTCCTGGTGATCCAGATGTTGTAGAGGTTGCAATAGAAATGATTAAAGGTATTTTAGGTAAAATTCCATTCTTTGGAATTTGCTTAGGACACCAATTATTTGCATTATCTCAAGGTGCAACATCATTTAAAATGAAATTCGGTCATCGTGGCGCTAATCATCCCGTAAAAGACTTACGTAGTGGGAAAGTAGATATTACAAGTCAAAACCATGGTTATGCTATCGATAAAAATTCATTGGTAAATACTGACTTAGAAGTAACTCATATTGCACTTAATGATGGTACAGTTGAAGGACTAAGACATAAAACATTGCCAGCATTCTCTGTACAATACCATCCTGAAGCAAGACCAGGTCCAAGTGACTCAAATTATTTATTCGATGAATTTATGACTATGATGAAAGAATTTAAAGAAAAGGAGCAAACAGCAAATGCCTAAACGTGACGATATACAAACGATTCTAGTGATTGGATCAGGTCCAATTATCATCGGACAAGCTGCAGAATTTGATTACGCAGGTACACAAGCGTGTCTTGCCTTAAAAGAAGAAGGCTACCGTGTCATATTAGTAAATTCTAATCCAGCAACAATTATGACGGATAAAGAAATTGCAGATAAAGTTTATATCGAACCGTTAACACACGACTTTATTGCACGTATCATACGTAAAGAACAACCTGATGCATTGCTACCAACTTTAGGTGGTCAAACAGGATTAAATATGGCTATTCAATTACATGATAGTGGTGTATTAGAGGCTAATAATGTGAAATTACTTGGTACAGAATTAAAGTCAATTCAACAAGCAGAAGATAGAGAGCTATTTAGATCATTAATGAATGATTTGAATGTACCTGTTCCTGAAAGTGATATTGTGAATACTGTTGGACAAGCATTTGCATTCAAAGATGAAGTAGGTTATCCACTCATCGTTCGTCCAGCATTTACTATGGGTGGTACAGGTGGTGGCATATGCTACAATGATGAAGAATTAAAAGAAGTAGTGAGTAATGGATTGCATTACAGCCCAGCTACACAATGCTTAATTGAAAAGTCAATTGCTGGTTTCAAAGAAATCGAGTATGAAGTAATGCGCGATAAAAATGACAATGCTATCGTGGTTTGTAATATGGAGAATATAGATCCTGTAGGTATTCATACAGGTGACTCTATCGTAGTTGCACCAAGTCAAACATTATCAGATGTTGAATATCAAATGTTACGTGATGTATCTTTAAAAGTTATTAGAGCATTAGGTATTGAAGGAGGATGTAATGTTCAACTTGCATTAGATCCACATTCATTTAATTACTACATTATTGAAGTGAATCCACGTGTATCTCGTTCATCAGCGCTTGCATCTAAAGCAACTGGATATCCGATAGCGAAATTAGCAGCGAAGATTGCAGTGGGCTTAACGTTGGATGAAATGCTAAACCCAGTTACAGGTACATCATATGCAGCCTTTGAACCAACACTAGATTATGTTATTTCCAAAATTCCAAGATTCCCATTTGATAAATTTGAAAAAGGTGAACGTGAATTAGGTACTCAAATGAAAGCCACTGGTGAAGTAATGGCTATAGGACGTACATATGAAGAATCTTTATTAAAAGCGATACGTTCACTTGAATACGGTGTACATCATTTAGGTTTACCAAATGGAGAGAGTTTTGACTTAGATTATATTAAAGAACGCATTAGTCATCAAGATGATGAAAGACTCTTCTTTATAGGTGAAGCAATTAGACGTGGTACAACACTTGAAGAGATACACAGTATGACGCAAATCGATTATTTCTTCTTAAATAAATTCCAAAATATCATTAATATTGAACATGAATTAAAAAATCACCCAGGAGATTTGGAATATCTTAAATATGCTAAAGATTATGGATTTAGTGATAGAGTAATTGCACATCGATTCGGCATGACAGAATCAGAAGTATATCAATTACGCCAAGATAACAATATTAAACCAGTATACAAAATGGTTGACACTTGTGCTGCAGAGTTTGAATCAACAACGCCATACTACTATGGCACATATGAAACTGAAAATGAGTCAATTGTAACTGATAAAGAGAAAATATTAGTGCTTGGTTCAGGTCCTATTCGTATTGGACAAGGGGTAGAATTTGACTATGCTACTGTACACGCTGTATGGGCAATTCAAAATGCTGGATATGAGGCAATTATCGTGAATAATAACCCTGAAACAGTATCTACTGACTTTTCAATTTCAGATAAGTTATACTTTGAACCGCTAACTGAAGAAGATGTGATGAACATTATTAATTTAGAACAACCTAAAGGTGTTGTAGTTCAATTTGGTGGTCAAACAGCAATTAACTTAGCAGATAAACTAGCTAAACATGGTGTCAAAATATTAGGTACGTCTTTAGAAGATTTAAATCGTGCTGAGGATAGAAAAGAATTCGAAGCGCTATTGCATACGATTGATGTACCTCAACCTAAAGGTAAGACTGCAACTTCTCCAAGTGAGGCACTAACGAATGCACGTGAAATTGGTTATCCTGTAGTTGTAAGACCATCTTATGTGCTCGGTGGTCGCGCAATGGAAATTGTAAGTAGCGAGGCAGAATTAGAAAACTATATGGAGCAAGCTGTTAAAGCTAGCCCTGAGCACCCAGTGTTAGTTGATAGATACTTAACAGGTAAAGAGATAGAAGTCGATGCAATTTCAGATGGAGAAACAGTTATCATTCCAGGTATTATGGAACATATAGAACGTGCTGGTGTGCATAGTGGTGACTCAATAGCTGTATATCCGCCTCAAACGTTAAGTCAAGAAGATATCGATACGCTAGAGGAATATACTATCAAATTAGCAAAAGGGTTAAACATCGTTGGTCTAATTAATATTCAGTTTGTTATTGCACATGACGGTGTTTACGTATTAGAAGTAAACCCTCGTGCAAGTCGTACCGTACCGTTCTTAAGTAAAATTACCGATAATCAAATGGCACAACTAGCTATGCAAGCTATTATGGGTACTCGTCTTAAAGACTTAGGCTATAAACAAGGTGTACAACCTTATTCAGAGGGTGTGTTCGTTAAAGCACCAGTATTTAGTTTTAATAAACTAAAAAATGTTGATGTGACATTGGGACCAGAAATGAAATCTACCGGTGAAGTTATGGGTAAAGATTTAACTTTAGAAAAAGCACTTTACAAAGGATTAACAGGTAGTGGTGTAGAAGTTAAAGATCACGGTACTGTTCTTATGACAGTAAGTGATAAAGATAAAGATGAAATTGTTAAAATAGCACACCGTTTAAATGAAGTAGGCTATAAAATTTTAGCAACTCAAGGTACTGCAGAAAAATTAAAAGAAGACAACATTCCAGTTGAAGTTGTAGGCAAAATTGGTGGCGACGATGATTTATTAACACGTATACAAAATGGCGATGTACAAATTGTCATTAATACGATGACTAAGGGTAAAGAAGTAGAAAGAGACGGGTTCCAAATTCGTCGTACAACAGTTGAGAATGGTGTGCCATGTCTAACTTCATTAGATACGGCTAATGCTTTAACTAATGTAATTGAAAGTATGACATTTTCAATGAGAACTATGTAGATTTACAACTTGAGAACGACAAGGGCGTTATATGTCAGTGAATATTTTTAAACTGATTATGACGACCAAGTCGTTCGTTTTCAAAGGAGCTATAATATGAAAGATTTACCTATCATAGCATTGGATTTCGAATCAGCAAATAAAGTTAATACATTCTTGGACCAATTTGATGAACCACTTTTCGTGAAAATTGGAATGGAACTTTTCTATCAAGCGGGGCCAGATTTGATTAAATCGATTAAATCTCGTGGCCATGACATATTCTTAGATTTGAAGCTACATGATATTCCAAACACAGTTGAAAAAGCAATGGAAGGCTTAGGAAAGTTAGATGTAGACTTAGTTAATGTGCATGCAGCTGGAGGTACAGACATGATGAAAGCCGCAGTAAGGGGGTTGCATAAATATAGTAATGATACAAAAATCATTGCTGTGACGCAATTAAC
Source organism: Staphylococcus sp. HMSC069D12 (assembly GCF_001810405.1). Lineage (NCBI taxonomy): Bacteria > Bacillati > Bacillota > Bacilli > Caryophanales > Staphylococcaceae > Staphylococcus > Staphylococcus sp. HMSC069D12. The sequence goes on from NZ_KV801108.1 coordinate 473,333, forward strand.
ATCTACAACAGAAGAAATGCTACGTAATGAACAAAACATTCAGACGACGATTAAAGAAGCAGTGTTAAACTATGCTACTTTAACACAACAAGCTGGTTTAGATGGTGTGGTTTGTTCTCCACTTGAAGCAGAATTGCTAACAAACAAATTAGGTTCTAATTTCTTAAAAGTCACACCAGGTATTAGACCACAAGGGGCAGCTGTAAATGATCAAAAACGTATTACTACACCTGAAGATGCTAAACAATTAGGGGCAACACATATCGTAGTTGGGCGACCAATAACCCAAAGCGAGAATCCTGTGGGAAGTTATCATACTATTAAAGAAAGTTGGTTAGGTTAATATGGCTAAAGAAATAGCAAAATCTTTATTAGATATTGAAGCGGTAACATTATCTCCGAATGACTTATATACATGGAGTTCGGGTATCAAATCTCCTATCTACTGTGATAACCGTGTAACATTAGGTTATCCTGAAGTGCGACGTGCCATTCGTGATGGATTAAGTCAAATGATTATTGAACAATTTGGTGACGTAGATATTGTTTCTGGTACAGCCACAGCAGGTATTCCTCATGCCGCTTACATCTCTGAAAAGTTAAATTTACCTATGAATTATGTTCGCTCTAAAAGTAAAAGTCATGGTAAACAAAATCAAATTGAAGGAGCAGTAAGTAAAGGGAATAAAGTGGTAGTAGTAGAAGATTTAATTTCTACAGGTGGATCTTCAATTACAGCAGTTGAAGCTTTAAAGGATGCTGGTGCTGATGTTTTAGGTGTCGTTGCCATTTTCACTTATGGTTTAAAGAAAGCAGATGACATGTTTAATGAAATTGATGTTCCATTTTATACACTAAGTAATTATAATGAGTTAATTGAAGTGGCTCCTGAAGAAGGAAAAATTTCTGAGAATGATATACAGACTTTAGTTGAATGGAGAGATAACTTGTAATATGGTATGTCAAAAGGGGGATTGATTATGATGACCGATAGTGAGGCCAATCGTTTCTATAACAATATGAAACATGTTAACGAATTCCTATATAGAGAAGAAGATTTTAAATCCCCGGATAACATAATGTCGATTGACAATAGTATTAGAGAAATGAGTGGAACTCAGTCAAAAGTGAGTATGGATTCATTTATCCATACGAGTGATTTCTTTAAAAAAGCTAAAGAAACGTTAAGACAAAAAGGTAAATTAGATTAAAAACGTGGTATATATGACTAACTCTTTTTCACATATAGTTAAAAAGTAGTCTTATATACCACGGTTTTATTTTAATAAAGAAAATATAAAACAATAAATTAGCGAATAAAAATTTTAATTAGTACCCATCCGATAAGTAAGACAATAATCATAGATAAAATCGGTATAATAAGATGCATCATATTAGAAAGCCTCCAATTGAACTTTAGTTTAATTTTAACTTGAAAATAGTATAAGTCAAAAATTTAGATTAAAAGAATCAAATATTCAAATTTTTTCAAAATAATTAAAATTAGTCTAAAATAAGTATTAAAAATATAGAGAGGGGAATTATTGTGGAAATACCGAAAATAACAACATTTCTAATGTTTAATAATCAAGCAGAAGAAGCTGTGAATTTATATACGAGTCTATTTGAAAACAGTGAAATTTTAACTATGGTGAAGTATGGTGAAGAGGGACCAGGCGTTCCTGGAACAGTACAACATTCTATATTTACGTTGAATGGACAAGTATTTATGGCAATCGATGCTGATAATGGAGAAGATTTACCGATGAATCCATCCATTTCTTTATATATAACTGTTGATAATGCCATGGAAATGGAACGACTATTTAATGGTTTGAAGAAAGAAGGCGCTATATTGATGCCTAAAACTGCAATGCCACCATTCCGCGAATTTGCATGGGTGCAAGATAAATTTGGCGTTAGTTTTCAACTCGCGTTACCTGAAAAATAAAAAATAGGATTAGGACCGAATGTATAAATGCATTTGGTTCTAATCCTATTCTTTATTATATAGTTATTTTGTCGTTCTTATTTGACTTTCATACTTTGGATTTTGTCATAATCTGGAGTTGCAAATAATGTTTTTTGATTGTCATAAGTTACAAACCCAGGTTTAGCGCCTGAAGGTTTATGAACATTTCTTATTTCTGTGTAGTCTACGGGAATTTGACCAGAATTACCCGCTTTTGAGAAATAACCAGCTAACATAGCTGCCTCTTTAATCGTTTCTTCACTTGGTGCATCATTCAAAATGACAACGTGTGAACCTGGAATATCTTTTGTATGGAACCATATATGAGACTTTTGAGCTTTACGATTAGTTAAATAATCATTTTGTTTATTATTTTTACCTACTAATATAGTATCGCCATCCGTAGAGATATATGTTTGAAGTTGAATTTTATCATTCTTTTTCTTTTTGATGTTTTTACGTTGCTTCATAAATCCCTGTTCTGCTAATTCATCGCGAATATCATCAATTTCATCAACTGTAATATGATCTAATTGTTGTTCAATATTTGCAAAATAATCTATGTTTTCACGTGTTAAATGAATTTGATGATCTAATTCACGTTCACGTGTTTTCATACGATTATATTGCTTGTAGTAATATTGCGCATTAACTGATGGTGATTTAGTAGGATTCAAAGGTATCGTTATTTCCTCATTGGTGTAGTAATTTAATACACTTACAGCGTCATCACCTTGATTAATGCGATAAATATTAGCGGTAATTAATTCACCGTAAAGTTGTTGCTTATCTTTATCTTTAGTACTTTCATATTCATCAATTAGTTTACTTAATTTATGCTGATATTTTTGAGATTGTTGTTGCACAAATCGAACTAAATCATTTGCGCGTTGTTTAACGCGTTCTCTTTCACCACGTGCATCATAGTAGCGATCTAATAATTCATGTAAGGACTCATATTCAACCATGTCATCATGAAATTGCTTTAATTTCATAAAATAAAAATCTTCTTTTCCAGTTTCATGATTTTTATGGAAAATAGGGACGGGTGTTTTCAATGTCTGGTTGATAACTTCGTCATATGCTTTAGGTAGTGTTTCCATTGTCATAAATTGATAGCGATTAACAATTTCATTAGTAATGAGTGGGCTAAAGCCTTCGAAAGTGTTTAATAATTGTTTCGCAATTTTACCACTATTGAAATCTATATATTTTAATGCTTCTTCGCCTGTTATATTAAAAGGGTTCAATTTGTTTTGAGTAGGTGGCGCTTCATATTTGAATCCTGGCATAACAGTACGATATTGATTGGTATTAGGGGTTAAATGTTTAAACCCTTCAATTATTTTGTAATTGTCATCAACAAGTAACAAGTTACTATGTTTACCCATGATTTCTAAGATAACCGTGCGGTAAATGGTATCACCAATTTCATCTTTACTTTCAATATCGATTTCAATACGTCGGTCATTGCCAATCTGACGTATAGCTTTAATAATGCCACCTTCTAGATGCTTTCTAAAAACACGAGCAAACATTGGTGGTTCAAATGGATTATCATATTTTTTAGTCGTAATATGCATTCTTGAAAAACTAGGGTGTATGGATAGTAATAGTTGATGATTTTTGCGATTTTGACGTATAACCATAAGGATAGTGTCATTTTCAGGTTGGTTGATTTTATGAATTCGTCCTGATACTAAAAACTGTATTGATTCAATCATTTTTTTAGTGAATAAGCCATCATATGCCATAAATAATTTCCACCTTCAATTTAATCATTCAGTATATTGTAACATGGTAGAATGATAGCGTCATGATTTAAGTTTATGTTGCATACTCTATACAATTTTAACTACAATATGATATTATATTTAAATAATAGAAGAATAGCTTAGAGAGGTCGTAAGGCATGGATAATGAAAAAGGATTACTAATTGTTCTTTCAGGTCCTTCAGGAGTTGGCAAAGGAACTGTTCGCAAAGAGATATTTGATGATCCAACTACATCATATAAGTACTCTATTTCAATGACGACACGAAATATGCGTGAAGGTGAAGTTGATGGTGTAGATTACTTTTTTAAGACGAAAGAAGAATTTGAAGCTTTAATTCAGGAAGATCAATTTATTGAATATGCTGAATACGTTGGAAATTACTATGGTACACCTGTTCAATATGTTAAGGATACGATGGCTGCTGGACATGATGTGTTCTTAGAAATTGAAGTAGAGGGTGCCAAACAAGTAAGAAAGAAATTTCCAGATGCATTATTTATCTTCCTTGCACCACCTAGCTTAGATCATTTGAAAGAGCGTTTAGTTGGACGTGGCACTGAATCAGACGAGAAGATACAATCCAGAGTAAATGAAGCACGTAAAGAAGTAGAGATGATGAATCTCTATGACTATGTTGTGGTAAACGATGAAGTCCATTTAGCGAAAAAACGTATTCAATCAATTGTTGAAGCAGAACACTTAAAACGCGAACGTGTTGAAGCTATATATAGAAAAATGTTATTGGAGGCAAAAAAATAATGTTAAACCCACCATTAAACCAGTTACAATCTAAAATTAATTCTAAATATTTAATTGCTACGACTGCAGCTAAGCGTGCACGTGAATTAGATGAAAGACCTGAAACTGCTTTATTAAGTGGATATCATTCAGCTAAACCTGTTGGTGAAGCGTTAGAAGAGATTGCTGGAGGTAAAATTACACCAGTAGTTTCTGATGAATTCACAATGTAAAAAACGAATTAAATATAATTTTTCATATGCACATCTTATTGATTTAAGTATAACCACTTTTCAATAAGATGTGTCTTTTTAATTAAACGTTTAATTTGTGTATAATAAATTTAATATAAATTATGATTAATAATCGAGATAGTAAAAGGGAGAAATACGATTATGAAACACATTTTATTAGCTGTTACAGGTGGTATTGCAGCATATAAAGCAATAGATTTAACGAGCAAATTAACACAAGCCGGTTATGATGTACGCGTGATGTTATCAGAACATGCTCAAGAATTTGTTACTCCACTCGCTTTCCAAGCTATTAGTAGAAATCCAGTATATACTAATACGTTTAAGGAAGAGAATCCACAAGAAATTCAACATATCGCACTAGGTGATTGGGCAGATGCGATTGTAGTTGCCCCAGCTACTGCCAATGTGATAGCTAAATTAAGTGTGGGAATCGCAGATGATATTTTGACATCAACCTTGATAGCTACTGAGACGCCAAAGTTTATTGCCCCAGCAATGAATGTACATATGTATGAGAACAACCGCACGCAACATAATATTAAAGTTTTAATGCAAGATGGATATCACTTTATTGAACCTGGGGATGGTTATTTAGCGTGTGGTTATGTTGCTAAAGGACGAATGGAAGAACCTTCGCAGATTGTCAAAGTTCTGAATGATTTTTTCAATTCTCAAAAGATAAAAGAAGAGAGTTCATTTAAAGGTAAACATGCGTTAGTGACAGCTGGACCAACAGTCGAGGTGATTGACCCAGTTCGTTTTGTATCAAATCGTTCTTCTGGAAAAATGGGTTACGCTTTAGCTGAGGCGTTAAGAAATAGAGGTGCTCACGTTACATTAGTAACTGGACCAACACAACTAACTGATCCGATTGATATAGATGTTGTTCATATTGAAAGTGCAGAGGAAATGTTTGAAGCGGTGACGACACGTTTTGATAAACAAGATATAGTTATTAAAGCAGCAGCTGTTTCAGATTATACGCCAATGGAGGTATTAGATCATAAAATGAAAAAGCAAGATGGCACTTTAGCTGTGACGTTTAAACGTACTAAAGATATTCTTAAATATTTAGGTGAACATAAAGGACAACAATACTTAGTTGGGTTCGCTGCTGAAACGCAAAATATAGAAGCATATGCACAAGATAAGTTAAAACGAAAAAATGCAGATGTCATTATTTCAAATAATGTAGGTGACAAGACGATTGGTTTTAAATCAGATGATAATGAATTGACAATGCATTTTAAAAGTAAAGAAATGATTAATATTAAGAGAGGCAAAAAAGTTCAATTAGCTGAACAAATTTTAGATGAATTAGAAACTAGGTGGCAATAATGATTGCAAAGGTAATAGTAGATATTCCTTCTAAGAGCGTTGACTTCAAATTTGATTATCTTATACCCAAAAATTTAGAAGCGTTTATTCAAGTTGGCGTCAGAGTTGTAGTTCCATTCGGTCCTCGTACAATTCAAGGATACGTAATGAATATTGAAACCGAACCAAGTGATGATATTAATCTTGAAAAACTTAAAGAAATCAAAGAAGTCCAAGATATAAAACCTGAATTAACTTCTGAATTAATTCAATTAAGTGAATGGATTAGCCATTATCATGTATCAAAAAGTATTTCTGTATTAGAGGTCATGTTACCGAGTGCTATCAAAGCTAAATATACAAAAGTCTTTGAAGTTGTGAAACATAATGATATGGATGAGCAGTTGCTAAAATTTTTTGATTCCGACGGTCAATATAAGTATAAAGATGCTCAAAAAAATGACCATCTTCCTATTTTAAATAAACTCTTAAAGGCTGGGACTGTAAAAGAAGTAACCCTATTATCTCAAAATATTAAAAAGAAAACACAGAAAGCTGTACGTATTATAGATGGATATCATCCAGATGAAGTCCTTGCTAAACTTGAGAAAAAAATCAAACAATATGATGTATATGCTTACCTTCTAGATGAGCGCCATAAAACTGTCTTTTTAAAAGATATGGAAGAAATGGGTTTTTCTAAATCAAGTATTGACGGATTAGTTAAAAAAGGTTTTATCGAAAAATATAATGCTGAAGTAGAGCGTGATCCTTTTGCTAATCGAGTGTTTGAACAAGAAGAGAAACGAGAACTGACTTCAGAACAACGTATTGCTTATGAAAATATTAAAGAGAAAATTAATAATAGTGAACAACGAACATTCTTACTACATGGCGTGACAGGTTCAGGTAAAACTGAAGTTTACTTGCAAACTATTGAAGAAGTACTTAATAAAGGTAAGGAAGCAATGATGTTAGTCCCTGAAATTGCATTAACACCTCAAATGGTTTTACGATTTAAGCGTCGTTTTGGTGATGATGTAGCAGTATTACATTCTGGCTTATCTAATGGTGAACGGTATGATGAATGGCAAAAGATTAGAGATGGTAGAGCCCGTGTTAGTGTTGGAGCTCGTTCAAGTATTTTTGCCCCTTTTAAAAATTTAGGAATTATCATTATAGATGAAGAGCATGAATCAACGTATAAACAAGAGGATTATCCCCGTTATCACGCGAGAGATATTGCTGAATGGAGAAGTCAATTTCATCAATGTCCTCTAGTCTTAGGAAGTGCAACACCAAGTTTAGAATCATATGCGCGCGCTGAAAAAGGTGTGTATCAGCTACTAACGTTACCTACAAGGGTTAATCAACAGGCTTTACCTTCAATAGATATTGTTGACATGCGAGAAGAATTAAGCGCTGGCAATCGTTCGATGTTTTCTATTGAATTACGAGAGGCTATTGAAGAACGATTACGTAAAAATGAGCAAATCGTATTATTTCTTAATCGTCGAGGATATGCATCATTTATGTTATGTCGAGATTGTGGTTATGTACCACAATGTCCACACTGTGATATCTCATTAACCTATCATAAGTCTACGGACCAATTAAAATGTCATTATTGTGGTTATCATGAGATGCCTCCGAATAAGTGTCCTAATTGTGAGAGTTCGCATATACGTCAAGTAGGGACTGGTACACAACGAGTAGAAGAAATCTTGCAACAAGAATTTGAAGAAGCGCGTATTATACGAATGGATGTTGACACAACTTCTAGAAAAGGTGCTCACGAGAAATTACTTACTGAATTTGAAGAAGGTAAGGGCGATATTTTATTAGGCACACAAATGATTGCAAAAGGGTTGGACTATCCCAATATTACACTAGTAGGTGTTTTGAACGCAGATACAATGTTAAATCTACCTGATTTCCGTGCTAGTGAACGAACGTATCAACTATTAACGCAGGTAGCTGGAAGAGCTGGTCGTCATGATAAACCGGGTAGAGTTATTATTCAAACATACAATCCAGAACACTATGCTATTGAAGATGTTCAAAAGAACGATTACCTAACCTTTTATCAAAAAGAGATGGAATTCAGAAAGATAGGTAAATACCCACCATACTATTTCTTAATTAATTTTACGATATCTCATAAAAATATGAAAAAAGTGATGGAGGCCTCTAAACATATTCATCAAATTTTATTGCAACATCTAACAGATCGCGCGTTAGTTTTAGGGCCATCTCCAGCAGCCATCGCACGAATTAACAATGAACATCGTTTTCAAATTTTAGTTAAATATAAGAGCGAACCAGAATTACTGAAAGCACTTCAATTTTTAGATGATTATTATCATGAAGCTTATTTAAAGGATAAGCTAGCATTAAAAATAGACATTAATCCGCAAATATTAATGTAAAAAATAAGAGTTACGCAATTATTAGGGATGGATTCCTAAATTGCGTAACTCTTTTACTTTAATTACATTACAACATTTCCGTTTTCATCAGCTGGTCTTAATAAAGTTAAGACGCCACTTATAATTGCAATAATGTGTGGAATTCCTGTCCAGAAAAAGGCCAAGTGTAAAAGTCCTGAAATTGTTTTACCTGCATAAAATTTATGAACGCCGAAACCGCCTAAAAAGAATGCGAGCACAATGTATATAATTTTATTTACTTCCATATTTACACCTCCACTGTTAAATATTGTATTTATTGGTATCCTTAATGTATATTTTAAAGGTACAGAAAATAAAAGCAATTAAAACAGATTGAAGTGCCTAAATTTAAGACTAAGATCGCATTTCAAAGTGAATTAAGTTATAATTATATGATGAATTTTTCAAGAGGAGCATATTTAATGGCGATACAAAAATTAGTCCAGTCAACGCATCCTGTATTAACTAAACAAGCACAACCTATTAAAGCGTATGATGCTAAATTAAAAGATTTATTATTAGATTTGGAAGACACATTATATGCAGAAGAGGCCTCAGCTTTATGTGCGCCTCAAATCGGCATAAGTAAACAAGTAGCTATCATTGATATGGAATTTGAAGGATTATTGCAACTAATCAATCCTAAAATCAAATCAGAATCTAATGATAAAATAATCGATCTTGAAGGGTCTGTAAATTTACCGGGTATATATGGAGAAGTCGAACGTAGTAAAATGATTGCAATTGAAGCGAATGATTTAGAAGGTAATACGATTGAACTAACTGCATATGACGATGTAGCTAGAATGATACTGCATATAATCGATCAAATGAATGGTATACCATTTACAAAACGTGCACAGCATTTATTAACAGATGAAGAAGTGGAGGCGTATTTTGAAAATGACTAAAGTGATATTTATGGGGACACCTGATTTTTCAACTAAAGTATTGGAAATGTTAATCGAAGAGCATGACGTCATAGCAGTCGTGACTCAACCCGACAGACCAGTTGGACGTAAACGGGTATTAACGCCACCACCTGTTAAACGAGTGGCTGAAGAACACAATTTACCTGTGTTTCAACCAGAAAAATTAAATCAATCTGATGAATTGGAGCAACTATTACAGTTAGAGCCCGATTTAATTGTTACTGCAGCTTTCGGACAGTTATTGCCTGAACAGTTATTACAATTACCTAAGTTAGGTGCAATTAATGTTCATGCATCATTATTACCAAAGTATCGCGGTGGCGCACCAATACATCAAGCGATAATAGACGGTGAAGCTCAAACAGGAATCACGATCATGTATATGGTTAAAAAGCTAGATGCAGGAAATATTATTTCACAAAAAGCTATTAATATTGAAGATAATGACGATGTAGGTACGATGCATGATAAACTTAGTGTACTCGGTGCTAAACTACTAAAAGAAACGCTACCTTCAATTGTAAATCGCACGAATGATAGTATTGCACAAGATGATGCACAAGCAACATTCGCTTCAAATATTAGCAGAGAAGATGAAAGAATTGATTGGACTATGAATGCAAAAGATATTCATAATCATATTCGTGGCTTATCACCATGGCCAGTTGGTTATACAACTATGGATGATACAAATTTAAAATTATATGCAGCACATATCGTCAGTAATAAAAAAGGTCAACCTGGTGAGATCATAGAGACGACTAAAAAGTCAATTGTTGTTGCTACAGGATCAGATGATGCAATTGCTTTAACAGATATTCAATTAGCTGGCAAGAAACGTATGTTGGCATCAAATTATTTAAGCGGTGTACAAGAATCGCTAGTTGGGAAAATATTAAAATGACACAATCAGTGAGAGAATTAGCGTTTCAAACAATTCAAGAAATATTTAATGACTATGCATACAGTAATCTGAGAATCAATGAAGTTTTATCTGCTGGTAATGTTTCAAATATCGATAAACCTTTATATACTGAACTCGTATATGGGACAGTAAAGAGAAAAATGACATTGGATTTCTATCTTAGACCTTTTGTGAAGACTAAAATAAAAAGTTGGGTAAGACAACTGTTATGGATGAGTTTATATCAATATATTTATCTAGATAAAGTACCGAATCATGCCATCATCAACGAAGCAGTAAATATTGCAAAGCATCGTGGGGGCCCTCATAACGGTAATGTTGTAAACGCAATATTGAGAACAATCTTTAGAAGTGAATTGCCAAGTTTAGAATCTATTAAGAATGATAAGCAGCGTATGGCCATTGAATATAGTATTCCAAAGTGGATTATTGAACATTGGATTACGCACTATGGTGTTGAAACGACACGAAAGATTGCATCATCATTTTTTGATCAAACTGCGGGTACAGTACGTGTTAATACAAGTAAAAATAAAGTTGAAGACGTTGTGTCAAGTTTGCAAGGTGAAGGATATGAAGTTAAAGTCGATGAATTGATTCCATATTGTTTACATCTAAAAGGGCGTCCAATTATTGAATCTTTAAACTTTAAGAATGGTAATATTTCTATTCAAGATAAAAGCTCAATGTTTGTAGGATATTTGATGGGCGTTGAAGAAAATGATGTTATTTTAGATGCTTGTAGTGCACCTGGAGGTAAAGCGTGTCACATAGCTGAGTTATTGGCGCCAAGTGGTCACGTGGATGCTACAGATATCCATAAGCATAAAATTGGTTTAATAAAAGATAATATTGTAAAGTTACAACTTAATAACATTAAAGCTTTTGATCATGATGCAACAAAACCTTACAAAGATGTATATGACAAAATTCTCGTCGATGCACCGTGTAGTGGTTTAGGTGTGCTTAGACACAAGCCAGAAATTAAATATGTTCAAACGCAACAAGATATTCAAGACTTAGTTGAATTACAGTTAGAGATATTAGACAATGTGAAAGATAACTTGAAACCTGGTGGTACACTAGTTTATTCAACATGCACTATTGAACAACTTGAAAATGAAAATGTTATTTATACATTTTTAAAAAATAATAAAGACTTCGAATTTGAACTTATGACTCACCCAGTTACCGGTGAACAAGTGAAGACAATACAAATTCTACCCCAAGACTTTAATTCGGATGGCTTTTTCATCACTAAAATAAAAAGAAAGGAAAGTTAAGATGATAACTACTGAAAAAAAGAAGAAAAATAAATTCTTGCCTGATTTTGAAAAACAGTCGATTTACTCATTAAGATATGATGAAATGCAAGAATGGTTAGTAGAACACGGCCAACAAAAATTTAGAGCCAAACAAATATTTGAATGGTTATATCAAAAGCGCGTAGATAGCATTGATGACATGACAAATTTATCCAAAGATTTGCGTCAAGTTTTAAAAGATAATTTTGCAATGACAACTTTAACTACTGTTGTTAAACAAGAAAGTAAAGATGGAACAATTAAATTCCTATTTGAACTACAAGATGGCTATACTATTGAAACTGTATTAATGCGTCATGACTATGGAAATTCAGTTTGTGTGACAACTCAAGTTGGTTGTCGTATCGGTTGTACATTCTGTGCCTCAACATTAGGAGGCTTAAAACGTAATTTAGAAGCAGGAGAAATTGTTTCACAAGTCTTAACAGTTCAAAAAGCATTAGATGCAACTGATGAACGTGTATCCCAAATTGTTATAATGGGAATTGGTGAACCTTTTGAGAATTATGATGAAATGATGGATTTCTTACGTATTGTTAATGATGACAATAGTTTAAACATCGGTGCACGCCATATTACAGTTTCAACATCAGGTATTATTCCACGTATTTATGATTTTGCCGAAGAAGACATTCAAATTAACTTTGCCGTAAGTTTGCATGCAGCTAAAGATGAAATTCGATCTAAATTAATGCCGATTAACAGAGCATATCATGTAGATAAATTAATGGAAGCAATCAAATATTATCAAGAAAAAACAAATCGCCGTGTGACATTTGAATATGGATTGTTCGGTGGCGTAAATGATCAACTAGAGCACGCACGTGATTTAGCACATCTTATTAAAGATTTGAATTGTCATGTTAACTTAATCCCAGTTAATCATGTTCCAGAACGAAATTACGTCAAAACACCTAAAGACGATATTTTTAAATTTGAAAAAGAACTAAAACGATTAGGTATTAATGCTACAATTAGAAGAGAACAAGGATCAGATATTGACGCAGCATGTGGACAATTAAGAGCGAAGGAACGACAAGTAGAAACGAGGTAATCACAATGCAAAACGCACAATTTTTCACAGATACTGGACAACATAGAAATAAAAATGAAGATGCAGGAGGTATTTTTTATAACCAAACCCAACAACAGTTATTAGTATTATGTGATGGTATGGGTGGTCATAAAGCGGGGGAAATTGCAAGTCAGTTTGTTACTTATGAACTTCAAAAACGTTTTGAAGATGAGAATTTTATAGAGTATGAACAAGCCGAAACTTGGTTGCGTTTTAATTTAAAAGAGATTAATCGTGAACTATTTGAATATGCTCAAACTAATGAAGAATACAAAGGTATGGGTACAACATGCGTTTGTGCCCTTGTATTTGATAAACAATTGGTAGTGGCCAATATAGGGGATTCTAGAGCCTATCTAATTAACTCTAGAGAAATTGAACAAATTACTTATGATCATTCGTTTGTAAATCATTTAGTAATGACAGGTCAAATAACTGAAGAAGAAGCTTTTACACACCCGCAACGTAATATTATTACTAAAGTAATGGGGACAGATAAACGAGTGAGTCCAGATATATTTACAAAACGTTTTAATCATTATGACTTTATAATGTTAAATTCTGATGGCTTAACGGACTATGTTAGAGGTGAAATTATTCATGAGTCTTTCAATGAATCATTATCATTAGAAGAACATGGGGAGCAACTAATTCAATTAGCATTAAATCATGATTCAAAAGATAACATCAGTGTCTTAATAGCAGCTATTGAAGGTGATCATCTATGATTGGAAAGATAGTTAGTGAACGTTACAAAATAGTAGATAAGCTTGGTGGCGGGGGTATGAGTACCGTTTACTTAGCAGAAGATACCATTTTAAATCGTGAAGTAGCGATTAAAGCAATCTCTATTCCTCAGAATGAAAAAGAAGAAACGATGAAGCGTTTCGAACGTGAAGTTAACAATGCGACACAACTTTCACATGAAAATATTGTTGAAGTATATGATGTTCAAGAAAATGAAGAGTGCTTCTTTCTAATTATGGAATATATAGATGGACCTACCTTATCAGAATACATACATAGCCATGGACCTTTAAGTGTAGATACAGCTATTGATTTCACGAATCAGATTTTAAAAGGTGTGGCTCAAGCACATGAAAAACTTATCATACATAGAGATATAAAACCTCAGAACATTTTAATTGATAAGAATAAAACATTAAAAATTTTTGACTTTGGAATTGCAAAAGCATTAAGTGAAACATCTATGACACAGACGAATCATGTATTAGGTACAGTTCAGTATCTCTCACCAGAACAAGCTAAAGGTGAAACTACGAATGAAGCAACTGATATCTATTCCATCGGTATTGTTCTTTACGAAATGTTAGTTGGTGAACCGCCTTTTAATGGTGAGACAGCCGTTAGTATCGCAATAAAACATATTCAAGATTCAATTCCAAATGTAACGGAGTTAAGATCTGAAATACCTCAATCACTTAGTAATGTCGTACTTAAAGCAACGGAGAAGAAAGCCTCAGATCGCTATCAAAGTGTTAAAGATATGAAAGAAGATTTAAGTAGTGTGCTTGTCTCTAGTCGTGCTAATGAAAAGAAGCATTCTATTGAAGAAGATGAGACAAATACAGTATCGATTGATAGACAAGATATTAAAAGTAAAATAAAAGAAGAAAATGAACAAAAACAAATTGCACAAACGATGCAAATACCGATTGTTAATGAGCATCATTTTCAAACTAACGAAGCACAAATCTATGAACCACCTAAGAAAAAACGTTCAAAAAAGAAGAAATTCGCTATTGTGCTTATTTTACTTTTATTAGTCGCAAGTTTATTTGGTTTTATAGCGATGGGCATGTTTGGTAGTAAATATGCGGAAATGCCTGATCTTAAAGGTAAAACTGAAAAAGAAGCGGAAAAAATTCTACGACAATCTCATTTAGAAATTGGTAATATCTCTAGAGATTACAGTGATGATTATCCGGAAAATAAAATAATAAAGACTAAACCAAAACAAGGTGAAAGAGTTAATCAGCATGAAAAAGTAGATATTGTGCTTTCAAAAGGGCCCGAACGTGCTAAAATGCCTAATGTTATGGGCATGAAAAAAGCAGATGCATTAGATAAATTGAAACAATCTAAACTTGATCATGTGACAGTCAATCAAGAATATAATAATCAGGTACCTAAAGGTGCTATAGCTAAGCAAAGTGTTAATCCTGATAGTTATGTTCGCATAAACGATCATCAAATTACTTTAACCGAATCATTAGGTGTTAAAAAGGTATATGTTAAAAATTATGAAAATAAAAATTATCAAACTGCAAAGAAAGAACTTGAAAAAAGTGGTCTGAAAGTACAAATGACAACAGAATCAAGTAATAATGTTAAAAAGGATAATATTATTTCACAAAGCCCTAAAAATACAGAGGTTGAAGAGGGAAGTACAGTACAATTCATTGTTTCAAAAGGAAAAGCATCTTCAAAAGATGGAGACAAAGATTCAGAGAAATCTAAATCTTCTAGTGAAGACAAGTCTGATGATAAACAAAAAGTTAAGAATTATACAGAAACATATCACATCCCATATACGGGAGATGACGAAAGTCAAAAAGTTCAAGTTTACATTAGAGATAAGGACAATAGTGGCACATCTGCTAGCCAAACGTTTAGTATAAAAGATGACAAAACGATAACGATTCCGCTTAAAATTGAGCAAGGCTCAGACGCGGGCTATACGATCAGAGTTGATGGCGATGTAATTGCAGATAAAGATATAGAATATTAAATTTAACCCTTTTAGTGAATGGAATAATGCACATTCGCTAAAAGGGTTTCTTCATGAAAAATATATCGTAAAATTATTATGTAAACTAAAGAAATAAATATATTATGATAAATCATCTCTTCAATTCACTTCTGAATATAATAATCTTCAAGCATTTGCTATAATAATTTAATATAAATAATGATTAAGAGGTGTCATTTTGGAAACTGGACGAATTATCAAACTAATTAGTGGTGTCTATCAAGTCGATGTTGATGGAACTTTATATGATACTAAACCACGCGGTCTTTTCAGAAAGAAGAAATTTTCACCAATTGTGGGAGATATCGTTGATTTTGAAATTCAAAACACAAGTGAGGGCTATATTCATCACATTCACGAGCGTCATAATGAATTGAAACGACCACCAGTTAGTAATATTGATGGCTTAATCATCGTGATGAGCGCTGTAGAACCAGATTTTTCAACGCAATTGTTAGATCGCTTCTTGGTTATAGCGCATTCGTATAATTTAGAGCCGAGTATTCTAGTGACTAAAAAGGATTTAGCCTCTGAAAATGAAATTGAACAAATTAATGCGTGGTTAAAAATTTATGAAGAAATTGGTTACAATACGCAATTTGTAGGCAAGCATACGAATCAACAAGAAGTTGTGGCTACATGGCCTAAAGGGCTCATTGTATTAAGTGGTCAATCAGGTGTAGGTAAATCAACGTTTATCAATGCGTTTAAACCAGAACTAAATTTAGAAACTAATCATATCTCTAAGTCGCTTAATCGTGGTAAACATACAACTAGACATGTAGAGTTATTTGAAAGAGAATCTGGTTTTATCGCAGATACACCTGGATTTAGTGCGCTAGATTTCGATCATATTGATAAAGATGAATTGAAGCATTATTTTATAGAAATGAATCGCTTTGGTGAAGAATGTAAATTTCGAAATTGCAACCACATTAAGGAACCAAAGTGTCATGTCAAACAGCAATTAGAAAATGGTTATTTAGCACAATTTCGCTATGATCACTATATTCAATTATATAATGAAATTTCAAATAGAAAGGTCAGATATTAATGAAGAAAATCTACCCATCACTTTTATCAGCCGATTTTTTAAATTTAGAGAATGAAATTAAAGCTTTAGAAGAAGCACAAATTGATGGTCTGCACTTTGATGTAATGGATGGTCAATTTGTACCTAATATTTCTATTGGTATTCCTATTCTTGATTCAGTTAGAGCAATTACTCAATTACCGATTGATGTTCACTTAATGATCGAACAACCTGAACAATATATTAATACCTTTGCTGAACACGGTGCTGACATGATATCAATACATGTAGAGGCTACACAGCATATTCATAGAGCATTACAAATGATAAAAAATGCCGGAAAGAAGGCTGGCGTTGTAATTAATCCTGGTACACCAGTTGAGTCATTATTGCCAGTACTTGAAATTGTTGATTTTGTACTTGTTATGACTGTAAATCCAGGATTTGGTGGTCAATCATTTATAGAAGCATGTGCAGCAAAAGTGAAAATCTTAAGAGATTTAAGACAATCATTAAATTTAAATTTTAATATCGAAGTTGATGGTGGTATCAACAATGAAACTATTAAAATATGTGCTGATAATGGGGCAGATATGTTTGTTACCGGTTCTTATTTCTTTAAACAGAAAGATTATGGTAAGGTAACACAATTATTGAAAGGCTGATATTGATATGCGAATCAATTTATTATGTAGTGACCGTCATTTGCCATCAGATGTATTAACCGCATTGAAGAAGGACCGCTGGGGCGGGATTGATAGAGGTGCACTTATTCTAATAAATCATTCTATTATTCCAGTTTTCTCAGTTGGAGATTTTGATTCTGTTTCAGAAGAAGAACGTCATCAATTGAAACACGAATTAAATATCAAACCAGTTAAGGCTGAAAAAGATGATACTGATTTGGCATTAGGTGTAGAGGAAGCTGTTAATAGAGGATTTACAGAAATACATATTTATGGAGCAACAGGTGGTAGATTAGATCATTTTATGGGTGTTTTGCAAATACTACAAAAGCCAAAATATGTAGAACAAAACATCTTAATTATTGTTGAAGATCTACAAAATGAAATTAAGTTATTGAAGAAAGGTAGTCATGAAATTCATAAATTACAAAATTATCCATATGTTTCATTTATTCCAGTTAGTGATATGGTTGCTTTGTCATTAGTTGGATTTAAATACAATTTGAATCATCAACCTCTTGAAAAAGGATCTACACTTACATTATCGAATGAGGTTAAAGAGAAAATTGCACAAATCGAAGTACATGATGGACAAGTCTTACAGATTAGAAGTAGAGATGCAAATTAAAATTAAGCATAAAAAAATGCCTTCACCACATATGAAGGCATTTTTTAGTGCATTATATTTATTAAACTCTAGTAACTTTACCAGATTTTAAAGCACGAGCAGAAACCCAAACTTTTTTAGGTTTTCCGTCAACTAAAATTCTAACTTTTTGAAGGTTAGCATTAAATCTGCGTTTATTCGCATTTAAAGCGTGTGAACGATTATTACCAGTCGATGCTTTACGACCTGTTACGTAACATTGTTTACCCATCAAAGTACCTCCTTTAATAAATATAAATACACTTGACTACTTATATACTTAAATAAGATACCATATATAAAATTTTAAAGCAACGAAATTAAAGGCGTTTTCTTTAAAAATGTTTTGAAATTTATAATTTATGGTATAATTGTAAGCTGAGGAGTTATGTAATATATTTAATTAAGTTATTAAGACTTATTTATGGAAGAATCGGTTATTTTCAATTATGAATTTAATTGTAAGTCATTTTTAAACAAATTTCAGGAGGAAAATAAAGATGACAATAGAAATCTCAAATGATTATGGTAAAATCGATATCTCAAATGAAGTCATTGCTTCTGTAGTAGGCAGCAAAGCTGTTGAAAGCTATGGTATTGTAGGCATGGCATCAAGACAACAAGTTAGAGATGGCATTGCCGATATTTTAGGACATGAAAATTATGCTAGAGGCATTGAAGTAAAAGAAAACAATGGTGTCATTGATATAGATATGTATATTATTGTAAGCTATGGTGTAAAAATTTCAGAAGTAGCAAACAACGTACAATCATCAGTAAAATATACACTTGAAAACTCACTAAATGTTAAAGTGAATTCAATTAATATATTTGTACAAGGTGTAAGACTTAATAATAAGGGCAAGTAGGTATAGGAGGACTTAGCAGGATGATTAGCAAAATTAATGGTAAATTATTTGCCGATATGATAATACAAGGGGCACAAAATTTATCTAATAATGCAGATTTAGTGGATTCTTTAAATGTATACCCTGTGCCAGATGGCGATACAGGAACGAATATGAATCTTACAATTACTTCTGGACGTGAAGAAGTTGAAAATAATTTATCTCAAAGCACTGGTGAATTAGGGAAGACATTCTCTAAAGGATTACTTATGGGTGCTCGTGGCAACTCAGGTGTTATTCTATCTCAATTATTTAGAGGTTTCTGTAAAAATATAGAAACTGAAAATGAAATAAATGCGCAACAACTTGCAAGTAGTTTTCAAGCGGGAGTTGATACAGCTTATAAAGCAGTGATGAAACCGGTTGAAGGTACGATCTTAACTGTTGCTAAAGATGCAGCAAAAGCTGCGGTTAATAAAGCCGAAGAAACAGATGATTGCGTTGAAGTTATGGAATATACAATTGCGGAAGCTGAAAAATCATTAAATAATACGCCAAATCTACTTGCCGTATTAAAAGAAGTTGGTGTAGTAGATAGTGGCGGTAAAGGATTACTATGTGTGTATGAAGGCTTCTTAAAAGGATTGACAGGTCAAACTATTGAAGCTAAAAAAGAAAAGTTAAACACAGAAGAATTAGTACATGAAGAACATGATTTCCACGGTGTGATAAATACTGAAGATATTAAATACGGCTATTGTACTGAAATGATGGTTCGCTTTGGAAAAGATAAAAGAGCATTTGATGAACAAACATTTAGAACAGATATGAGTCAATTCGGTGATTCTTTACTTGTGATTAATGATGATGAAATTGTTAAAGTGCACGTACATACTGAAACGCCTGGTGAAGTGTTCAACTATGGTCAAGAGTATGGTGAACTTATTAAATTAAAAGTTGAAAATATGCGTGAACAACATCGTGAAGTGATTAGAAAAGAGAAACTAAATCATCATTCTGAACAGCAAGAAGAATCAAAAACAGTTGAGACTGCGATTATCGCGATTTCAATGGGTGATGGTATTTCTGAATTGTTTACATCTATGGGTGCGACACATATCATAAGTGGTGGGCAAACAATGAATCCTTCAACAGAAGATATTGTGAAAGTAATTGAGCAATCGCAATGCAAACGCGCTATTATTCTACCAAATAATAAAAATATTAGAATGTCGAGTGATCAAGCTGCAACTTTAGTTGAAGCGGATACAGTTGTTATACCTACAACATCAATTCCACAAGGTATTGCGGCATTGTTCCAATACGATCCTTCATCATCACTTGAAGATAATCACTCTCATATGACAACAGCATTAGAATCAGTGAAATCTGGTTCAGTAACATTTGCTGTTCGCGACACTAAAATTGATGGTGTAGAAATTAAAAAAGGCGAATTCATGGGATTGTCAGAAAGCAAAATTGTTACAAGCAATGATGATGAATTTGCTACAGTCACTGGTTTGCTTAAAGCTATGCTTAACGAAGATAGTGAAATTTTAACTATCATTGCTGGTGAGGATGCAAATGATGAAATCTCTGACAAATTAGTAGAATGGGTTGAAAGTGAATACCCAGATGTTGAAGTAGAAGAACATAATGGTGGGCAACCGATTTATCAATATTTATTCTCAGTTGAATAACTAATTACTAAAATAGCTATGAAGTAATCTATGACTATAGAATGCTTCATAGCTATTTTTTATGTTTGAATGCAAAAATGGCGCAATTACCTCTATAATTATTAGC
>NZ_KV801109.1:0-1588 GCF_001810405.1 Staphylococcus sp. HMSC069D12
TACGTTCCGCTAGAGTAGGACGTTGCCAGGCAAACTAATGAGACCGAAAGGTCTCTTTTTTTATGCATAAAATTAAAACCGAAGATTTAATAAGAAATCAACAAATAAAAGTGTAATAGCTTTACGAAGAGAAAGCGTTTGAAGCTGATGAATTGAAAAAATTGAGAAGCGAGTTTAGTTGGGCTAAAAAAGCAAGCAATTTTATAAAATGAAGAAAGATGCGAGCGCTTGACTCGAAGTAAAGTAAGTTTCTTAGCGCCGATGGTAGCAAATTTACGTTCCGCTAGAGTAGGACGTTACCAAGCAAATTAAAGAAAACACTCCCATCTCAAGGAATGGGAGTGTTTAATATTCAAATTAAAAGTGAGTACAACATTTTATTCTCATTGATATAAATATTTGATGGATCAAAATCATGAACATTAATTTTTAGTTGGTTAAGGTTATCATGATTCTTAAGTTGAATACCGATAATGACAGTACCAGTGTTTTGAGAAGTTTTCTTTAAATATTCAAACTTAGTAATATCATCCTGAGGTCCTAATACATCGTTAACAAATTCCTTTAATGCACCAGGACGTTGAGGAAAGTTAAGAATAAAGTAATGTTTCATCTCCTCGTAAAGTAATGAACGTTCTTCAATTTCTTTCATTCGATTAATATCGTTATTACCACCACTAACTACACATACTACTGTCTTACCTTTAATTTTTTCCTTATAGTGCTCTAATGCTGAAACACTTAATGCACCTGCTGGTTCAGCAACTATGGCTTGTTTAGAGTACATATCTAAAATAGTTGAACAAACAGCACCTTCATCTACTTGAATATAATCGTCTACAAATTTCTTAGCTATATCATAAGTGATATTACCAACTCGTGCCACAGAAGCACCATCTACAAACTTGTCAATATGATCAAGTGTCACTATTTTGTTTTGGACAACAACTGATTCATACATGCTACTAGCGCCAGAGGGTTCGACACCAATAATTTTAGTTTGTGGACTATATTGATCCATATAAGTACTAATACCTGAAATCAAACCTCCACCACCAATAGCAGCAAATAGATAATCGAACGTAATTGAATCATTACTTGATTGATTCAAAATTTCTTTTGCTAATGTTCCTTGTCTAGCTATTGTATCTACATTATTAAAAGGGTCGATAAAAGTCATGTGATTTTGTTCAGTATAAATTAAAGCTTCTTTTAAGCAATCATCAAAAGTATCTCCAGTTAATATGATTTTAACGTTTTTAGAACCAAAAAATTTAACTTGATTAACCTTTTGAAGAGGTGTGGTAACAGGCATGAAAATCACAGCTTTTAAATTTAATGCTTTAGCAGTATAAGCAACACCTTGAGCATGATTTCCAGCACTTGCGCATGTAATACCTTTTTCTTTAGCTTCACTTGTTAGAACAGAAATTGCATTATATGCACCTCTAAGTTTGAAAGAGCGAACCCATTGTAAGTCTTCTCTTTTTAAATACACATTACAGTCATATTTTTGAGAAAGATAGAGATCGAATTGTAAAGGTGTCTCTTTAACAACGTCTTTTATTCTTAAGTATGCATTTTCTAC
>NZ_KV801109.1:1688-38177 GCF_001810405.1 Staphylococcus sp. HMSC069D12
GAATTGTAAAGGTGTCTCTTTAACAACATCTTTTATTCTTAAGTATGCATTTTCTACATCTTTAGCATTTAAAGTTGTCTTCACAGTCATTTTATCTCAACCCTTATTTTTATTTTCATATTGTTCTATTAAATCTTCATATTCTAATGTTATGGCTATATCATCTAAACCATTAACTAATTTATGTTTCCATGTATCATCAATTTGAAAGTTAAATGATTTATCATTAGCTGAAACAGTTTGATTTGGTAAATCAATGGTAATTTCTTTTTGAGAAGCTAAATATTTTCTCTCGTTTTTACCTAAAGTAATAGGTAACATGCCATTTTTTGTACAATTCATAAAGAATATGTCACTAAAGCTACCAGCTATAATAATATTGAATCCATAATCTTTTAAAGCCCACGCAGCATGTTCACGACTTGAACCACAACCAAAATTGTCACCAGTGATCAAAATAGTAGCACCAGAGTATTCAGGTTTATTCGGATTAAAATCTGGATTATTTGTACCATCAGCAAGGTATCTCCATTCGTCAAATGCAAAAGGACCGAAACCACTTTTAGTTATTCGTTTAAGATGTACTTTGGGAATAATTTGGTCAGTATCAATATTATCATTAAACAATGGTACAATTTTTCCTGTATAGGTTGTAATAGGTTGGATATCCATTACTAAACAACCACCTTTCTAACATCTACGAATCTACCTTTAATAGCCGCTGCAGCAGCCATAGCAGGGGACACTAGATGCGTTCTAGCGCCTTTACCTTGTCTTCCTTCAAAGTTACGATTGCTCGTAGAGGCACAATGTATGCCTTCAGGTACTTGATCAGGATTCATACCTAAACACATTGAACAACCTGGTTCTCTCCATTGAAATCCTGCATCTTTAAATATTTTGTCCAACCCCAATGCTTCAGCTTCTTTTTTAACTGAGCGAGAGCCAGGTACAACGATTGCAGTGATTTTTGGATGGACTTGTTTACCCTTAACGATTCGACTAGCTTCTACTAAGTCTGATAATCTTGCATTGGTACAAGAACCTAAGAACACATAACCTAAATCAATATCTTCAGCTTTTTGGCCTGGTTTTAAGCCCATATATTGATAAGCGCGTTCATCATTAATATTTTTAATTTTGGGGAAAGGTGTATTAAAACTAACACCCATTTCAGGATTTGTTCCCCATGTAACTTGAGGTTCTAAATCTGTAACTTCAAGTTTGATAACTTTATCAAATTTAGCATCGGCATCAGTATATAATTGACGCCAATCATTGATAAAACGGTCAAAATTTTGAGCATATTTTCTGCCTTTGACATAAGCAAATGTCGTTTCATCTGGTTGCATCAATCCATATTTAGCACCAGCTTCAATAGCCATGTTGCAGATAGTCATTCTAGCTTCCATAGACAGAGATTTAATCGTTTCACCTGTAAATTCAATAGCGTACCCAGTACCAAAATCCACACCATATTGACTAATAAGATACAAGATAATATCTTTCGCATAGACGCCTTTTGGTAATTGACCTGTAACGTCTATCTTTAAATTTTTAGGTTTAGTTTGCCAAAGTGTTTGAGTAGCAAATACATGTTCAACTTCACTTGTCCCAATACCAAATGCAATTGCACCAAAGGCCCCATGCGTGGCAGTATGTGAATCACCACAAACGATTGTTTTTCCAGGTTGAGTGAGACCTGTTTCTGGACCTACCATGTGAACAATACCTTGTTCATCAGAACCCATATCAAATAATTGAACACCAAATTCCTTTGCATTCTTTTGAAGTGTAGTAATTTGTTTGTTCGCAATTTCATCTTTAATATTAAAAATATCTATTGTAGGAACATTATGATCTAAAGTTGCAAATGTTAAATCAGGACGTCTTAATTTACGATTTTGAAGTCTTAAACCTTCGAAAGCTTGTGGAGAAGTCACTTCATGAATTAAGTGTAAATCAATATATAATAATTGTGGTTCACCTTCATTCCCGGTTAAAACATGTTTATTCCAAACTTTATCGAATAACGTTTGTCCCATAAAAGCATGCCCCCTTATTAATAATTCTTTTTTAATTCATTGAATATATCTGATGTAGTATAGTGCCCATTTAAATCTTTAGTTGTTTTACCATCTTTAATAAGTTGATATACAGCCTGTTCTAGTTCAGACGCCGCATCATCAAAGTTAAAACTTTCACGTAAACACATTGCTAATGAAAGTATCATACCAAATGGGTTAGCTAGATTTTGATTTGCAATGTCGGGTGCTGAACCATGTATAGGTTCATAAAGTCTTGGTCCTTCTAAACTAAAACTTGCAGAAGGTGATAAACCTAATGAACCTGGAATGGTAGAAGCTTCATCACTTAAAATATCTCCAAATAGATTTTCAGTAACAATGACATCAAAATTAGTAGGTTGGGAAATTAACTGCATGCTACAAGCATCAACTAGTAAATGATTCACTTTAACATCAGGAAATTCATGACTAATTTCATTAATAGTTTGACGCCAAAGTTTACTTGTAGCTAACACATTTTCTTTATCAACTGATGTTAATTTTTTCTTTCTTTGAGATGCTAATTCAAAAGCTACCCTTGCAATACGTTCAATTTCCTTTTTAGTATAAGTTAGTGAGTCTAGTGCACTTTGATTATCACTATGCCGTGGTTCACCAAAATATAAGCCACTAGTTAATTCTCTCACTATGATAAAATCCGTTCCTTTGACACGTGATTCTCTAATTGGAGAAAAATGACTTGTGCCTTCAGTAACTTTAGTAGGTCGTATATTGGCAAACAAGCCTAGAGATTTACGTAATCCTAATAATCCTTGCTCAGGTCTATTATTAGGATCAGTCCATTGAGGACCACCTACAGCACCCAATAAAATTGCGTCAGCATTTTTACAAGCATTTAAAGTATCATCAGGAAGGGGAACACCATGCGAATCTATGGCTGCACCTCCAAAATCATAAGAAGTTAATTGATAATCAAATTGATATTTTTTACTGATTAGTTCTAATAATTCTAACGTACCACTTAAGATTTCTGGTCCTATTCCATCACCTGGCAAAGCTACAATATTATAAGTCATTAGTGATTACCTTCCTTTTTGTGAATTTCACTAGCGTATTTAGCATGTGCTTCTACATATGCTTTGCAAGAGGCATATAACACATCATGATCAATACCAATACCATTAACAGGTTGACCTTCAATAATTAATGAAACATGTACTTCTGCTTGAGCGTCGGTACCTTCAGTGACAGAATCAATACGGTAATCAATGAGTTCACTTTTATATTTAAAAATTCGATCAACTGCATTATATATAGCCACAATTGAACCAGTTCCTATACTTGAATCTTGATAAATATTACCATTTTTATCTTTTATAACGACAACAGCACTTTGTAAACCATTGGAAACAAACTGCAATTGAAGCGTATCAACTTGATAAATTGCATTTTGCTCATGTTCAGTACCTTGGATAATCGCATGTATATCTCGATCAGTTACACTTTTCTTTTTATCAGCAATGGCTTTGAATTGTTTAAATAATTCAGCCTGATTTTGTGGTTCAATATCATATCCTAAAGATTTCAATTTTTCAGCAAAAGCGTGTTTACCGGATAGCTTACCAAGAGGTAAATCATTTTTACTTATACCAACAAGTTGTGGCGTCATGATTTCATAAGTTTCTGGATTTTTTAAAACACCATCTTGGTGAATGCCAGACTCATGACTAAAAGCATTTTGACCAACAATGGCTTTATTTCTAGGAACGCGTATGCCAGCATAACGAGATATAATATCAGAAGTATTTTTTGTTTCTGATAGTTTCAATCGTGTTTCATTGCCATAGTGGTCTTTGCGGACATACAGTGCTAAAGCTAATTCTTCTATAGCAGTATTGCCTGCTCGTTCACCGATGCCATTTACTGTTCCTTCGATTCGTGTGGCACCATTTTCAATAGCAGCCAGACTATTAGCAACTGCCATTCCTAAATCATCATGACAATGTGCACTATAAGTAATGTCTTGTTTAGAGTTAATGTTCTCAATCAAGGTTTTAAAAATTCGACCATATTCATTTGGATAACTATAACCAACTGTATCTGGGATGTTAATGATTGTAGCACCACAGTCTACTGCCATCTGTACACATTTTATTAAGAAATCTGTATCAGTTCTTGTGGCATCCTCAGGTGAAAATTGAACGACATCAAAGTATTGTTTGGCGTAACTGACGTGCGCTTTAATTGATTCCAAAACCTGTTGTTGGGTCATTTTGAGTTTATGCGTTAAGTGAATAGATGAAGTTGCTATAAAAACGTGAATAACTGGTTTTACAGCATCTTTTGTAGCTTCATAAACAGCATCGATATCTGATTTTTTACAGCGTGCTAAACCACATACAGCTGTTTTAGTTAAAGTATTTGATATAGCTTGAACAGACTTAAAGCTACCAGCACTTGAAGCGGGAAAACCTGCTTCAAGTATATCCACACCCCATGTTTCTAACTGTTTGGCAATCTTTAATCGCTCATCAAAAGAAAAGTTAACTCCAGGTGTTTGTTCACCGTCTCTTAATGTTGTATCAAAAATTTGAATATGGCTTTCCATCTTTAACAACCCCTTAGCTTTTATTTTTGAATACTTTTAGATTTAATGAATGGCATCATTTTTCTTAATTCACGACCAACTGCTTCAATTTCATGACCGTGTTGTTGTTCACGTAATTTATAGAATTCTTTAAAGGCATTTTCATTGTCTTTAACAAAGCTATTTGCAAAATTACCATTTTGAATATCTTTTAATACTGTTTTCATATTGTCTTTAACATCAGGAGTGATGACTCTAGGACCTGAAACATAGTCACCATACTCTGCTGTGTTAGAAATTGAGTAACGAACGTTCTCCATACCGCCTTCATACATTAAATCAACAATTAACTTCATTTCATGTAATACTTCGAAATATGCTAATTCTTTTTGATAGCCCGCTTCAACTAAAGTTTCAAAGCCACTTTGGATTAATTTATGAATACCACCACAAAGTACTGCTTGCTCACCGAATAAATCTGTTTCGGTTTCTTCTTTAAATGTTGTTTCAATTACACCTGCACGCGTAGCTCCAATACCTTTCGCATAACTTAATGAAATATCACGTGCTTGACCAGTAGCATCTTGTTGTACACCAAATAGTGCTGGTACAGCAGTTCCTTCAACAAAGGTACGTCTTACTAAATGACCAGGTCCTTTAGGAGCTACTAAGAAGACATCAACATTTTTAGGTGGTTTGATAACTTCAAAGTGGATATTAAAACCATGCGCAAATGCTAGGGCATTTCCAGCTTCTAAGTTAGGTTCAATTTCATTTTTATAGACATTTCCTTGGATTTCATCTGGCAATAGCACCATGATGACATCTGCTTGTTTAACAGCTTCTGCAACTGGATAAACATCGAAGCCATCTTCTTTAGCTTTATCAAAAGAATCACCAGGGCGAATACCAACAATAACGTCATAACCATTGTCTTTAAGGTTTTGTGCATGCGCATGTCCTTGTGAACCGTAACCGATAATTGCAATTTTTTTACCTTGTAATGCATCTTTCTCAACTGATTGATCGTAATAAACTTTAGTCATAATACATTCCTCCAAAATTTAAATAACTTAATATTTAGAATATTCTTAAAATTTTAGATAAAGAAATTATCTAAATTATGTGATGTTAGTGGTGATTTATTTAATTATACTAGCGCATCAATGTACAGCTTAACTCAGTTCTGACTAATATCTTGAACTTCGAGTACACTGACTTGTTTTTTTAACTTCGCAATTAAAATTTTAAATATAGCTTCATCTTCAATATCTGCAGTAATTTGCATATCAGAGATACCTTTTTCTTTAGATGGTTTAACTGTTAATTCATTAATATTATATTGTAGTCTAACGAATGCACTTGTAATTCTGTTTAATGTGCTCACTTGATCGGTTACTTTTAAATGTAAAATTCGTTTCATTCTAACCCCTCCATTTCATGGTTCGCTTTGCCACTTGGAATCATAGGATTAACTGGTTCAGTAGGTGAGATTCTCACTTCGATTAGCGCAGGTCCACTATAATTAAATGCTGAATCAAGTGTTTTAGTTAGTTTATTTGGATGATCAACTAAGAAACCTTTTACACCATATGCTTCTGCCATCTTCATGAAGTCAGGTTGATCATTAAATACTGAATGAGAGAATCGATGGTTAAAGAATTTATCTTGCCACTGTTTAACCATACCTAATGTGCCATTATTGATTAGAACGATTTTTACATTGAGTCCGTATTCAGGCAGTAACGCTATTTCCTGATTTGTCATTTGAAATCCACCATCACCAACAAAGCAAATAACTGTTTTATTGGGTTCAGCTAATTGAGCACCGATAGCTGATGGAATAACAAAGCCCATAGTACCTAAACCACCGCTAGTAACCCATTGACCATGATGTTTGAATGGATAAAATTGAGCTGCCCACATTTGATGTTGACCAACATCAGTAGTAACTATAGCTTCACCGTTTGTAATTTTTCCGATATATTCAATAGCTTCTTGAGGTTTGCAAAATGTGTCATCAGCTTTTTTATATTTAAAAGGATGTTTGTGCTTATTCTCAATACAATGGTTAACCCAATGTTCATGGGAAGTTTTATTTGTAAATTTTTGAAATAAAGCTTCTAGTACTTTTTTGCAGTCGGCAACTATCCCTAGGTCAGTCGAAATCACCTTGTTAATTTCTGATTCATCAATATCCACATGAATTACGGTTGCATGAGGAGCAAATTCATTAGGGTTACTTGCTAATCTATCATCAAACCGACTACCTAAATTAATTAATAAATCACATTCAGTTATAGCCATATTACTTGCGTAGGAGCCATGCATACCACCCATACCTAGAAATAGTGGATTGTCATAAGGAATAGCTCCCAGACCTAAAAGTGTAGTAGCTACTGGAATTTGATGTTTGGTTACAAATTGAGTTAATAATTCATTAGATTGTGAATGATTGATGCCAGCGCCTGCTAAGATAAGTGGTTTTTTTGCATTCTCTAAATATTGAATTAATTGACTAATATCTTTATCTTTAGGATTTTCAATGACATTATATGCCGGTAAGTCCACCTCATTTACAAGTGGTACGGATGTTTTAAGCACACCCATATCTTTAGGAAAATCTATAACTACAGGGCCTTTGCGTCCAGAATTTGCTAAGTAAAATGCTTCATGAATGATTCTTGGAATATCATTTACATTTTTAACTTGGAAATTAGCTTTTGTAATTGGTGTAGTCATAGAAAGTAAATCTGCTTCTTGAAAAGCGTCTTTACCAATTCCTGGTGTTGCTACTTGTCCAGTGAATACAACTAAAGGGAGGGAATCACAGTACGCATCTGTTATACCGGTAATCGCATTTGTAGCGCCAGGACCACTTGTTACAACCACTACACCTGTTTTGCCAGATACTCTTGCATAACCTTCTGCAGCATGAGTGGCACCTTGTTCATGTCTTGCTAAGATGTGTTTAATTTTACCATCATAGAAAGTGTCGTATAATGGTAAAACTGCGCCACCAGGATAACCGAATATGAAATCAACACCTTCATGTAATAATGCCTCTACTAAAAGTTCTGAACCGGATCTGAAATTATTAATTGTGTCTAAATCACTATCTACTTTTAGACTAGTTTGTTTTGAATAGTCCATAGCATCAGGACTTACTATGCTACTTTCCTTTTTACTTGTCATGTCGAACAACTCCTCTAGTTAGATTAGATTTTCGGGAACTTGCATAATACCACCAGTATTCGCACTAGTGACCAAAGCAGTATATCTTGCCAGATAACCTGATTTCACTTTTGCCTTAAAAGGTTGTAATGCTTCTTTACGATGATTAAGTTCTTCTTCAGTTTGATTAACATCTA
Source organism: Staphylococcus sp. HMSC069D12 (assembly GCF_001810405.1). Lineage (NCBI taxonomy): Bacteria > Bacillati > Bacillota > Bacilli > Caryophanales > Staphylococcaceae > Staphylococcus > Staphylococcus sp. HMSC069D12. Next base: position 9,674 of record NZ_KV801109.1, read on the forward strand.
AAGTTCGATTGATTAAATCAATAGTGACTTCATCGCCGTCTTTAATGAGTCCAATAGGTCCACCTGAAGCTGCTTCTGGTGAAATGTGGCCGACAGCGATACCTCTCGTTGCACCAGAGAATCTACCATCAGTTATTAATGCGACATCCTTACCTAAACCTCTACCTACAATTGAAGAAGTAGGGGCTAACATTTCAGGCATTCCTGGTCCACCTTTAGGACCTTCATATCGAATAACAACGACGTGACCTTCGCGTACGATTTTATTATCAATTGCTTCAACAGCTTCATCGTGTGAATTGAAACAAATTGCTTTACCAGTAAATGTCTTAATAGAAGGATCAACGCCACCAACTTTAATGACAGCCCCTTTAGGCGCTATATTTCCAAATAATATTGAGAGACCACCTTGCTTATCATAAGGATCATCTAGTGAATGAATGACATCAAAATTCTTAATTTCTTTACCTTCATTATTTTCACGAAGTGTTTTTCCAGTAACTGTGAGTCTATCTGGATGTAATGTTCCTTCTTTTTTCATCAATTCATTGATGATAGCTGGACAACCACCTGCTTCGTGGACATCATGCATAGAATATGAAGAACTTGGTGCAATCTTAGATAAATAAGGTGTCTTTTTAGCGATTTCATTGATACGTTCCAAAACGTAATTAATACCAGCTTCGTTTGCAATGGCTAGCGTATGTAATACCGTGTTAGTTGAACCACCCATCGCCATATCAAGTGCAAATGCATCATCGATAGCTTCTCGAGTTACGATATCAAGTGGTTTGATATCTTTTTTGATATTATCTACTAATTTAAATGCAGCTTCACGAATCATTTCTCTTCTTTGTTCGCTTACTGCTAAAGCTGTACCGTTATATGGTAGTGCCAAGCCTAACACTTCCATTAAACAATTCATTGAGTTTGCAGTAAACATTCCTGCGCAAGAACCGCAAGTAGGGCAAGCGTTTTGTTCCATATCTAAAAATGCTTCTTTGGAGAGTTTACCTTCTTTAAATGCGCCAACCGCTTCAAACATTGATGATAATGTCAAAGCTTTACCTTGCGCTGATAAACCAGCTTTCATAGGCCCACCAGAACAGAATATAGCTGGTACATTGGTTCTAACGGCAGCTAATAACATACCGGGTGTTATTTTGTCGCAATTAGGAATGTAAAATACGCCATCGAACCAGTGCGCATTAATAACGGTCTCTGCAGCATCAGCAATGATTTCTCGAGAGGGAAGTGAGTAACGCATTCCAATGTGTCCCATAGCTATACCATCATCAACACCAATAGTATTAAACTCGAAAGGTATAGCACCTGCCTCACGAATAGCTTCTTTAGCAATGTCAGCCAATTCTCTTAAATGCACATGTCCAGGTACAATATCGATATAAGAGTTACATATTGCTACAAAAGGTTTGTTCATATCTGTAGGATTTTTAAGTGCGCCCGTGGCGTGTAAAAGACTTCGAGCAGGTGCTTGATGATCACCTTTTTTTATCATGTCACTTCTCATAAATAATTTCCCCCCATAAAACACAATAAGTTTAAAACATAAAAAGACGTCCCAATTTTTGATTGGGACGTCTATAAGTCCCATTCAATGAGAAATAGGACTTAAACATTTAGTAACAGATAATTACTAAAGTTCCAGTCCTTGCGAGTATAATAAAATAATTAAATTGTCAGTCGGGTTATATGTTTGATTTGTCATTTTAATATACTCCTTTCTTGAATGGTTATATTAGAATAGTTAGAATTGTTTAAAAATTCGATAAACTTAATTTGCTATATCATTTTTATTAAGTCAATAGCATTTTTAAGAATTTTCTAACAACTTAATCTCATCATTCTTGTGTTGAGTATAGGGAAATTGTTTAAGGAATTTGTTATAATTAGTAAGTTAAAATTTTTATGACTTAATTTAGTTTACGAGAATAAAATAAGTTACCATAAGTTCTGAAATGGTCATGAATAATCATTTGATTAAAAAAATTTGAAAGAGTGGGACTAATGATAAGTATTAATAATTTGGATGAATTAAATCATTTTGCAAACGTGTTAGTTCGACACTTAGAGCCTAGTGATTTAATCCTTTTAAATGGCGACCTAGGGGCAGGTAAAACTACACTAACACAATTTATAGGTAAACATTTAGGAGTTAAGCGTAATATTAATTCTCCTACTTTTAATATTATAAAATCATATAAAGGGAGTAATTTAAAATTACATCATATGGACTGTTATCGTTTGGAAGATTCAGATGAAGATCTAGGATTTGATGAATATTTTCAAGATGAAGGCATTACCATTATTGAATGGAGTCAATTTATTCAAGATTTATTACCTAAGGAACATTTAATAATCAATATAGAAACTTTATGTGAATCAAAAAGAACTATAAAATTAGAAGCCCAAGGAACCCATTATTTAAAAGTAAAGGAGGAAGTTGAAAGTGAATTTATTAATGATTGATACATCTAATCAACCGATGTCAATCGCAATCATGCAAGATGATATCGTCTTGGCAGAAACTACGTCGGAAGATAAAAAAGATCATACGAGTCAACTTATGCCTGGTATTCAGCACTTATTTGAAGAAGCAAAAATTGAAAAAAATGCTATTGATGGGATTGTAGTTGCTAAGGGTCCAGGTTCCTATACTGGAGTTAGAATTGGCGTAACCACCGCTAAAACGTTGGCCTATGCATTGAACACTAAATTATATGGTGTATCATCTTTAGCAGCGTTAGCTGCAACAGTAGAGAATGATGAACAAAAATTATTAGTTCCAATCATTGATGCACGTCGTGAAGCGGTATACACTGGTGTTTATCAAAACGTTGATGGAAATATAACAACTATTTTAGAAGATCAATATTTACCTATTGAAGAATTAAAAAAGCAATTAACTAAAATGAACCAACCATTTCTTTATGTTGGTAGAGATGCTGATAAGTTATCCGAACAACTTGGTGGAGAAATAAAAAATAATTTACCTCATGCTCCAACTATGAAACAACTCATAACTAAAAGTGAACCGATTCATACATTTGTTCCTAATTATATTAAATTATCAGAGGCTGAAAGAAATTGGCTAAACCAACAGAAGCAGAATTAACAATTAGAGCAATGCAAGTAGATGATGTCCCCAGTGTATTCGATATAGAACGAGATAGTTTCAATGATAGTTCGTGGACAATTGATGCATTTTATCATGAATTGAATGAAAATAAATTTGCTAAATATTTTGTGATTGTTTTTAAAAATGAAATTATAGGATATCTAGGACTATGGATGGTTATTGATCAAGCTCAAATTACAACAATAGCAATTCATAAAGATTTTAGAGGTTATGGACTGGGACAATTATTATTAAAATATGTCATGGATTATGCAAGCCATTCATGTGAAGTGATGAGCTTGGAAGTTAGGGTAGATAATGTAATTGCGCAACATGTTTATACTAATTTGGGTTTTCAATATGGAGGTAAACGTAAAAATTATTATGGAGAAGGCGAGGATGCAATGGTAATGTGGGTGAACTTAAATGAATAAAGAAACATTAATATTAGCAATAGAAACGAGTTGTGATGAAACAAGTGTAAGTGTCATTAAAAATGGAAATTCAATTTTATCTAATATTGTATTAAGTCAAATTGAGAGTCATAAGCGTTTCGGTGGTGTTGTACCTGAAGTTGCAAGTCGACATCACGTTGAAGGGATTACGACAACGATTGATGAAGCATTAACAACTGCAAATATATCAATGAATGATATTGATGCAATAGCAGTGACTCAAGGACCAGGATTAATTGGTGCACTACTTATCGGTATTAATGCAGCGAAAGCACTAGCTTTTGCTTATGACAAGCCACTTATTCCTGTACACCATATTGCTGGTCACATTTATGCTAATCATTTAGAAGAAACATTAACATTTCCATTAATTGCGCTAATTGTGTCAGGGGGCCATACTGAATTAGTATATATGAAATCTCATATGCATTTCGAAGTAATTGGTGAGACAAGAGATGATGCAGTGGGAGAGGCGTATGATAAAGTCGCTCGAACAATTGATTTACCATACCCAGGAGGGCCACAAATTGATAAATTAGCTCAATATGGTAAAGATACTTATGATTTTCCTAGAGTGTGGTTAGAAAAGGAAAGTTATGATTTTAGTTTTAGTGGATTGAAAAGTTCTGTTATAAATAAACTGCATAATTTGCGACAAAAGAATGAAGAAGTTGTAAAAGAAGATGTAGCAACTAGTTTTCAAAATAGTGTTGTAGACGTATTAAGTACTAAAGCGATTAATGCATGTAAAGCCTATAAAGTTAACAGACTTATTGTTGCTGGAGGTGTTGCAAGTAATAAAGGACTGCGACATCGTTTACAACAATTATGTGAAGATAATAATATTCATTTATCCATTCCAAGTCCTAAATTATGTACTGATAATGCAGCAATGATTGGTGCTGCAGCATATTACTATTATAAGTCAGGAATTATAGCTAAGTTAGATTTGAATGGCGAAAATAATATGGATATAGAAGAAGCTACTATAGACGTTTAAATTTATATTATTTAATCGAATTAATTATTTCAATAATCATAAGGAACCTCTTTTAACGTAAGGATTAAGATCCACTGTTAACAAGAGGTTTTTTATTGAGATAAAAACAATTGAAAAGGTCAATAGGGAACGTTTGTACTTATCAACATTAAGTGTATAAGTTGTGGATAAACCGTTCTTAACAATGTGGATATGAATTTAATTTTGTGTAAAAAGTTTGTAAAAGAATTTTAAATAAGTTGTGGATAAGTGGGATAACTATGTGGATAGTTGATAATATCGTATTTTAGCTGTTTATAACTTTTGTTGAAATTTGTATAAAAAAATTAGCTAGAAAGTTAATTAATACTTTCTAGCTAATAGTGAAATGATGAGTTTTTAGATATTTTCTTGTAAATTTTCCCATTCCAACATAACCTGTTCTAACTTCTGTTCGGTTTCAAGTTTCTGATTCGCTAATGATGAGGCTTTATCAGGATTATTGAACACGTCAGGCTGAGTGAGTTGTTCATCAATGCGTGCTATTTCATTCTCAAATGTTTCAATTTTGGCTTCACAGTTCTCAATGAGGCGTTCTAATTTTCGTTGCTCACGACGTTGTTGCTTTTGAGAATCATAAGTATTTACATTTTCATTAGCTTCATTTTGATTTGAAGTATCCTCTTTACTTAAATCATTTCGTTCATTTTTAAAAGCTTCAAGTGCTGCTGCTTCTTCTGTTTTCTCGATGTAATATTGATAATCTCCCAAATACATTTGGCCACCGTCATTATTTAAGTCGAATACTTTATTTGCTAATTGATTAATAAAGTAACGATCGTGTGACACAAAAAGAATAGTTCCTTCAAAATCTTTTAGCGCTTGTTCTAACATCTCTTTAGAATCTATATCAAGATGGTTTGTTGGTTCATCAAGGATTAATACATTATCTCTTTGAAGCATAAGTAGTGCTAATTGCAAACGAGCTTTTTCTCCACCAGATAAATCATTGATGACTTTTTTTACATCATCTTGCACGAATAAGAAACGTCCGAGTATAGCACGAATATCTTTTTCATTCATTGTTGGATATTGATCCCAAACATAGTCGATAATTGTTTTATTAGATTTAAATTCAGCTTGCTTTTGATCATAATAACCAATTTGAAGATTTGCACCAAAGGTAATTTCACCTTCTAATTGCTTTTGACGTCGAGCGATGGTCTTGATCAGAGTAGTTTTACCTACGCCATTTGGGCCAATAAAAGCAATATGATCCCCCTTACTTACTTCAATATTAATAGGAGATGTTATAGGCGAATCATAACCAATTTTCAGATTACGAATATGCATAACGTCATTACCTGTATTACGATTAAAGCCAAATTGAATGTTAGCACTTCTTGCGTCCAACATAGGTTTGTCAATACGTTCCATTTTTTCTAGTGTTTTTCGACGGCTTTTTGCCATTCCACTAGTTGAAGCACGTGTTATATTTTTCTCTACAAATGTTTCTAATCGTTTAATTTCATCTTGCTGACGTTCATATTCTTGCATTTTGCTTTCGTAATATTTATCACGTTGCTCAATAAATTGTTCATAATTTCCGACGTAACGTTTAACATCGCCAAGTGCAACATCATAAATTTGAGTGACGATTTTATCTAGGAAGTATCTATCGTGACTAATAATAACAATGGCACCTTTGAAATATTTTAAATAATCCTCTAACCATTTCGTCGTTTCTAAATCTAAATGGTTTGTAGGTTCGTCTAGTAGTAATAAATCTGGCTCATTCAATAGCATTTGGGCTAAGGATAATCGCGTTTTTTGACCACCACTGAAATCGTTGATAGGTTTATCGAAATCATCTTCATTGAAATTTAAACCATGTAGAACAGTTTTGATTTTACTCTCATACTGATAACCATCAAGTTGTTCGAATTGATTAGTTAAAGATTCATAGCGTTCCATATGTTGTTGATATTCTTCTGAATCGTAATTAGATGCTTGATCAGCTAGCCAGTTCGTTTCTTCTCTAATTAGAAGTTCCATTTTTTTTAAATGTTCAAACGGTTTTGACATTTCTTCGAAGACTGAAGCGGATGAATTAAGTGTCATTTGCTGTGTTAAATAACCCATACGTAAATTTTTGATTTTTGATATATGACCGCTATCATAGTCTTCAACACCGGCAATGATTTTCATTAGAGTCGATTTACCGGCACCGTTTCTTCCTACGACACCAATTCGTTCGCCTGTTTTTACTTCGAAATTCACACGCGTAAAAATATCTTCGCCATCAAATGATTTCGAAATATCGTTTAATTGCAAGAGTATCATTCAGGTTTCACCTTTCTATTTATAAGTTTATTACTCGAAATTAGATTGTATATTACTCTATATTTTACCGTATAACTTAGTTTCTTGAAACTAAGTTATTTATTTTTAAAATATGTTAAGGTATAATATTCCAGTATTCATAATAGGACATAACGACATATTTAAATTTAAAACGTATAGCACTCAAAATAGTTTGGATACATAGATTATAAAATTCAAACATAAAGGGGGGCATTTTAAATGGCTCATAATAAATCTAAAATTCCACGGGCAACTTTGAAGCGATTACCTTTATATTACAGATTCGTTAACACACTCAAGTCTAAAGGCATTGATAGGGTTAATTCTAAGGCTATTAGTGAGGCACTTAATATTGAATCAGCAACCATCCGAAGAGATTTCTCTTACTTTGGAGAATTAGGCAAAAAAGGTTACGGTTACAATATAGATAGTCTATTAGAATTCTTTAAAACAGCACTAAGTGATAGTGATAATATATACATAGCTTTAGTAGGTGTTGGTAATTTAGGTCGAGCACTTTTGACATATAACTTTTCAATTCATGATGAAATGACAATAACTGAGGCTTTTGATATAGATGAACAGATTGTCGGAACAGAGATTGGTGATGTATCTGTGCATCATATGAACGATTTAAAAAAAGTACTCAATGCTCAAAAAATAAATGTTGTAATATTAACTACACCAGAAGAAGCGGCACAACAGGTTGCGAATCAATTAGTTGAAGCTAATATTCAAGGTATACTAAATTTCACACCAGCTAGAATAGAAGTACCTAATACCGTACAAGTGCATCATATTGACTTGGGCATAGAATTGCAATCATTGCTATTCTTTATGAAAAACTATTCTAATTAAATTTTTATATTTATATTCTTACATCCTTCTTTATAAGAGGGATGTTTTTTAATTTACGTTTAAAATTCATTAATTTCATTTAGTATTGAAAACATCATATTATTAAAAATCAAAAGCGTTTAATTTTAAGATGTTGCCAAATTTAGTACAATTGATTATAATACCTTAGTAAAATAATCGGGAAAGGATGAAATGATAGTGATATGGATGATTATTAGTGGTCTTATAGTAGGTATATTATTAGGGTTTGTGATGCAACGTACACGCTTCTGTTTAGCTGGTGGCTTCAGAGATATGTACGTTCAAAAAAATAATAAAATGTTTTATGCCTTATTAGTTGCTATTACAGTCCAAAGTATTGGACTACTTATTTTAACCGGATTAAGTGTTATATCTATCCCAGATAGTACATTTCCAATTATAGGTACAATTATTGGTGGTTTTATATTTGGAATCGGTATTGTATTAGCAGGAGGATGTGCTACAGGTACATGGTATCGAGCTGGTGAAGGTTTGATTGGCAGTTGGGTAGCGCTCGTACTATATGCTGTAACTGCCGCTATTACTAAAACTGGTATTTTACTTCCAGTAATGACATGGATTAATAAACCTACAAACATTAGTGCAAATATGTCTCAGACTACCGGTATTCCTATGTGGGTGTTTACGTTAGTATTAACAATTATAACTATCATTTTTGTAACTAAAACATTACGTAAACCAAAACCCAAATTTGCAGTTCCAAAGCTTAAACAAAAGTATAGTGGCTTGAGACACTATTTATTTGAAAAACGATACCATCCATTTGTGGCTGGGATTGCAGTAGGGTTAATTGCTTTGATAGCTTGGCCAATGAGTATTTCTACTGGAAGAGATTACGGCTTAGGCATTACTACACCTTCAGCAAACTTAATTACCTTTTTAATTACAGGTGATACTAAGCTAATTGATTGGGGAGTATTATTGATTTTAGGTATATTCTTAGGTTCTTATATTGCTGCTAAAGGATCACGTGAATTTAAATGGCGATTACCTGATAAGAAGACCATTCACAATAGTGCTATTGGTGGTATTTGTATGGGATTTGGTGCTTCAGTAGCTGGAGGATGTTCAATTGGAAATGGTTTAGTAGAAACTGCTATCATGTCTTGGAAAGGATGGATAGCACTTGGTTCTATGATTTTAGGTGTATGGTTTATGAGTTACTTTATATTTATTAGACCAATGAAAAAATTAGAAAAACAAACATCTAAGTCTCAAGCAACAACAGCGACAAAACAAGTACAAACAACTTAATTAATTTGGAGGTAATACAATGTTATATGAGTTAGGTACTGTAGGTATGGTTTGTCCATTCCCATTAATAGAAGCGCAAAAGAAAATGCAAACACTAGATAGTGGTGATGAACTTAAAATTGATTTTGATTGTACACAAGCAACAGAAGCTATTCCTAATTGGGCAGCCGAGCAAGGTTATCCAGTTACGAATTATGAACAATTAGACGATGCTTCATGGACAATTACAATTCAGAAAGCTTAAAACAAAATAGGCATGTAAAGCGTCTATGTTACATTATGTAACATATTGTGTCATTTTATCTTACGTATTTTTGCTATTTCAATTTAGTATCATTATGATATTTTTAAAGGAAGTGGTAATTATGAAGATGGATGACACAATTTTTTTATTTCTTTGCACTTTACTTGTATGGATTATGACACCAGGTCTTAGCTTGTTTTACGGTGGTCTAGTTCAATCAAAGAATGTTTTGAATACAGTAATGCAAAGTATGGCAGCAATGGTTATCGTGACTTTCACATGGGTTACATTAGGATTTTCATTAAGTTTTGGAACTGGGAATGCTTTGATAGGGAATTTTGATTTAATTGGGTTACAGCATGTTGGCTTTGCAATTAATGATCAATTAAGTCCGCATATTCCATTTGCATTATTTATGCTATTCCAAATGATGTTTTGTACAATTGCAGTTTCAATACTTTCAGGTTCAATCGCTGAACGTATGAAATTCTTTCCATTTATTATCTTTATCTTTTTATGGGTGATTTTAATATATAGTCCAGTTGCGCATTGGGTGTGGGGCGGAGGTTGGATTCAACAACTTGGTGCTCTTGATTATGCAGGTGGTACAGTTGTACATATCACATCTGGACTCTCAGGACTAATTTTGGCTATTATGATAGGTAATGGTAAAAAGATTGAAAAAATACAGCCACATAATCTTTTAATCACTTTAATTGGAGGTATTTTAGTATGGATAGGTTGGTATGGCTTTAACACAGGTAGTGCATATACTTTAAATGATGTCGCATTAACATCATTTGTAAATACGATTATTGCTGCAAGTGGTGGCGCTTTTAGCTGGTTAGTAGTTGAGTACTGTATTACTAAGAAATTAAGTTTACTTGGATTGTTATCAGGCGTGTTGGCAGGATTAGTCGCTATTACACCGGCATCAGGCTACGTTAGTTATTTCAGTGCTTTTATTATTTCATTTGCAGGTGGAATCGCTTGTTACCTTGTTATTAATGTAATTAAAGTGAAGTATAAATATAATGATACACTTGATGCATTTGGTATTCATGGAGCTGGAGGAATTGTTGGTGCCATTCTTACCGGTGTTTTTCAATCACACCATGTTAATAATGATGTATCAAATGGTTTAATCTATACAGGAGATGTACATTCAATCTTAATTCAAATACTAGCTGTTGTCGTGGTAATGTGTTATACCATTGTTTTAACATGGATTATAGGAAAAATTTTACAGAAAATAATGCCTATCGCTACTACTGAAGAAGAAGATAAAGCAGGTTTAGATCAACTTGTTCATGGTGAGAAAGCCTATTTTTATGGAGAACTAAACAAATTAAATAAGAGATATTGATAATATTATTAGACTAATACATATTAAAAAAGTTACTTTGAGAGATTATTTCTGTGATAAAATAATCTTTAAATGAAAACTAATTTAGGTGATTAATCTAATGAAAAATATATCAGATATCGCAAAATTAGCGGGAGTATCTAAAAGCACGGTCTCCCGCTTTTTAAATGGTGGCTCAGTAAGCCATCAAACTAAAGAAAAATTAAGTCGAATTATTGAAGAACATGATTATCAGCCGAATCAGTTTGCTCAAAGTTTAAGAGCCAAGCATACGAATCTTATTGGTGCTATCATTCCAAGGATGAATTCACATGCGGTTGATGAAACTGTGAAAGGAATTGTATCTGTATGCCATCAACATCAATATCAATTATTACTTAACTATACTGGTTTAGATATACGTGCTGAAATAGAGGCCTTGGAGACATTTTCAAGAAGTAAAGTGGATGGCATCATATTAATGGCTACTACTTTGACTGATGAACACTTGGAAGTAATTGAAAAATTAAATGTACCGGTAATTCTGGTTGGGCAATCCTATCCCAATTTACATAGTATAATTCATGATGATTATCAAGCTGGTTTTATAGTAGGGGAACAGATAGGGTGTAAAAAGCATAAAAACGTTGTATTCTTTGGTGTAGGTGAGGAGGACGTTGCTGTAGGCGTCAAACGTAAACAAGGTATTATTGATGGTTTAAAAAAATACGATGTTCATCCTGAAATTTATTTAACTTCTTTTAAATATGAAGAGGCAAAAAATGATGTTTCTAAGAAGTTAAAAAATTCTAGTGGTATCGATGCGTTAATTGGAGCAACAGATCCTATTGCATTAGCAATTCATAAATTTTATTCTCAACAAAACAATGCTACTGGAAATTATCAAATTTTTGGATTTGGGGGAGACCCAATGACCCAACTTGTTACACCCGCTATTACGACAGTTAAATTCAATTATTTTAAAGCTGGCACATATGCTATGAACCAATTGAAAGAATTGATTTTTTCTAAAAATGCAGTATCTAAAACTGTCATTCCTGTTGAAATAGAGAATTTTTAAAAATATTTAAAACTATGGAACCGATACCATAATCAATGATAAAATTATATTAAATTTAGATTTAAATTATTTTGGAGGAATAATATGGCTGAATGGTCAAGAGAAGAACGTTATCGTCGTATTGAAGACGTTGATAAAAAGTACTTAGAAAATCTCAAGCAACAAGTTAAAGCGTCAAGATTTCGTCAAATATTTCATATTCAACCTGAAACTGGTTTGCTAAATGATCCTAATGGATTAATTTATCATAACGGCAAATATTATGTTTCACATCAATGGTTCCCATTAGGAGCAGTGCATGGATTGAAATATTGGTTTAATTATACTAGTGATGATTTAGTGGCATTTGAACCACAAGATACCTTAATTAAACCCGATACATATTATGATAGCCATGGTGTTTACAGTGGTAGTGCTTTTGATCATAATGGAGATTTATATTACATGTATACAGGCAATCATCGTGATGAACAATGGAATCGATATGCTAGTCAGATGATTGCTAAAGTTCAAAGTAATGGAGAGATTACTAAATTTGATGAACCCGTAATTCCTTCACAACCTGAAGGGTATACAAGTCATTTTAGAGATCCTAAAGTTTTTGAATTAAATAATGAATATTATGCGATTATAGGTGCTCAAACAAACGAGGAACTTGGTTGCTGCTTAATTTATAAAACGAATGATAAGCAACTAAATCAATGGTCATATTGTGGAGAAATTGATACTAAATTAAAAAACTTTGGTTATATGTGGGAATGTCCCGATTATTTTAAATTAGATTCTAAGGATATCTTACTGTTCAGCCCTCAAGGAATAGAACCACAAGGGGATCAGTTTAGAAATATATATCAATCAGGATATTTAATTGGGGATTTAAATTTTGATTCATTATCCTTTGATCATAGTGAATTTGTAGAACTGGATAATGGTTTTGATTTTTACGCACCCCAAACTTTCTTAGATGAAAATGGCAATCGAGTTTTAATAGGTTGGATGGGCTTGCCAGAAATAAATTATCCTACTGATGAAGAAGGATGGGCACATTGTTTAACGATACCTAGAGTACTAACAATTGAGAATAATCAATTACGACAACGCCCGTTTAAAGGTCTTGAACGATTACGTAAAAATAAAGAAACGGCATTAGGTTATGCAAATAAATTTAACCGAAAATTACATCCATATGAAGGCAAACAATATGAACTAATTATTGATATTATTGAAAATGACGCTTCAAAAATTTATTTTGAATTACGGACCTCAAAACAAAATAACACCAAAATTATCTACAATACAAGGGAACAAAAAATTACATTAGATCGCTCAGAAAGTGGATTATTGCCTGAAAATGTTCAAGATTTAACGAGAAGTACGATATTGGATTCTCCTCTCACACGTTTGCAAATATTTGTTGATACATCTAGTATTGAAATATTCTGTAATGATGGGGAACGTGTTTTAACATCAAGAATATTTCCAAATGAAAATGCTACAGGTATAGAAACTTCAACAGAGACTGGACAAGTATATTTAAAATTCACTAAATATGAACTTAAGGATGAGTAAAAAATGAGAAAGTTATATGGGATAGGTGAAGCATTAATAGATTTTATTCCAAATGTTAAGAACTCTGAACTTAAAGATGTTGAACAGTTTAGTAGGCAGGTTGGAGGTGCACCAGCTAATGTTGTGAGTGTAGCTCGAAAAATGGGTGCCTCCACTGAAATGGTCACTCAATTAGGTAATGATGCATTTGGAGATATTATCGTAGAAACTTTAAAAGATATTGGTGTAGGTACTCAATTTATAAAGCGAACAGATGAAGCTAATACTGCACTAGCATTTGTGAGTTTAAAAGAAGATGGACAAAGAGATTTTTCATTTTATCGTAAACCCTCAGCTGATATGCTTTATAAAGCTGAATATCTAAATGAAATTACAATCAAGCCAAACGATGTATTACATTTCTGTTCTGTTGATTTAGTTGAAAGTAATATGAAAGAAGCTCACAAATCTATGGTAAATAAATTTAAGTCAGCAAATGCAACCATTGTTTTTGATCCTAATGTTCGTTTACCTCTTTGGCAAAACGCTGAAGCATGTAAAGAAGCAATTCATGAATTTTTACCGAAAGCTAATGTGATTAAAATTTCAGATGAAGAGCTAGAATTTATAACTGGTGAAGCGGATGAAGATAAAGCTATTCAATCATTATTTGAGGGTTCTGTAGAAGCAGTTATTTATACTCAAGGTGCTGCAGGTGCAAGTATCATTTTAAAAGATGGGACTAAGATACATCATGAAGGATTTAAAGTAAAAGCAATTGATACAACTGGCGCAGGGGATGCCTTTATAGGAGCTGCAATAAGTAGAATGCTATTGAGTGACGAATTAAATATTACTAAGTTGCTAAAAGAAGAAGGACAGGACATTCTCAGATTTAGCAACATGGTGGCCGCAAAGGTTACAACTAAATACGGTGCAATAGAGAGTATTCCTACAATTGAAGATGTTACAACTGAATTAAATAAATGATAAAAATTGCCAGTAAATGATTTTAGTAGATCATTTACTGGCTTTTTTATACGTGATATTCTCAATTATTTTTACTTCTGTGATGAAATTTATATTTAAAAAGTTTGATAGACATAACTATATTTTTTTAACATTACGAACCGAAGCAAAACAGTGCTCACCGTTTTTAAAATTGACAATACGTTCTTTTGAATCTATGGATTCAATATTATGTCTGTTAACAACGAAGCTGTTGTGACATCTAAAGAACCGCTCATCAAGTTGTGCAAATTCTTTTAAATTGCCATAGAACTCAATTTGACGATTATCTAAATGTGCGATTAATCGATGTGATTTTGTAGATGATTCGAAAAACATTACGTCATCATATTGAACATAAATTGAATTACTTCCTCGTTTCAATTCAATCGTTTCAACAGTACTTTCTTTAGATAATAATTTTAAGCGAGTGTGTGCAGTTTCTAAGCAATCAATAATTCTGGACTGTAATTGGCTTGGATCATCTTTAAAGATAAAATCCATTGCTGACACTTTGTAAACAAAGGTTAGGTACGTTAACTCACTATGACTTGTAACGAATATGATATTTCCAATAGGGTCATACTTACGAATTTCACTACCTAATTTAATACCGTTGATATCAGCCTCTAATTGAATATCTAGAAAGTAACATCCGACATCATTCATTTCTTTAGATTTTTCAATGACTTCATAAGGATCGTCTGTTGCAAGCGCAATCTCCATAGGTTTTTCTTCAATCATAATGTAATTATTAATAAATGAAACCATATTTTCGCGTTGTTTTACATCATCTTCACAAATGAATATTTTCATGATTACACATCCTTATGACTAATTGTTAATGATTTCTACTTTTTGTATAAAGTAGCCATTCTCTATTGTGGTATCTAGCAATACATTTTCAGTAGAATCAGTAATTTCCTTCAGAGTACTTAATCCTAGACCTCTATTTTCTCCTTTTGTTGAAAAGCGTTCTTGAAATAGTTCGTGAATACGTGGCATATCTTCTTTACATTTATTCATAACAATAAACATGACAGAAGAGTCTGTATTAATAAAAGCGATACGTATTAATGCATCTTCAAGCGTTTCAGATGCTTCTATTGCGTTATCAGTAATAATTCCAATGATACGACTAAGATCAATCGTGTTCATTTCTATATGTTCTACTAACTCTGGTACTTCTATGCTAATTGGAATGTTTTTTTCTTGAGCTTGTAAAATTTTAGTGGTAACTAAGCCTTTAATCGCACGTACTTTTAAATTCTCAGTTCCATTAATTTTAATAGACTTCATTTGAAGATTATCTTTCATAGGTACGATATTTTCATTAAAATATTGTCTTAATCCAGGCATATCATCTTCACGAATATATTCAGACATTGTAGTTAAGATGTTCACGTAATCATGTCTAAACTTACGCATTTCATTGTTAATTGACTCAATTTGTAACGTATATTCGTAGTATGTTTCAATCTCTTCCATGTTACGTTTATAACGTAGTTCTTTAATCATATAGTTAGATATGAAAATAATTAGAACAGTAAAGAAAAGAATAATTCCAATGAAAATTAAACCGTACATTTTTAAGGATGAAATATCTAACTTCGGTGTTTGTGAGTAAGCGTATAATATTATAAAAGATAAAATCAAGACAAGCGAAATAATTGTAAGATACGTTTTGTTGATAGATAAATATGATTGTTTTAATTTATTTAATAAAAAGCGGAAAAAAACACCAAACAGAATTGAAAAGCTGCTAAATATTGTTATGTATACAATAAATATTAAAAATTTAGTGTTTAAGTAATTTTCAAAGAGCACAAATGTAATAACTGTTACAAAATTACTAAAAAACATTATGATAGCACAACTTAGTACAGTCAAAATAGAATAAAATTGAACTTTTGAATATAAAAAAATGGCACATCCTACTAATAAAACAATCAATGCAAAGCTATCAAAAAAATAATATAGAATAGAAGAAGGGATTATTATTCCTGCAATTAGTAAATAATCCCTTAATGAGTATTTTAAATTTAAAATTATATTTGAAACTATAAATAGTAGTATTCCTTGGAAAACTGCTAATGGCACATTTGATAAAAAATCCATACTCATACACACTTTCTACACTTTTTTATCATTATTTAGCGTTTGTTAGTTCCTCAGGTACTTCTGGTTCATCAAAATAAGTAGTACAAGGAGTGAATGAAGCTATTGTACCAATTGATTGTAAAAGAAATGTAAATAATTTGATGATTAAATCTAATAATACTGTCATAGTTAATAATCCTCCCTAGGAAAAAAGATTGGTAATAATGTAATGCTCTCAAGTGTAATTCCTAATAAAATTAATTGCTTAAACGGTTCTGGTGCTAAAAATGAAATTATTAATAAAACCATTGTTATGATGACTGATAATAGCTTCTTTTTCATTTTTAAGTGACTAGGAATTGGTTGTTTCTTAGTTGCTGAAGGAGCATAGTAAATAATTAAAACAGTCCCAATTGCAACTACAGAATACATAATACCCAGATTCACTTGAAAATATACTAGCAACCAGGGTAATGCTACAAATAAAGCTAAATTTTGAACATGACATAGCAATGATGATTTTGCATGTGCCCCGTGTGCATAACGTCTAACTAAAAAATAACTAACATGTGTAAATAAAGTGTATAGAAATGTATGGAAGATAAGTGCAACACCATATGTCACTATTGTTTTTGATAGATTGCTTACAACAACTTGTAATCCTAATCTTACTTTCAAAAATTGAATATGATCAAGATTATTTTTGCGTTGCAAATATAATGCGAATTGCTCAATCTTATTATCAATTGCTTTCAATGGTGTGCCACTCTCCTTATATCAATTATACAATTTAGTGCAATTGGTCTGGGTACTTATGCTTAACTGTTCAAAATAAATACTTAACTGTTATATTGAAATTACAAGTAATATTTTAACATATAAAATATTACAGTTATGTATAAAAAAATGCGATTTAAGAAATAATTGATTATTTATTCATAGGTTGTGTTTAAATAGACTCATATCACTTACAAGTGATAAAAACTTAATAATCTTAGTCTTTAAATTTAATAGTTATTGTTTGGTAATTGAGTTAAATAATTTTGTTTGTAGTTGCGAAATTATTGACACCTTTACTATATTGTTGTAAGTGTTATTAATGGTTATGAAACCATTGCAATAGTAGTAATGTCCCATTGATCATTATTACTAAAGTGACTTCTTGTTTATATGAAGTTTCTTACTTTGTTTTCTTCGTGTAGTTAAACGAGTTCATTAATAAGCCATCCCAACTTATTAATGAACTAAGTAAAGTTACTGAAGTTTAAACTCAGTGGAAAGTGTTTAACTTAGCTATTGTAAGATATAGAAGTTAAATATTTTCAGGATGTAAGCTATCGTAAAATTTTCATAATTAATAACATCCCCAAAAGATTGAAATAACTGTAAAAACATTCCCTTAATATGAAAGTCGCGAGTTCCTCCCAAGCTCGTGACTTTTTTTGTAAAAAAACTGTATCCATATAATAGGATACAGATTAGTAACTATTTATATAGATTTGGTTTTAAATTTTTGAATACAGGAATATTCTCACGTTGAACATCAACTTCATTTAAATCAATATTAAATGCGATTGTGTCCTCATCCTGGCCTAATTCAACTAATATATCACCATTTGGATTGATAATCATTGAATGACCAGCGTAATCAGTATTACCGTCATTTCCAGTTCCGTTACAAGCAACAACAAACATGTCATTTTCAATTGCACGTGCTTGAAGTAAGACTCTCCAGTGATTCAATCTAGGTGTTGGCCATTGAGCTACAAAAAAAGCTATCTGTGCACCATTACGCGCGGGATATCTTAATAACTCTGGAAATCTTAAATCATAACAAATAATTTGTGTAGCTTGAGTACCTGAAGATAGAGGAAATGGTTCTGGTACTGTTTTGCCATCTTCTAAATATGTCGGCTCATCTAGCATTGGGACTAAGTGAACTTTATCGTACTTATTTATTCTATGTCCGTTTTTAGAAACGGTAAATGCAGTATTATAAACTTTGCCATTTCTAATATTTGATACAGATCCAGCTACAATATCGACGTTATATTGTTTAGCTAAGGATTGGATGAAGGGAAAGCTTCTGCTAAGTTCTCTATCTGCTTTCTCACTTAATTCATCCAATGCATATCCGTTATTCCACATTTCAGGAAGAACAACAACCTCCGTATCTTCCTCCAAATTATTTTCGAACCAATTTTTTATTTTATTTTCATTTTTTTCTACATTGCCATATGATACATAAAATTGAAATAATTGTATTTTCATTTAAAAATCTCCTCATCCCATGATTATCTCTAATTTACTAAAATAGAATAAGAAAATCAAAATTTGAAAGTGATGATTAAAATGCTTTATTTTTGAAAATAAATATAAAAAGGACTCAATTTCAACAGAGAAATGAATTCTAGAGAGAAACTGAGTCTTGAATTGTTGATCTAATCGATATCAATGAATGTAGATTATTTTTTAACTATTAATCTATTATTAGTTGGTTGTATTTCTTTTTCACCAGCTTTTTCACGGATGTCACCAAATGGCATTTGAGCAACAAGTTTCCATGAAGCAGGGATGTCAAATTCTTGTGTAGTGATTTGATCTACTAAAGGGTTGTAATGTTGTAATGAAGCGCCAATTCCTTTTGAACTTAGTGCAGTCCAAACTGCAAATTGATGCATTGCGTTTGTTTGAATTGACCAATTAGCAAAGTTATCAGCATAATTTGGCATTTGTTCTTGTAAACCTTTAATCACATCTTCGTCTTCGAAATAAAGAATTGTGCCATACGCATGTTTAAATCCGTCGATACGTTGTTCAGTTGGAGTGAAATCACGGTCAGGTCCCAACACATCTTTTAATACTGTTTTAGTGTTGTCCCAAAATTTGTGATGTTGATCATTTAATAACAATACGATTCTAGTAGATTGAGAATTAAAAGCAGAAGGAGTGTATTTAATAATATGCTCTATCATATCTTCTAGTTCTTTATCACTGATTGAAATTGTTGTTTCAGTGCTATAGATAGTACGTCTATCTTCGATTTCTTGTAAAAATGGTTTTGTTTTTGATTTGCTAAATAACCCCATGTTAAATCTCCTTTGTTTGTATAAGTTATATCTCTAGTATAAATATTATACTTAAATATGTAAAATGTTTTTAACAAAAATGTCAAAAATATTAATATTTTTTATCATTAACCTTATTTCAATGCATTATATGTAAATATTCTTTATACTGTAAGTGTTATAAAACGAGGAGGTGGAAGATTGATGAAAAAGAAAATAGCTCATACAGGTCTCATTTTAGCTTTAGGCACATCTATGCTAGGAAATGAGAGCATCGTAAAAGCTGCAGAAAATAATCAACAAGCTATGAATGAAGTTAATAGTAGTAAGGTTAGTTCAGACACGGATACCCAAGAACGTCAAAATAGTAGTAATAACATCAATGAAAATCATCAATCTCATACCCAAAATTCAACTAAATTAGAAAAAAATAATAATAATCAAAATAGCGGTGAAAGCGATACATCATCAAATAACGAGAATGATGCTAATCAAAATAGTAATAATACTGTGGATCAAAGTAACGCATCTGATAATAGTAACTCAGGCAGTAATACTGATTTAAATAATGGTGATGACACAAATAATTCTGGAGACAATGAAACAATCAATCCGGATGACGGAGAAAAACCAGGAGACAATGAAACAATCAATCCGGATGACGGAGAAAAACCAGGAGATAATGATTCATCAAGCAATCCAGATGATGGAGAAAAACCAGGAGATAATGATTCATCAAGCAATCCAGATGATGGAGAGCAACCAGGAGATGATGATTCATCAAGCAATCCAGATGACGGAAAGCAACCAGGAGATAATGATTCAGGCAACCCGGATGACGGAGAACAACCAGGAGACAATGACTCATCAGGCAACCCTGATGACGGAGAAAAACCAGGAGATAATGATTCAGGTAAACCAGACAATGGAAACAATCCAGGGAATAATGACTCAGGCGAGCAAGATGATGGAGGAAATAAACCAGGAGACAGTGGCAATCATCAGCAACCACCTAAACATGATGAGGATTCTGGTTCAAATCAAGGTGATAATCATTCAAATTCTGGATCAAATAATGGTTCGCAAAATAATTCCAATAGCAATTCAAATAATAATAGTAACTATCCTGGCAATCATTCAGAACACTCAAGTACCAATGATACAGTAAAACCTAATAAACCCGTTTTTAATAATAATAATGGTTCAACAAGCGGAAACCAATCAACTGGTTCTAACCGTCATAACAACACTGTATCTGATTCAATGATTCATCAAATTTTCCCACATAAGAATAATGGCAACTCGACATCTCATTCTAACAGAAATCAAAATCAATCAATTATGAGTGGGTCTAATACTAACCAATGGCACTATGGCGATAACTTACAACAAAATCATCGACAAAGTCATATTGAAACTTATTCAAATAATGACAATATGCAAAGTGAAGTTCCGGTTTATAGCAAGTCAATGCTATTAAATAGATTAAATAGTTTAGCAACTGGTTCATATAAATACAATCCATATATTATAAATCAGGTAAACCGGTTGGGGAATAATAATGAGTATATCTCGAATCAAGATTTTTACAGGCTTTTCCGAAAACAATCATTTAATAATGAATACTTAGATTATTTACAAAAAGGTTCTAACTATTTCAGATTTGAATATTTTAACCCTTTGAATTCGAAAAAGTATTATAAAAATTTAGATGAGCAAGTATTGGCACTTATAACTGGGGAAATTGGATCTATGCCTGAATTGAAAAAGCCAAGTGATAGAGATAAAAAAGAGGATGCAGATATACAGAGCCATGATGATGATAAAATTATAGATACCAATGAAAAAAGTAAAGAAGCGGAAAATAAAGACAAATATAAAAACATAAATATTGCTTTAATTACATCTATAATTATGATTTTCGTAGGTGTTACAGGTAGGTTTATTTATAGGAAAATTAAAAACTAAAATAGAAAACGCATCTATTATTGTCATTTAAAATGATGAGGTTAATAGATGCGTTCATTTATTAAAATAGAAAATGAATTATAAAATTACTTTGTTCTTGTAAATGTTTAACTGTGTCACCAAAGAAAAATTGGACTGCCACTACAAAACCATTTTGTAACATATGAATGATAATTGGAACCGCAATACGTCTAGTTAAAACATAAGCAAGAGAGAATAACATACCCATACCAAAATATATGAAGAAAAATTTAACATCGTTATGTGCTATCGCAAATAAAATTGAACTTACTATTGAAGCGATTAAGAACGCAACAATTCGATTTCCTTTAATTTTATTATAGATTTCACCAAATATAACTTTTCTAAATATGTATTCCTCTAGAATTGGGCCAACTATTGAGATTAATAATATGAAAACTGGAAGCTGTTTTGCAATTGCCATAATTCTCTCAGTATTTGGACTTTGCTGTGGTTGTCCAACTAACCACATAGTGATTAGACTAGCTACCATTTGATAAATCATCACGACAACAAATCCTAATAAAGCCCAAGGTAAAATGTAGCGTTTAGGTTCTTTATAACCTCGCTCCAGTGTTGTTGGATTTTTGATAATACTATTTAACCAAATTATTAATAATGCTGCTATTACAAATAAAATAACTTGAGTGTATACGCCCGCTTTAGCTAGTTCCATCCCTTTTAAATCTTTAAAGAAAGGTAATTGCTGTGCAAGTAAGGGTAAAAACTGTGCTAATCCATAAATAATAATGGTAAGAAATGCTACCCAAATTCTCCTCATACTATTCCTCCAAAAAAATTAATCAACATTAGTTAGTTTATCGCAAAATTGTGAGTTATACAAAATATAGATAACCCTTTCGCTTGAAAAATTGACCAAATTTGATTAATATAAAATATAGATTAGCACTCATTATGTTTAAGTGCTAAAAAGGAACCTGTTAAGGAGGAACGATCATGCTTAAACCATTAGGAAATCGTGTGATTATTGAACGCAAAGAACAAGAACAAACAACTAAAAGTGGCATTGTACTTACTGACAGTGCAAAAGAAAAGTCTAACGAAGGTATAGTAGTAGCTGTTGGAACTGGACGAGTTTTAGACAATGGTGAAAAGGTTGCTCCAGAGGTTAAAGAAGGAGATAGAGTTGTATTCCAAGAATACGCTGGCTCAGAAGTTAAACGTGGAGATGAAACATACTTAATTTTAAATGTTGAAGATTTACTTGCTATAATTGAAGACTAAAATTTATAAATAATAATTAATAAGTAATAATAAACTATTTTAAACAATGGAGGTATAATCAATGGCTAAAGACCTTAAATTTTCTGAAGATGCAAGACAAGCTATGTTACGTGGTGTCGATAAATTAGCTAATGCCGTTAAAGTTACAATCGGACCTAAAGGACGTAACGTTGTATTAGATAAAGAATATGTAGCACCATTAATTACAAATGATGGTGTCACAATTGCTAAAGAGATTGAATTAGAAGATCCTTATGAAAATATGGGAGCTAAATTAGTTCAAGAAGTTGCTAATAAAACAAACGAAATTGCTGGTGATGGTACAACAACTGCAACTGTATTAGCACAAGCAATGATTCAAGAAGGATTAAAGAACGTAACAAGTGGTGCTAACCCAGTAGGATTACGTGAGGGTATTGATAAAGCAGTAAGAGTAGCTGTTCAAGCTCTACACGATATTTCTCAAAAAGTTGAAAATAAAAATGAAATCGCACAAGTAGGTGCAATTTCTGCAGCAGATGAAGAAATTGGTAAATACATTTCTGAAGCAATGGATAAAGTTGGTAATGATGGTGTTATTACCATTGAAGAATCAAACGGACTAGATACCGAATTAGAAGTTGTTGAAGGTATGCAATTTGATAGAGGGTATCAATCACCATACATGGTTACAGATTCAGATAAAATGATAGCTGAGTTAGAAAGACCATATATTTTAGTAACAGATAAAAAAATCTCTTCATTCCAAGATATCTTACCTTTATTAGAACAAGTTGTTCAATCTAGTCGTCCAATCTTAATTGTAGCAGACGAAGTTGAAGGAGACGCTTTAACAAATATCGTATTAAACCGTATGCGTGGAACATTTACTGCAGTTGCAGTAAAAGCACCTGGATTTGGTGATAGACGTAAAGCAATGTTAGAAGACTTAGCTATTTTAACTGGAGCTACAGTTATTACAGATGATTTAGGTTTAGAATTAAAAGATGCTTCAATCGATATGTTAGGTAGTGCTAATAAAGTTGAAGTAACAAAAGATAATACTACAGTTGTCGATGGTGATGGAGATGACAATAGTATTGATGCTCGTGTGAGTCAAATTAAAGCACAAATTGAAGAAACTGATTCTGACTTTGACAGAGAGAAATTACAAGAACGTTTAGCTAAATTAGCTGGTGGCGTTGCAGTCATTAAAGTAGGTGCTGCATCTGAAACTGAATTGAAAGAACGTAAATTACGTATTGAAGATGCCTTAAACTCTACACGTGCTGCAGTTGAAGAAGGTATTGTTGCTGGCGGTGGTACTGCATTAGTAAATATTTATAATAAAGTAGATGAAATCGAGGCTGAAGGTGATGTTGCAACAGGTGTTAACATCGTACTTAAAGCTTTATCTGCACCTGTACGTCAAATCGCTGAAAATGCTGGGCTAGAAGGTTCAGTTATTGTTGAAAGATTAAAACATGCAGATGCAGGTGTTGGATTTAACGCTGCGACAAATGAATGGGTAAACATGCTTGAAGAAGGTATTGTAGACCCAACTAAAGTTACACGTTCAGCTTTACAACATGCGGCAAGTGTTGCTGCGATGTTCTTAACTACAGAAGCAGTAGTTGCAACTATCCCTGAACCAGATAATAATGATAATCAAGGTATGGGTGGCATGCCAGGTATGATGTAAAAAGACCGTTGAACACTGTTGTAGTAGCTTTTGAAATCTTCAATGGTCATAATTTGGGCATATAAATTTTAAAATAAATCTTTTGAGACGTTTTCCATGAGTTTACTAAACTTTTGGGAAGCGTCTTTTTTGTATGAGTTCGTAATCTTAGCGTAGATGTTCATAGTGGTATTTATATCTTTATGGCGCAAGCGTTCTTGTATTTCCTTAATATGCACATCAGCCTCTATAAGTAACGCACAATGAGTATGACGAAATGAATGAGTGCTTATTTGTTTATTAGTTATGTCAGTCTTTTTAAGTATAGCTTTTATCCATAATTGTAGTTTTTTAATTACAAGAGGGTAGCCGTTAACATCAGTAAAAACGAAATTATTATCTACATACAATTCGTTTTTCCATGTGTCCTGAACATCCACTTTATAGTTTTTAAGTAATTTAATCACATGAGGATCAACTGGAATTTTTCCGATTGAGCTTTCAGTTTTTGGTGTAAGTATTTGATATTGCTTTTTATTGTTATTTGGATTGTAATAAGTCTTTGTAATATTGATTGTGTTATTCTCAAAGTCTATATCAGACCACTTCAATGCCAATAATTCACCTGCACGCATGCCTGTATATGCTAATGTACAAAATACTTCAAAGCTATTTTGTGGTGAATGGTGATTTTTGGCAATTTCCAGGAATTGAAATAATTCATCTTTTTCAAGAAACTTTTTATGTATCTCAGTATCTTCTAATTCTTCCACACTAACTTTCTTTTTAGGTCGTTTAATACCCTCGCTAGGCATTATTCTTATTAATTTCATATCGTATGCGTACTTAAATATCATATTCGTAGAGGCTATAATGCTATCAATATAATTCTTGCTATACTGTGCGCTTATATCATTTACAAAGCGTTGATAATCATGTTTATTGATAGTTTGTATTGGTTTATTGTTAAAGCGTTCTATGGCGTGGTGTATGGCTTTCTCGCGTGCTCTGACACTACTTACTTTTACCTCGTTAGCATATTGTTTAAGCCAATCGTTAGCAACCTGTTTAAATGTAGATGTGGACGGTGCGATATAATCACCGGTTCTTAATTGACGTTCTACCATTTCAGCGTGGTGTTTAGCGTCTGATTTGCGTTTAAAACCTGAGTTTGAAATATATTTATATTTGCCCGTTTTTGCGTCTTTTCCTAGTGATATACGATAGCGCCATGTATTTCCGCGTTTTTCATAACTTGCCATGTGATCACCTACTTAATACGGAATTTTTTTAAGGTTTCAAATTCACTATCTGGAAATAATTTCAAAGCGATATAATCATTTAATTGAAATTGAATAGTCGTGTAACCACCTATAAGTTCGAAAGATTGTTTATTTATAACCAAGTCTTTTAATTGTGATTTAACTTTTGTGATTAGTTTGTTGATGAACTCTGTTCGGAAAGAAATGCTCATATTGGAAAGAAACGTATAAAATTCATTTTCAGTGTAATGATCTGATCCTTGTAATACTAGAGGAATGTAATAATCGAACTCTCCTTTTTTTAAAGGTATAACATTCGAATCTCCACTATAAACAAACATGTCTAAGTTGAAATATTTTTCGTAATGTTGTTTTTTTATTTTGATTTCAAATCCATCTATCTCACCTTCGCTAAAATTACTTTTTTTAGTTTCAACTATATATGGAGAATAATCGAAAAATTCGCACGGAGTGACGCCTAAAAAATTACACAATTTATCAACAGTATCAAACTGAACTCCTTTACCAGTATTTTCAGCTATTGCCATTAAAGTAGTTTTTGATATTCCGGTTTCTTCATATAAATCAGAAATTTTCAGACCTCGTTCAGCCATCAATACAGACAATCTACTTTGAATCATATTTTTTACCTCCTTTATTTTCACAATAATGTTACTATAAGTCGCTAAAAAAATACAGAGTTCACTAATATATTTTTGAGAATTGACATTTGTTTTTATCGAGTATACAATGTAATTAATAACAGACTACAAAAAAATATTACAAATATCTGTTATAAAGGAGTGAGATGATATGGAAAATAAATTCAGAGTGATACTTGCTATAAAAAAACTTTCAATAGCTGATGTATTTGAAGGTACTGGAATAGCAAAAACAACATTATACGGTTTGTATCATGAAAAGACTAAAAATCCTGATACTTCAACAATTTTGAAAGTTTGTAATTTTCTTAAAATTACACCTAATGAATTTTTTGGAATTGATAATAATGAAAAGGAGGCTTAACCAATGTTCAACATCAATATTGATGAAGAAGAAGCACGTGCTTTATTAGAGCAAGCTATTAATCAACGTGTAGATGAATTGGCAAGAGAAAAATTCTTCATGACCTACAAAGAATTATCTGAATACCTAAATTTAAGTAAACCAACAATTGAGGAGTTACTTATTAATAACGGGCTTAAGTATTACATGGTAGGCAGCACATACCGATTTAAGAAATCTGATGTAGATGAATTTATGGAGAAAATCACATCTCACATGGATATACACAATAATGATTTAAAACAGATTAATGTTAAGAAATTGCTTAGCACAATTTAGGAGGTTAAAGAAATGAAACAACAAGTAGTAATTACAAAGAGCGTCATTGGTTGGTTCAATGTAAAAGATGTTGAAGGAAATTTACTTTTAAACATTGCACCTGATGCATTTAAGAAACATTTTCCTGAAGTTAGTCCTAACATCTCAATTGCATGTATTCAGTTAGATATTAATAGAATCGTCGAACTTAAAGATAAGAAAGTGAGTGTATAGGATATGGAACAAGAACAAAAATTAAACAAACAAATTAAATTCGGAAAGGAAAATAAGAAAATGAAAAACTTAACTAATCAAGATTTTAAAGATATTAAAGGCAAATTGAACTATGAGCATATGGTGAATGGTAAAAAGCATACTAGTAAAATGATTAAGCTACTACAAAAACGCCATACTAAAAATGTATCAGTTATTAAAAGTGAATATCCATATTTAAGTGATAATGAAATTTCAGAAATTCTTGCAGATTATCGAGAATACGAAGATTTAATGTCAGCGGTTGGAACTTTTACTGACTTTCCTCTTATTTACGAAGATTCTAATATTAGCAAATTCCTAACTAAAGACGATATTGCAGAATTAAAAATAGCTATTGAAGAAATGGCGATTTTTGTTGAAAGTTTGGAGGACTAATAAATGATGAAAGAAATTTTAAAAGCATATGACGATGTAGCAGTAACAGCTATGAAAGTGTCTCAATTAAGAGGTGAGGCAGATAGAATTTCAGAGTTAACAGGTTACTTAGCTGAAAAAGCCAAAGCATACAGAGAAGAAGGTGACTTTTTAGGTGCTGAAGCTATCGAACTAATTGTATTAGATGATCTAGGGAGTGATTTTGATAGTGTATATGGTCAGTTTCAAGAAGAAATGAAAACTTGGGAACAAAAATATAAACGATTTGAAAATGTATGTACTTTTTACGGAATATCTGTACCTTCATTAAAAAATGAGAAAGTAATAAAATTCTACAAATAGGAGTGAAAACAATGGCTGCTAAATTAGATGTGAATAAACTAAATATTATGCATGCTATCAACTGGATTATTAAAAATGAAGAAGAAATTATATTTGAAAGTCAAAGTCAGTTAAGTTTCTTCAGTCGTGAAGATTTGGAGAAAATAGACTACTGTAAGTGTACTTTAGAAAGTTTAATTGAAGCTAAAGAAATCTATAATAAACAAAAAATTAGTTAAGTGATGGAGGAATAACTCATGGTTAAAGATTTAAAACAAATTAAAGCAAGTATTGAAACAGCTGATATTTCTAATAAGATCCAAGCAGTTATTGACTATGTATGTGCTGAACAAGAAGGACTTGAAGAATTAAGAGATTATTATAGAGAAAATAATCAAGTAGTAGGAGAAAAAAGGACTAATGACAATATGAAATCAAATTTCATTATTGTATCAACATTATTATCGGTCATTCGTGATTACGAAAGTGAATTGAATGATATTGATATAGTTATAGAAAAAGCGTCATCTGATATGAATAGTTTGGCGACTAAATCAGATAACGCATA